>NZ_JACAPW010000003.1:0-40231 GCF_013385495.1 Pseudomonas sp. F8002 | reverse complement strand
TTGCAGCCACGGAATCAGCGGTGGGCGGCCACCAGTAGCATCATTGGGCGTTCAAGCTCTTCTGCCAGTGCAGGACGGGCCTTCAGGTCCGCATCGCTCGGGCCCCACTCGTCGACATGAGTCAGGGTAAACCCCGCCTGGATCAACAGCGTCAGCAACGTGCCCACGGTGCGATGTTGCTTGATGACACCCTCCGCCAGCCAGTTTGTCACCCGTGGTCCTTGCAACTGGTAGCTGTCCACCGGCCAGCTCTTGCGCCCTTGCTCATCAATCAGCCAGCCCGGCTGCCGTGGCGCCATGAAGATCGGATGCTCGATGGAAAATACCAACCGCCCGCCCGGGACCAACGCTTGATGGATGCGCGCGAACAGGCCTTTCAGATCGACGATGTAATGAAACGCCAATGAGCTGTAGGCCAGGTCGAAAGCGGCATTCGGAAGGTCGAGTTTTTCCAGGTCGGCGATGGCGTAAGTAATCGACGAAGAGGACGTCATCTCCTTTGCCCGCGCCAGCATTTTTTGCGAGACATCCAGCCCCAGCACCTGCTCGGCGCCCTGCTCCCGGGCCCAGCGGCTGAACCAGCCGTAGCCGCAACCCAGGTCTACCACTTTCAATCCCGACATGGGCGGCAGCATGGATTGCAACGCCGGCCACTCCGGCGCGCCGGCGAGGCCTTCTACCGAGCGGCCCATTTTGCTGTAGCCCTCGAAGAAAACCTCGGTATCGTAGATGTTCTGGGTCATGACGCTGCTCCGTGCTGAATGGCGACTATTCTGCCGAATCAGCCCTCGCTCAACAACGCATCCACTTCAGCCGTGCCCGGTGACGTGGCCGGCCCCCAGCGCGTGACCGCCAAGGCCGCCGCCGCGTTCGCGCGACGTGCCGCGACAGCTGGCGCCAAACCATTGGCCAGGCCGGCGATAAACACCCCGGCGTGAGCATCGCCGGCACCGTTGCTGTCCACCGCCTTGACCTTGAATCCCGGCACATGCTCGGCCTGGCCATTACGGCTGATCCAGCAGCCATTCGGTCCATCGCGAACCACCAGCAAGGTGTCGGCGGGCAAGTGCTCGTTGAGCTTGAGCAATGCCCCCGCCAGATCGCTCGCGCCGGTAAAGGCCAGCGCTTCCGGACCGTTGCTGGTCCAGATATCGATACGCGGCAACAGGGCGACCATCAAGGCCGAGTCCGGTGCCTTCACCAGCGGGCCCGGATCGAACACCACCGTGATCTGGCGCGGCAATGCCAGTAGCCAATCGAGCAACGCCTGGGCCTTACCTTCCAGCAACAGGCTGTAGCCGCTGACGTACACGTAGTCGTCGTCGCGTGGTACCGCATTGGCCAGGTCTTGCGCCAGCAAGTCACCCTCAGCGCCGATATGGGAAATGAAGGTACGCTCGGTGGTGGCTTCGGTCAGGGACACACACAGGCCGGTGTCCTTGTCGTCGCTGGCGGCCAGGGCCATTTCAATGCCCTCGGCCTGCATCGCCGCGCGCGCCAGGTCGCCGAAGCGGCCGGTGCCATGGCGGCCCAGATAGACCACCGGCAACCCGTTGCGCCGAGCGGCGGCCATCACGTTGAAGCCGCCGCCGGCTTCGAAGCTGGCGGAGTTGGCCAATACATCGCCGCCGGTGGCGGGCAATGTGTCGAGGGACATGACCAGGTCGACGATGACCTGGCCGCTGTGCAGCAATCTAGACATTAGCGCTCTCTACCAAAGCCGGGCGACGATCAGCCGCGCCACCCAGTACCGCATAAATCCCGCCGGCCACCAGGAAGGTGACGATCCAGCCCAGGCCGTTGTGGCCCAGCCACGAATCGGACAGCGGACCGGCGAACCAGATGTTCTCGGCCGTGGTGCCGATGGTGGTGAAGCTGAAGCCCAGCACGATCGCAATCGCCCAGGCGCCGAACGCACGCCATTCAACCCCGCCGCGATACCAGTAGGCGCTGCTTGGCGTTACGTCCAGCAGGTCTTTGGGGCTGTAGTAATGGCGATGGATCAGGTCGACCACAAAGATCCCGACCCAGGCGGTGATCGGTACCGCCAGCAGCGAGATGAAGGTGATGAACGGGCCGTAGAAACTGTCGGCGATCAGCATGAAGTAGATCGAACCGGCGAAGATCGCGACGATGTCGACGATCACCGCGTGTACGCGCTTGACCTTCAAGCCGAGGGTCAAGGTGGTGAGGCCCGCCGAGTACACCGACAGGTTATTCGACAGCAACAGCCCGCCAAACGCGGTGATCAGGTACGGCACCGCCATCCAGGTCGGCAGCATGTCGCGGATCGCGATGATCGGGTCAGTGGCCGACGCCAGGTCGTTGTTGCCCACCGACAGCAAACCGCCGAGGGTGATCAACAGCACCAGCGGAATCCCCGCACCGAATGCCGCGGAGGCCACCAGGCGCACGGCCTTGACGCTGCGGTGCTGGTAGCGCGACATGTCGGCACCGGCGTTGGCCCAGCCGATACCGGTACCGGCGGCCATGGTGCCGACGCCGATGATCATCGCGCTCAACGGCGCAGGCGTGGCGTTGAATACCGCGCTCCAGTCGATGGTGGCGCAGAGGAAACCGCCCACCAGGATATTCAGTGCGCCGAACACGTAGGTGGCCCACTTCTGGATCACCAGCAAGGTGGCATGGCCCAGGCCCGACACGGCGAGGGTCAGCAGCACGAAGATGCCGATGAACAGCAGGGTCAGTGCCGGCGCGCTTTTGGCGGCAACCGGCGAATTGAACAGGATCGAGCACAACGACAACAGCACGAACGCAGCCGTAGTGGTGTTGACGGTTTCCCAGCCGAGGCGCGACATCAGCGACACCAGGGTCGGGCCGATATTGCCGCGTACGCCAAAGATCGCCCGGGACAGGGTCAGGCTCGGTGCACGGCCACGACGGCCGGCGATGGAGATGATGCCCACCACCGCAAACGAGCCGGCGGCGCCGAGGATCGCCACGATGATTGCCTGCCAGATCGCCAGACCGCGAAACGCTACGAGGGTCGCGCCCAGGGGCAAGCCGAGGATGCTGATGTTGGCCGCAAACCAGACCCAGAACAGTTGCAGCGGATGGCCGTTGCACTCGCCTTCCGGGACCGGCTCGATGCCGCGTGTTTCCAATTGCCCGGCGCTTTGGCCGGAAGAGGACGTACTCATGGTGAGGTGCTCCTAATGCCTGTTTTTTTGTGGTTGTGGCAGGTTGGCAAGTTGAATCTGTGTGCCGGTCTTCCTGACTCGACTGGATCAATGTGGGAGCTGGCTTGCCTGCGATAGCGTGGTGTCAGTCGATGATTCATCAACTGATCGACCGCTATCGCAGGCAAGCCAGCTCCCACATTTTTCGATCTGCGGTGCTCAGCGCAGCTCGAGCAGGCCTTGGACCAAGGGTTCCAGGTCCAGGCGGTTAACCTGCTTGACCTGTTCGATCATCGCCTCAGGCCAGCACTGCATCCCCAGGCACGCACCGAGCATCGCGCCGAGAATCGCCGCGATGGTGTCGGTGTCGCCGCCGAGGCTGGCGGCCATGCACAGGGCTTCGATGGCGTTCATTTCACCCACCGCGACTTGCTGCGCGAGGGCAAACGACACCACCACCGATTCCTGGGACGCCACCGAGGTGCCGATCAATTCGTAAAGCAGGTCGGTAAACAGCGCCTTGTCGCCGCTGTCGACACTCAAGGTGCGCGCCCAACTGATGCGGGTGGCGATGCGCCCGCCGGCAATCCAGTGGCCGTGGTTTTCCGCCTGCTGGGCGATCTGCGTGCCGATGTTCAGCGCTTCGCCCAGATCGACGCCGTTGATCCCGGCGGAAACCACCGCCGCCACCGCCGCCGCGCTGGAGATGCCCAGGTTGGTGTTATGGGTGACCTGGCACGCCTGGATCACCGCCTGGATAAACTGCGCCGGGTCGTTGACGTCCGCCGCGATGCCCACCGGGGTGATGCGCATGGCGGCGCCGTTGGTGGTGCCGTAGCGCCCGGACTCTTCCGGGGTATGGCCCGCCAGGATCATGTCGATCGCCCGTTTGGTGGACGGGCCCAGCAAATCCTGGGAGCCCTTGGCGCGCATCACCGCTTCCCAGTCGATCAGGCGCTGGGCCAGTTCGGTGGGTTCGATCCTGCCCTGACCGTCCACCAGCAACTGGCCGACGAGGATCGCCTGTTCGGTGTCATCGGTGATCGAGCCCTTGGGCATGTTCGGCGCGATCGGCTGATCGGCGTCGGCATCTTCCAGGCCGGTGATCGCGCCGAAACGCGCCTTGACCTGCTCGCGGCTCAGGGACTGGGTGGGCATGCCCAACGCATCGCCCAGGGCCAGGCCGTAGAAGGCGCCGAGGGCGCGGGTGGTGGCGGTCATGTCGGTGTTCCAAATTGAAGGTGCAAGCGGAAATGCAGAGGGTCGAGCAGGCTTTCGACGGACTCCATGAAGCGGTCCTGGCGGTCGTAGGTGGTGCGCAGGGCCTTGAGGAACACCGTGCCCACCGGGCGCCCCAGGAGCTGGGCGTCTTCTTCGTTCAGAGGCTCGGCACCGATCCATTGGTTGCCGGTGGCGCCGACATAGCCATAGGCCGCCAGGGTGATGGTCAGGGAATTATCGATCAGGCCGACTTGCGGCAGGCTTTCCAGGCCACCCGAGGCCGGCATCAGCGAGCGCTCCAGGGACACGAACGTGCCGTCGGCAGCGCGACGGCGGCGGTCGAGGGCGATGAATTGGTCGCTGCCGTGACGGCTGAGCAGGTCCGGACGGGTGACGGCTTCCAGGCGCAGGATTTCGGAGGTCACCACCGCGCCGGTGTCGGCCAGGGCTTGGGCCCAGCCGCTGCGCTGGTCGAGCACCATGCCGTCGAAGGTGACGATGGAGCCGACACCGCTTTGGGTGGCGATGTAGCTGCGGCGCTTGAGTTCGGCCAGGGCTTCACGCAGGGTGCCGCGGCTGACGGAAAACTCTTCGGCCAGTTGGTGCTCGCCCGGCAGCAGGACACCGTCAGCCATCACTCCACCCTCGATACGGCGGATCAGCTCGTCGACGACGCGTTTTTTCTTATCAAATCGGACATGTCTAATCATGTACAAATTGATAACCGAAAGCGCCCGGCTACAGCAAGCGATTTATTTCAGGGATAGCGAGAAATCAGCCTCAGGGCTCCAGGCCGATGGGGAAAAATACCCCGCCGCTCCAGACGCCAAGCCAGTTCTTACCGTTGATCGGACGGGTCACCGCCAGCTCCACCAACTGGTAGAACGCATTGCGGTGAACCAGGGCTTCGAGGTTGGTGCGCACCCGCAGGTATGGCGAGGGTTCCTGGGTGTCCGGGTCGATCACCACCCGCAGCGGATGCTCGGTACCGGCCTCGACCTGCTCATCCACGTTGGTGGTAAAGCGCAGGACTTGGCTCTCGCCCTGCCCTTCGACTTCCAGGGTGACGGCGACAAAGGGCGCGTCATCGACCTTGATCCCGACCTTTTCCACCGGGGTGATCAGGAAGTAATCATCGCCATCGCGGCGGATGATGTTGGAGAACAGCTTGACCATCGGCTTGCGGCCAATCGGCGTGCCCATATAGTACCAGGTGCCATCGCGGGCAATGCGCATGTCGATATCGCCGCAAAAATCCGGGTTCCACAGATGCACCGGTGCGGGCCCCTTGCCCTTGGGCAATTGCGCCAACAGGTCATTGGCCTTGGCCGAATCGGTCATGCTGCTCTCCTTGTGTCTTACTGATCGCTCATGCCCAATAGGCTGCGCGCGTAGTGCGCCAGGGGCTTGCCGATCAGGTCATCCGGCTTGTTGTCGTGGAACGTCAGTAAACCGCCACGGCTATGAATCCGCACAGTATCAATCAAATACTGGGTGCTGGTCTCGATCAACATGACCTGAATGGTGCCGGTGTCGATGCCCAGGCGATCCACCGCCTCCTGGTCAGACCATTCATCGGCGTTACCGATCCGGTCATCCGCCTGGGCAAAGCGGCAGTACAGCAGGTAATGCGCACCGGCCGCGCGGGCTTCAGACATCGCCTGTTCCAGGCCTTCGGGTTTGCGGGCGCGGCGGACCATCGGGAAATATTCGACAAAGCCGTTGAAGGCTTCCTCGGCCACCACGTTAGGCCGTGGATAAGCACTGCCCGGCGGGGTGAAGGCGCCCTGGGCGATGAAGACGAAGGAGTCCGGCTGTATGCGGACCGAATTGACGCGGCGAGTATCGCTGTGGTCCAGCAGCCCGGCATCGCTCATCTGATAGCGCGTGCCTTCGGCCATATCACTGACGGTCATGCAGCCACCCAGCGCGAGTGACGCCAGCACCAAAACCAGACTACGCATCCTAATTCTCCAAAGGCCGGTGACGGAAAACCGGCGAATGGGCACGAGATGCAGGTTTTGCGCCAGCTTGCGAGACTAGCCGCCGATGATCTTCATGATGGTGGCGCCGCCGGAGAAGGCCACTTCCTGCTTGTCACCCAAGGCCTTGACCAACAAGCGCTGCAAGGCCGGCAGGGCCTGGTGGCGGGGTTTGTCCAGCAGGTCGCCGACGTAGTGGCGGTTGCTCGACGACAGGCAGCCATGCAGCCAGCCGGTGGACGACAGGCGCAAACGCGAACAGGTCCGGCAGAACGGCACGCTTTCGTTGGCGATGACACCGAAGAAACCTTTGCCGGGCACTTCGTAGCGCACGGCAGTGGCGTCCACCGGGGCGTTGGCTTGCAGGTATTCGTACTGTTCGCCGATCAGGCTGAGCAATTGCTGGAGGCTGACGAATTGCTGCAGGAACGCGTTGGAATCGTTGGCCAGGTGGCCCATGCGCATCAATTCGATAAAGCGCAACTCGTAGCCACGCTCCAGGCAGTAGTCGAGCAGCGGCATCACCTGGTCGAGGTTCTGGCCGCGCAGTGGCACCATGTTGACCTTGATCTTGATTCCGGCGGCGCTCGCCTGGTCCATGCCATCGAGCACGCTGGCCAGGTCGCCACCGCGAGCGATACTGCGGAAGGCGTCGGCGTCCAGGGTGTCGAGGGACACGTTGATCCGGCGAATCCCGGCGTCCACCAGCAGCGGCAGTTTGCGCGCCAGCAGTTGGCCGTTGGTGGTCAGGCTGATATCACTGAGCCCCATCTGCCCCACCGCACCCATGAAGGCTTCCAGCTTGGGGCTGACCAACGGTTCACCGCCGGTAATCCGCAAGCGCTCGATGCCGGCGGCCTCGATCAGGTACTCGACACCCCGCGCCATCGCCTCGGCCGACAGTTCGTCCTGCGCAGCCACCAGCCGCTTGCCGTTGGGCACGCAGTAGGTACAGGCGTAATTGCAGGCTGAGGTCAGGCTGATCCGCAAATTGCGGAATCGCCTGCCTTGACGATCAACGATCATGGATCACTCCGGCAGAGGATAATTCGGGCGCACTAAAACCTGACTGAAAAATCAAGTTTTAGCAAGGTCCTTGCCTGAGTATATTCCTGGGTTACTGCGCTGGGCAGGAAATCATATCGCCATCACGCTGGCGAATGATTCAAGTGGCCGGCGTTTCGGCGTTCGGCAAATCAGTGCTGTGCTTGCGCTTGTTGCCCATGCGCACGCCGATGTCCATCAGGAACTGGAAGAAACCTTCCTGGTCTTCCAGCACATTGCTCCAGAACGGCGAGTGGTACAACGCCACGGCGCCGTGCACCAACGCCCAGGCGGCGCAGTAGTGGAAATACGGTGGCACGTCTTCGAGCTTGCCTTCGCTGATACGGCCCTTGATCAGCAGGGTCAGGCGTTCGAAGTTCGAGGCACGGATCTTGTGCAGCTCCTCGACCATTTCCGGCACCTGATGGCCCTTCACCACTTTTTCTTCCAGGCGATCAAACAAGCGGTAGCGCTGCGGGTCACGCATGCGGAACTCGAAGTAGGCGCGGGACAGCGCTTCCTTGTCCTTGTCGACATCGGCCGAGTGCAGCAGCTCGTTCAGGTCGCGCTCGTAGTCGAGCATCAGGCGCAGGTAGATCTCGGCCTTGGACTTGAAGTGTTTGTAGATGGTGCCTTTGCCGATACCCACGGCATCCGCAATCATCTCGACGGTGACGCTGTCTTCACCCTGGTCGAGGAACAGCTTGAGTGCGGTGTCGAGAATTTCCTGCTCGCGGCGGCGAAACTCACGGACCTTGCGGGGTTCTTTGTGCATAAGAAAAAGGTCTGCAGAGATGGATATTGGAAGGGCGTTCGCTCCCCAAGCCGTGCTTGTCGGAACGTTTTACCCGGTGCGCGGGATTATCCCGACTGAACGGTCGTTGGGCAACGCCTATATGAACAACCTTTGCACTTAACTTACAACACGCCAACGAATGTGCCGATTCGAGTCAGAAATAAAACAGGTGATTGGCGCGTGTGCATCGCATCCAATGAGAACTCAACCGAAGCGGGCGTATTCCAAATCTGTTTAAAAAACGATCAGATGTGGCTGGACTGAATCGGATACTGATCAATACTTGAAATGTCGGCGTGGCATCTCCCCCAAGTGACGCGTCGACCTGGGTACCGACGGACTGCGTACCCTTGTTTTACTCCTAATGGTCTTAGCCCGGATTCACCCCCCAGAACCCGGGTTTTTTTTGCCTGCGATTTAGTGGCCGACGTGGGCCAGCGGGAACAGGCGCTTGAAGTTCTCGGTGGTCTGTTCGGCAAAGCGCTCGTAGGACTCGCCCCGCAGCATCGCCAGGTAATCCGCCACATCCCGTACGTATTCCGGCAGGTTGGGTTTGCCGCGATGAGGAATCGGCGCCAGGTACGGCGAATCGGTTTCCACCAGCAGGCGGTCTGCCGGGACCTGGCGTGCGACATCGCGCAGGGCATCGGCGTTGCGGAAGGTCACGATGCCCGACAAGGAAATGTAGAAACCAAGGTCCAGCGCGGCCTTGGCCATGTCCCAGTCTTCAGTGAAGCAATGCAGCACACCAGCCTGGGGCAGCGCGGCTTCGCGCAGCAGGGTCAGGGTGTCGGCACGGGCGCCACGGGTGTGGACGATCACCGGCTTGCCAGTCTGCTGGGCGGCTTGCAGGTGCAGACGGAACGACGCCTGCTGCAACTCGGCAGCTTCCGGTTCGTAGTGGTAATCCAGGCCGGTCTCACCGATGGCCACCACGCGCGGGTGATTGAGTTCACCGAGCAGCCAGTCGAGGGCCGGGGCTTCGCCGGGCTTGAGGTCCAGCGGGTGAATGCCCACCGAGCAGTCGACATCGGCATAACGATCGGCCAGGGCTTTGACGTCGGCGGCGTTTTCCGCGCTGACGCCGATGCACAGGAAGTGCCCTACCCCGCGCTGGCGCGCAGCTTCAAGGGCGGCGTCGAGGGAGCCGTTGTGCTGGGCCAGGTCGAGGCGATCAAGGTGGCAATGGGAATCTACGAGCATAGGGATCTACAACTTGAGTCACGGAAAGTGTCTGGCCAACGATACACCCGTCGGCCACTGAAATTAACGGCGGCCGAGCAAACCGACCCACTGCACCAGCAAGGCCTCAAGCAACAGCACGCGATTGAGGTTGGCCTTGCCGAGGACCTTCTGGCGTTGGGCGAGGATCCAGTCCTGAATGTTCAGCACCTTGTCCTGGGCGCTCTTCTGCGCCAGGTATTGCACGACTTTGCGCATGTCCGGCAGCCCAAGGCCGTTTTCGTCCTGGGTCAGCTGGTAGCGCAGGATCAGGCTCGACCAGTCGCAAAACCAGTCGAACAGCAGCAGCAAGGGAATGTCTTTCCAGGCGCTTTCGGCCAGTTGCGTGGCCGACACTTCCTGCTTGAGCAGTTTCTTCACCCCGTCCACCACCAGCGCACGCTGTTCACGCACGCCCTGGGCCTGGAGCTTGACCGCCGCCAGGGGCGAACCGGCCGCCAGGGTCAGCAACTCGACGCGCTCCGCCTCGCCGCAGTCCGGCAACGCCTGGGCCAGCCACTGCAAGCTCATGGCTTCGCTCGGCAACGGGCAGGCCTGCTGCACGCAGCGGCTGCGAATGGTCGGCAGCAGGCGGCTGGACTGGTGGCTGACCAGCAGCAGCACGGTATCGCCGGACGGTTCTTCCAGGCTCTTGAGCAAGGCATTGGCGGCGTTGATGTTCATCGACTCCACCGGTTCGATCAGCACCACCTTGCGCCCGCCCATCTGCGCGGTCTGCACCACGAAGCTGACCAGATCACGCACCTGGTCGACCTTGATCGCCTTGTCGGCCTCTTCCGGTTCCAGCAGATAGTTGTCCGGGTGGCTGCCGGCCTTGAGCAGCATGCAGGATTTACATTCGCCGCAGGCTTCCAGGCCGTTGGGCCGCTGGCACAACAAGCTGGCCATCAGCCGCTCGGCCAGGGCGCGCTTGCCGATGCCCACCGGGCCGTGGAGCAGGTAGGCGTGGGCGTGCTGGGCACGGCCCGCCAGTTGCTGCCAGAGGCTGTCCTGCCATGGATAGGCTTCAGCCACGGACACGCTCCACAAGCTTCGGCAACAGGGCGTCAATGCACTGCTGAACCTGAGTCAACGGTTGTGCGGCGTCCAACAGGTAGTAACGGGCGGGGTCGGCTTCGGCGCGCTTGAGGAACGCGCTGCGCACAGCTTCAAAAAAGACTCGGGTTTCCAGTTCGAAACGATCGAGGCGACCCCGGGCGGTGGCACGGGCCATGCCGACTTCCACCGGGAGATCGAACACCAGGGTCAGATCGGGCCGCAAATCGCCCTGGACGAAGGTCTCCAAGGCCGCAATGCGCTCCAGGGACAAGCCACGGCCGCCGCCCTGATAGGCATAGGTGGAATCGGTAAACCGGTCACAAATCACCACGGCGCCCCGGGCCAGTGCCGGGCGAATGACTTCGGCCAGGTGCTGGGCGCGGGCGGCGAACACCAGCAACAGCTCGGTGTCGGGGTTCATCTGTTCGTCGCCCGGGGTCAGCAGCACTTCACGGATACGCTCGGCCAGTGGCGTGCCGCCAGGCTCACGGGTCAGCAGCACCTCGATACCTTCGGCGCGCAGGCGCTCGGCCAGGTATTCACGGTTGGTGCTCTTGCCGGCGCCTTCCGGGCCTTCCAGGGTAATAAACAAGCCAGTCACAGGCAGTCCTTAGTCAGAGTCATTGCGGGCTTTGCGGCGCGGCGTCATCGGGTGCCGGAGCCGGCTCGGCGGGCGTATCCAGCGGCGCGTCCGCAGGCTTTGCCGCCGGCGCCGGGCTGGAACGGTAATCGGCGCGACGCTTCATCTGGAACTCACGCACTGCTGCGTTATGCGCATCCAGGTTATCCGAGAAAATATGGCTGCCATCGCCTCGGGCAACGAAATACAGGCTGCTGCCCGCCACCGGGTTCAGCGCAGCATGAATCGCCTCCCGCCCGACCATGGCGATCGGCGTCGGCGGCAGGCCGGCGATCACGTAGGTGTTGTAGGGCGTGGCTTCCTTGAGGTGCGCGCGGGTCAGCTTGCCGGTGTAGCGCTCGCCGAGGCCGTAGATCACCGTCGGGTCGGTTTGCAGCAGCATGCCGATCTGCATGCGCCGCACGAATACCCCGGCGATCTGGCCGCGCTCTTCCGGCACGCCGGTTTCTTTCTCCACCAGCGAGGCCATGATCAGCGCTTGATAGGGGTCGGTGTACGGCGCATCGGCCGCGCGCTTGCTCCACTCCTGGGCGAGGACATCGTCCAGACGGTTGTAGGATTTTTTCAGTAGTTCAACGTCGCTCATGCCACGCACGAAGCGGTAGGTGTCCGGGAAGAAGCGCCCTTCAGGAAATACGCCCGGGTGACCGAGTTTTTCCATCACCTCGCTGTCACTCAGGCCGGACAGGGTCTGCTCGATCTTTTCATGCTTGGCCAGGGCCGCGCGCACCTGGCGGAAGTTCCAGCCTTCCACCAGCGTAATGCTGTACTGCACCACTTCGCCACGCTGCCACAAACCGATCAGGCCCTCGGCGGTGAGGCCCGGAGTCATGCGGTATTCGCCGCTGTGCAGCGGCTGGCCGTCGAGGTTGAAGCGCC
This sequence comes from Pseudomonas sp. F8002, assembly GCF_013385495.1. NCBI lineage: Bacteria > Pseudomonadati > Pseudomonadota > Gammaproteobacteria > Pseudomonadales > Pseudomonadaceae > Pseudomonas > Pseudomonas sp. F8002. The sequence goes on along the minus strand of NZ_JACAPW010000003.1, from coordinate 28,249 downwards.
AGTAGAGACGCAACCAGAACGCATCCTTGAGCACGCCGTCGTTTTCCAGGCGATTGAAGGTGCCGGTGGGCGTCGCGCCAGCCGGTACGTCCAGCAATTGCTCCTGGGTCAGATTCAAGGGCTGTTCAAGGGCCGAGTTCAGCTTCCAGGCCGAAGCGCCCAGCAGCAAACCCGCCAGGACCAGACCGATCTCCAGCAACAATACAAATTTACGTCTCAAATCAAATATCCAATAGTGCGCGAACAATGCCCTGCAGTTTACGGGTGAGCGGCCCAACCGGCCAGCTCATCGCAGCACATCCGCGCACCGGCCAAATGCCATATACGCTGTTGCACACCAAGACCTCATCGGCCTGTTGCAGCTGCTCAAGGCTGATATCGGCCACGCTTGTCGGGATGCCCAACGCCTGCGCCTGGGCCAACAGCTCGGCCCGCATGACGCCGGCGACGCCACAGCGATTCAGATCAGCGGTCAGCAACACGCCGTTACGCACCAGAAACAGGTTGCTGAAGACGCCTTCGATGACTCGACCGGACATATCCAGCATCAAACCTTCGGCGTGTTCGGCATCCTGCCACTCGGCGCGGGCGAATACCTGTTCCAGGCGATTGAGGTGCTTGAGGCCGGCAAGCAACGGTTGCTCGGACAAACGCGTGGTACACGCAAACAGGCGGATGCCTGACGCTGCATGTTCCGGGGGATAAGTGGCAGGTGGACTGCCTTGCAGAATGCGCCGCGCCGGAGCGCCAGCACTGATGCCATAACCGCGCTGGCTGTCGCCACGGGTCAGGATCAACTTGAGTACACCGTCACCGAGGGCGGCGGCGTAGGCCAGCAATTCGCTGCGGATCAGGGGTTGATCCGCAACAATCGCCAGCCGCCTGCAACCTTCTTCAAGGCGCTGCAGGTGGCGGTCAAGCAGCACGGGCTGCCCGGCCTTGACGGCAATGGTCTCGAACAGCCCATCACCGTATGCCAGGCCACGGTCTTTCAGGGGCACTGCGCCCGCCGGCTGACCGTCGACCCAGCTCTCCATCACTCGGCGAACCGGCGGAACACCAGGGAACCGTTGGTACCACCAAAACCGAACGAGTTGGACAGCACCACGTCGATCGGCATCTTCTGCGGCTCGTGAGGCACGAAGTTCAGGTCGCAGCCCTCATCCGGCTCATCGAGGTTGATGGTCGGCGGAGCGACCTGATCCTTGATGGCCAGCACGCTGAAGATTGCCTCGACCGCGCCCGCCGCACCCAACAGGTGCCCGGTCATGGACTTGGTGGAACTGACCGCCAGCTTGTAGGCATGCTCGCCGAACACCGACTTGATGGCCTCGGCTTCCGCCAGGTCGCCGGTCGGGGTCGAAGTGCCATGGGCATTGATGTACTGCACCTGGTCAACGTTGACCTTGGCATCACGCAACGCATTGGTGATGCAGCGTGCAGCACCCGCGCCGTCCGACGGAGGCGAGGTCATGTGGTACGCATCACCGCTCATGCCGAAACCAATCAGCTCGGCGTAGATGGTGGCGCCACGGGCCTTCGCGTGCTCCAGCTCTTCGAGTACCAGCGCACCGGCACCGTCGGCCAGAACAAAACCGTCACGGCCCTTGTCCCACGGACGGCTGGCACGGGTCGGCTCGTCATTGCGGGTCGACAACGCACGGGACGCGCCGAAGCCGCCCATGCCCAAACCGCAGGCGGCCATCTCGGCACCGCCGGCGATCATCACGTCGGCCTCGTCATAGGCGATATTGCGCGCCGCCATGCCGATGCAGTGAGTGCCCGTGGTGCACGCCGTGGAAATGGCGTAGTTAGGTCCCTGGGCACCCAAGTGGATGGACAGGAAACCGGAAATCATATTGATGATCGAGCCAGGCACGAAGAACGGTGAAATTCTGCGAGGGCCGGACTCATGCAGGGTGCGGCTGGTTTCTTCGATATTGGTCAGACCGCCAATACCCGAACCCATGGCCACGCCGATGCGCTCACGGTTGGCGTCGGTGACTTCCAGGCCGGCATTACGCACCGCCTGAAATCCGGCTGCCAGGCCGTATTGAATGAACAGGTCGAGTTTGCGGGACTCTTTGACCGAGAGATATTCCTCGACATTGAAGTCCTTTACCGAGCCGCCAAAACGGGTGGAATAGGCAGAAAGGTCCGTGTGTTCGATCAGACCAATACCACTGCGGCCAGCCAGAATGCCCTGCCAACTGCTCGGCACATCCGTACCCAGTGGCGACAACATACCCATACCGGTGACTACGACGCGTCTACGCGACACAGCACTCTCCTTTTTCTAATGACGACACTTTGCATCAGGCTTAAAGGAAAAAACCGCACGCCATAGGGCAGTGCGGTTTTTCCATCACAGCAAGCGACGATTACAAACTATTACGCCTGGTGGCTAGTAACGTAGTCGATAGCAGCTTGAACGGTAGTGATTTTTTCAGCTTCTTCGTCCGGGATTTCGGTCTCGAATTCCTCTTCCAGAGCCATCACCAGCTCAACGGTGTCAAGGGAGTCGGCACCCAGGTCTTCAACGAAGGAAGCGCTGTTGGTCACTTCTTCTTCTTTAACGCCCAGTTGCTCGGCAACGATTTTCTTGACGCGCTCTTCGATGGTGCTCATACCTTGTTTTCACTCCTAATGGACAAATTCAGGCAGCTGGCCAGTGGGTAAGTGTATAGAAAGACTTTTCAGCTTTTCAACTGAAAGCTTCACCCTCGTACCCTATTGGCCATCTGCCTATAAATAGATTGCAGCTTTATAACGGATTTTAGACAGCTCGTATGACATTTTTTTGAAGCGATCCGTCACAATTTAACTCATGTACATCCCGCCGTTCACCGGGATTGTAGCCCCAGTCACGTATGCCGCACCGTCGGATGCCAGGAAAGCGACCACATTCGCGATCTCTTGAGCCTGGCCCAGACGGCCCAGCGGAATCTGCGTCAGCAACGCTTCACGCTGCGCTTCAGGCAATTCGCGGGTCATATCGGTGTCGATGAACCCTGGGGCCACCGAGTTGACCGTAATCGACCGCGAGCCTACTTCACGCGCCAATGCACGGCTGAAACCTTCCAGACCGGCCTTGGCGGCTGCGTAGTTTACTTGGCCTGCGTTGCCCATGGCACCCACAACAGAGCCAATATTGATAATTCGACCCCAACGAGCCTTGGTCATGCCGCGCAAAACACCCTTGGACAGGCGAAACAGACTGTTCAGGTTGGTATCAACGACGTCATGCCACTCGTCGTCTTTCATACGCATCATCAGGTTATCGCGGGTAATACCGGCATTGTTCACCAGAATAGCCGGTGCACCGAATTGCGCCGTGATTTCAGCCAATACGGCCGCCACGGACTCATCGCTGGTCACGTTAAGCTCAAGACCGGTGCCCTGGACGCCGTTTTCCTTCAGCGTCGCAGCAATACGTTCAGCGCCGGCGGCAGAGGTTGCGGTACCGATGACCACAGCGCCCAGACGGCCCAGCTCCAGGGCGATCGCCTGGCCAATGCCACGGCTTGCGCCGGTGACCAGTGCAACTTTACCTTGCAGACTCATGCAGGCTTCTCCTAGGTTCGGAAATTAACGTCAGGCCAGGGCTGCGCGAGCGGCAGCGAAGGCATCCGGGGTATTGAGGTTGGAAGTCGACACGCCTTCGGCGCAACGCTTGTTCAGGCCGGCGAGGACTTTGCCCGGGCCGCACTCTACCAATTGGGTGGCGCCGTTGGCGGCCAGGGTCTGCACCGACTCAACCCAGCGAACCGGCTTGTACAGCTGTTCCAGCAGATCGCGCTTGAGGGTTTCCAGGTCAGAGGCCACGGCGGCACTGACGTTTTGCACCAACGGAATCTGCGGCGCCTGCCAGTTGATCGCAGCGATCGACTCGGCGAAACGCTCGGCAGCCGGGCGCATCAGTTCGCAGTGGGACGGCACGCTGACCGGCAACGGCAACGCACGCTTGGCGCCACGGGCCTTGCAGCCTTCGATGGCGCGCTCTACCGCCGCCTTGGCGCCGGCGATCACCACCTGGCCAGGGGAGTTGAAGTTCACGGCGCTGACCACTTCGCCCTGGGCCGCTTCGGCGCAGGCAGCAATCACGTCAGCATCTTCCAGGCCGAGAATGGCAGCCATGCCGCCCTGCCCGGCAGGAACCGCTTCCTGCATCAACTGGCCACGACGCTCCACCAGCTTGACCGCTTCACCGAGGGTCAGGCTGCCAGCGGCCACCAGGGCGCTGTATTCGCCCAGGCTATGACCGGCAACGTAGGCCGGACGCGCACCGCCTTCAGCCAGCCACAGGCGCCACAGGGCGATGGAGGCGGTGAGGATGGCGGGTTGGGTCTTGTCGGTTTGATTGAGCAGCTCTTCCGGCCCTTGCTGGGTCAGTGCCCACAGGTCGTAACCCAGGGCATCGGAGGCTTCCTTGAAAGTGTCCAGGACCAACTGATGTTCCGCGCCCAGCTCGGCCAACATGCCGAGGGACTGCGAACCCTGCCCTGGAAAGACGAATGCGAGGGATGTAGACATGTAACAAGCCCCTAATGATCTGGTCGTCGGAAATTGGCGCTCCACACGTGGGAGCGCAAGAAACTGACAAATTGGATGGTCAATTGAACTGGCCGGTCACATTTAAGCATTTCCGGCCCGATTCGCCTAAGGCAACAGATCCTCAAGGCGGCCGTGCAAGCGTTGCGGCAGGTTTTCCTGGATCTCGATCAAGGCGCGCTGGATGGCACTTTGAAAACCCTGCACCCCCGCCGAACCATGACTTTTCACCACGATGCCCTGCAACCCGAGGAAACTCGCACCATTGTGCCGCGCCGGAGCCAGGTCAGCCTGCAAGCGCCGCATCAAGGGCAGCGCCAGGGCGCCCACCAGGCGTGACGCCAGGTTGCGCTTGAACAAGGCCTCGATGCGCGCAGCAATCATCGTCGCCAGGCCCTCGCTGGACTTAAGCAGGATATTGCCGACAAACCCGTCGCACACCACCACGTCGGCTTCGCCGCGGTACAGACCGTCACCCTCGACAAAGCCGATGTAGTTCAGGCCTCGCGCGCTTTGCAACAGCGTCGCCGCCAGCTTGACCTGCTGGTTGCCCTTGATGTCTTCGGTGCCGATATTCAGCAGCGCCACCCGAGGCCGGGCCACGCCCAGCGCTTCGGCCGCCACCGAGCCCATCAGGGCAAAGTGCAGCAGATGCTCGGCACTGCAATCGACGTTCGCCCCCAGGTCCAGCAACTGGCAATAGCCCTGCTGGGTCGGAATAGCCGCAACCATCGCCGGCCGGTCAATGCCCGGCAGGGTTTTCAGCACATGCCGGGACAACGCCATCAACGCCCCGGTATTGCCGGCACTGACACAGGCCTGGGCCTTGCCGTCGCGTACCAGCTCAAGCGCCACCCGCATCGAAGAATCAGGCTTGCCGCGCAAGGCCTGCGCAGGCTTTTCATCCATGGTGATGGTTTCGCTGGCCGGTGTAATAGTCAGGCGCGCGCGATCCACCGCCGGATGGCTGGCAATCAGTTCTTCAAGTAAGGAGGGTTGACCGACGAGGGTCAGGTGCAGCGAGGGCGTGGCAGACAGGCAAGCAATGCAGGCCTGAACAATGCTGCGGGGACCGAAGTCCCCGCCCATTGCGTCAATCGCGATGACTTGAGCAGACAAGTGATTACTCGTCAGCGCCCTTGTCGATCACTTTACGGCCACGGTATACGCCTTCTGGCGATACGTGGTGACGCAGGTGAACTTCACCGGTGGTTTTTTCTACAGACAGAGTGCTTGCCGTCAGGGCGTCGTGCGAACGACGCATGTCACGGGCAGAGCGGGATTTTTTGTTCTGCTGAACAGCCATAATTGATTAACTCCTAAACGTTTGGGTCACGCTTTAACTGCGCCAATACACTGAACGGGTTGGACCGCGTTACCTCGTCCTCGCTCGGTTCGGGCTCATCGAGACCCGCCGGCTGCTGGCATTCTTCCGGATGATGAGCAGGCACAATGGGCAAGGCGAGCAAAAGCTCCTCCTCGATCAGTGACTGCAGATCCAAAGGATCTTCGCCCAGTTCCAGCACGTCATAACCTTTCGGCAACGACTGGGTATTCGCACCCTCTTTCACCACAGCATAACTGCATTCGCTGTGGATCGGCAGGGTGACCAGCTCAAGACAACGCTGGCAAACCATTTTGACTTCGGTGTCGATAAAGCTGTGGATTACCACAGACTTACGTTCATCTCGTTCAAAAACGAATTTAGCCTGCACCGTACCGACAGTGTCGGAAAGCGGGTCGCAGAGTCTCTCCAAATCGGCCAGGAGCAGCTCACCTTGAAGGGTGGTGCCACGATCAGCCAATTTGCGCGGGTCAACGTGAGGTGGAATCGGGTCATTCAACATAGGCGCAGCATTATAGGGATGCACCCGGCCATGTCAAAGGAAATTCAGCCCTGTCCGTCACCGGGCCTCCCCGCTAGAATCCGCGACTGCCTTGAGGAGACGCCCATGCTGCCTTTATTACTCGCTTCCAGCTCGGTTTATCGCCGGGAATTGTTGAACCGCCTGCACCTGCCGTTCATCTGCAGCTCGCCGGATATCGACGAAAGCCACCGCCGGGACGAGTCCGCCGTGGAGCTGGTCAAGCGCCTGGCCGAGGAAAAGGCCCGCGCCCTGGCTGACAGCCATCCGGGCCACCTGATCATCGGCTCGGACCAGGTCGCCGCGCTCGACGGCCAGATCATCGGCAAGCCCCACACCTTCGAGAAAGCCCGTGAGCAACTGCTGGCGGCCAGCGGCAAGCGCGTCAGCTTCCTGACCGGCCTGGCTGTACTGAACAGCGCCACCGGCCATTGCCAGGTCGACTGCATCCCCTTCACCGTACACATGCGCACGCTGGACGCCGCACGCATCGAACGCTACCTGCGCATCGAGCAGCCCTACGACTGCGCTGGCAGCTTCAAGGCCGAAGGCCTGGGGGTGAGCCTGTTTCAAAGCACCGAAGGGCCAGACGCCACCAGCCTGGTCGGACTGCCGCTGATCCGACTGGTGGACATGCTACTGGCCGAAGGTGTACAGATTCCCTGAGAACATCACAAACAAATGTGGGAGCTGGCTTGCCTGCGATGCAGACACCTCGGTACATCAGTCGCACCGAGGTGATGCTATCGCAGGCAAGCCAGCTCCCACATTTCGAGCCATGTCGCGCTCAAGCTCTCAGCGCAGGGTCGGACCCTGGAAGCCCATGTATAGCGCCAGCTTCTCAGCCACGCTGGCACCCAGCTTCTTGGAGAACCGGTCAAACGGCGATTCCTGAACAGTGAAGTCCACCAGTTCTTTCTCGCCAATCACATCCCGCGCCACCGAACTGGCACTGCCCAGGCCATCGATCAAGCCCAATGGCAGCGCTTGCTCGCCAGACCAGACCAGACCGGAGAACAGCTCCGGATGCTCCTTATCCTTGAGCCGGTCACCGCGCCCCTGCTTCACACTGGCGATGAACTGCCGATGAGTGGTATCCAGCACACCCTGCCAGAACTGGGTTTCATCCGCCTTTTGCGGCTGGAACGGGTCCAGGAACGACTTGTGCTCACCTGACGTGTAGGTACGACGCTCAACCCCGAGCTTCTCCATGGTGCCGACAAAGCCATAACCGGCCGCCGTCACACCAATCGAACCCACCAGACTGGCCTTGTCGGCATAGATCTGGTCGGCAGCACTGGCGATGTAGTAGGCACCCGAGGCACCCAGGTCGGAAATCACTGCATACAGCTTGATGTCCGGGTGCAAGGCGCGCAGGCGACGAATCTCGTCGTACACGTAACCCGACTGCACCGGACTGCCGCCCGGGCTGTTGATACGCAGGATCACAGCCTTGACCTTGGAGTCCTCGAAGGCCGCCCGCAGGCTGCTGACGATGTTGTCTGCACTGGCAGACTCCTTGTCGGCAATCACCCCGCGCACTTCGATCAACGCCGTGTAATTACCGCTTCGGGTGGCGCTCTTCTCCATGTCCATCAGCGGACTGAACAGCACCAGCATGCCCAACAGATAAATAAAGGTCAGAAGCTTGAAAAAGATCCCCCAACGCCGGGAGCGACGCTGCTCCTGGACACTGGCCAGCAAGGTCTTCTCCAGCAACTTCCAGCTTCTGTCATCGCCATTGTTATCGGCATTGGCCTTCTCAGGCGCTTTCCATTCATCGGTCATGCCATCTACCCCAGCAAAGACTTAATGGGCCCGGCTGAGCCAGGCCTGCAATTCAGAAAAACGGTCAATTGTCAGGCGCGGCTCGTAGGCCTGCAACGCCTGGGCAGATTGGGCGCCGTAGCTGACCGCCACGGAGTCCATGCCAGCATTACGCGCCATCATCAGGTCGAACGACGCATCACCCACCATCAACGCCTGACGAGGCGACACGCCACATTGAGCGAGGATCTGCTCGAGCATCAGAGGGTGGGGCTTGCTGGCGGTTTCATCCGCCGCACGGGTGGCGTCGAAATAATCTTCCCAGCCATGGGCCTTGAGCACCCGGTCCAGGCCGCGACGGGCCTTGCCGGTCGCGACCGCAAGGTGATAACCGTCGGCGCGAAATGCTTCCATGGCCTGCGCCACGCCTTCAAACAGCGGCGAAGGCTGGGCGTCGAGCGCCATGTAGTGATCGGCGTAGTGCTGACGAAACGCTATCAGCTCGTCATCACCAATCTCCGGGTACAGGGTGCGGATCGCTTCCGGCAGGCCCAGGCCAATAATGCCCTTGACCGCCTGGTCGTCGCACAGCGCATAACCGGAACGGGTCGACGCCGCGTGCATCGACTCGACAATCCGACCAATGGAATTACACAACGTGCCATCCCAGTCAAAGATCAACAGCTTGTAGTCAGGGTACGACACTCAGGCGCTCCACGGTCTTGGCCCACATTTCATCGACAGGCGCTTGCAGCTTCAATTCGCCACCATCGGGCAGCGGCACGGTCAGCATGTAGGCGTGCAGGAACAGGCGTTTGCCACCCAGGTCGCGGATTTCCTTGGAGAAATCTTCATCGCCGTATTTGGTATCGCCGGCAATGCAGTGCCCCGCATGCAGGGTGTGCACACGAATCTGGTGGGTACGGCCAGTGACCGGCTTGGCCTCGACCATGGTGGCAAAGTCACCAAAGCGGCGCAGCACCTTGAACAGGGTCAGCGCCTCCTTGCCCTCCTCGTCCACCTCGACCATGCGCTCGCCGGAACGCAGGTTGCTCTTCTGCAACGGCGCGCGCACGCTCTTGATCGAGGTGGCCCAGTTGCCACGCACCAGCGCCATGTAGCGCTTGTCCACGCCATCACCGCGCAGGGCGGCATGCAGGTGGCGCAACATGCTGCGTTTCTTGGCGATCATCAACAGGCCGGAGGTGTCACGGTCCAGACGGTGGACCAGCTCCAGCTCCTTGGCATCCGGGCGCAACTGACGAAAGGCTTCGATCACCCCGTAGTTGAGGCCGCTGCCGCCATGGACCGCGATGCCACACGGCTTGTTGATCACGATCAGTGCCTTGTCTTCGAAGACAATCGACGCTTCAAGGCGCTGCAATAGGCCCTGGGCCAGTGGGACCGGTTCGTCACGCTCAGGCACCCGCACCGGCGGCACGCGGACGATGTCGCCCGCCTGCAGCTTGTACTCGGGCTTGATCCGACCCTTGTTCACGCGCACTTCGCCTTTACGCAAAATGCGGTAAATCAAGGTCTTGGGCACGCCTTTGAGCCTGGCAAGAAGAAAGTTGTCGATGCGTTGGCCGGCATATTCCGGCGAGACCTCGAGCAGCTGGACGCTGGGGGTCTGGGGGGCGGTAGTCGTCATGGCGGCGATGATAACAATTTTTTATGGAATTGAAGCACTTAATCATTGCTGCTATAGTCGCGAACGCCGCCAAAAGCGGCCTGGACAGAGGACTAGCGGCAAACTGCCGGCCCTGACCATCGCAATTCATCAGGACGCGAGGCCGTCCTACGGGGCTTTCGCCACCCTGGAAGGCTCGAGATTGTAACAAGCGCAGGTGACATGAGGCCTGAAGCGAGTGCAAAAAGCAGAGTGATTACTCGCCTTTTGCGCCGATATTTACGGCCAGTTCACAAAGTGCAGTCAGTCTGGAGCCAGACCACGGCGAATGCTTCGGAAACAACGCCTGTTACGAGCTGAGTGAGAGCACAATCGCCCACACCCGGTCTTGTTTAGCCATGAGCGTGGACTCCCCATTGGAGAACACGGTAAATGCCAACCCGCTGCGGATTCTGCGCGCGGCAGCACCCGAATTATCAGGGATACGTGTAGGGTGGAGATGCACAACCGTCGGACTGTGTAGCACTAGGCTTATATTTAGACGCTTCATCTCGTCCACAGTCGCCGGTTGATTCCTCCTCCTGACTGAGTGCTTAAGTCACCACAGCAAGCAGGAAGCGTACGTCGCGATACCGCCCATTTTGGCGGGTATTGCTGGACACTGGAGTGGCCAACCACTCTTGACGCACCTGACACCGACCGTGAGAAGTCGTGTGTGCCGAACGCCGTTTCCGGCAGCCCGGAAACCGACGGTACAACATGAAAAGAATGCTGATTAACGCAACTCAACCCGAAGAGTTGCGTGTTGCACTGGTAGACGGCCAACGCCTCTACGACCTGGACATCGAGTCCGGTGCACGCGAGCAAAAGAAGGCCAACATCTATAAAGGCCGGATTACTCGCATCGAACCAAGCCTTGAGGCTGCCTTTGTCGATTTCGGCTCCGAGCGCCATGGCTTCCTGCCCCTCAAAGAAATCTCCCGCGAATACTTCAAGAAATCCCCTGAAGGCCGCGTGAACATCAAGGACGTCCTGAGCGAAGGCCAGGAAGTCATTGTTCAGGTAGAAAAAGAAGAACGTGGCAACAAGGGCGCCGCCCTGACCACCTTCATCAGCCTGGCTGGCCGCTATCTGGTCCTGATGCCGAACAACCCGCGTGCCGGCGGTATCTCCCGTCGCATCGAAGGCGAAGAGCGCAACGAACTGCGTGAAGCGCTGAACGGCTTGATCGCTCCAGCAGACATGGGCCTGATCGTGCGCACTGCCGGCCTGGGCCGCAGCAGCGAAGAAATGCAGTGGGACCTCGACTACCTGCTGCAGCTGTGGACCGCTATCAAGGAAGCGTCCCTGGATCGTTCCGCGCCGTTCCTGATCTACCAGGAAAGCAACGTGATCATCCGCGCCATCCGCGATTACCTGCGCCAGGACATCGGCGAAGTGCTGATCGACAGCGTCGAAGCCCAGGACGAAGCCCTGACCTTCATCCGCCAGGTGATGCCGCAGTACGCCAGCAAGATCAAGCTGTACGAAGACAGCGTTCCGCTGTTCAACCGTTTCCAGATCGAAAGCCAGATCGAAACCGCTTTCCAGCGCGTCGTCGAACTGCCTTCCGGCGGCTCCATCGTGATCGACCCGACCGAAGCCCTGGTGTCCATCGACATCAACTCGGCGCGTGCCACCAAGGGTAGCGACATCGAAGAAACCGCCCTGCAGACCAACCTGGAAGCGGCTGAAGAAATCGCCCGCCAGCTGCGCCTGCGTGACATCGGCGGCCTGATCGTGATCGACTTCATCGACATGACCCCGGCCAAGAACCAGCGCGCCGTGGAAGAGAAAGTCCGCGAATGCCTGGAAGCTGACCGTGCCCGCGTACAGGTCGGCCGCATTTCGCGCTTCGGCCTGCTGGAAATGTCCCGTCAGCGCCTGCGTCCATCCCTGGGTGAAAGCAGCGGCATCGTCTGCCCGCGTTGCAACGGCACCGGCATCATCCGTGACGTTGAATCGCTGTCGCTGGCGATCCTGCGCCTGATCGAAGAAGAAGCCCTGAAAGACCGCACTGCCGAAGTGCGCGCCCAGGTGCCGATCCCGGTCGCTGCGTTCCTGCTCAACGAAAAACGCAACTCGATCACCAAGATCGAACTGCGCACCCGTGCCCGCATCGTCATCCTGCCGAACGATCACCTCGAGACGCCGCACTTCGAAGTGCAGCGCCTGCGTGATGACAGCCCGGAAGCCCACGTCAACCAGTCCAGCTACGAAATCGCTGCTGCCGCTGCCGAAGTGGAAGAAGTCCAGCCAGCCGCTGCGACCCGCACCCTGGTTCGCCAGGAAGCCGCCGTGAAGACCGCGCCAGCCCGTGCCAACGCACCGGTTCCGGTCGAAGCTGCCGCGCCGGTTGCCGCACCAGCTGCCCTGCCTGAGCCAAGCCTGTTCAAAGGCCTGGTGAAGTCGCTGGTCAGCCTGTTCGCCACCAAGGAAGAGCCAGTGGCTCCAGTTGTGGTCGAGAAGCCTGTGACTGAACGCCCTGCACGCAATGAAGAGCGTCGCAACGGTCGCCAGCAGAGCCGCAATCGCAACGGTCGCCGTGACGAAGAGCGCAAGCCTCGTGAAGAACGTGCACCCCGCGAAGAACGCGCCCCACGTGAAGAGCGCCAACCGCGCGAAGCCCGTGAAGAAACACCAACCGTGGCCCGTGAAGAGCGTGCACCACGCGAAGAACGTGCACCGCGTGCTCCACGCGCTCCACGTGAAGACCGCAAGCCACGTGGCGAGCGTGAAGAACGCGTGCGTGAACTGCGCGAGCCGTTGGATGCCGCTCCAGCCGTAGCCGCTGCTGCTGCCACCGCTGCCACTGCTGAAGAGCGTCCAGCTCGTCAGCCGCGTGAAGAACGTGCGCCACGCCCTCCTCGTGAAGAGCGTCAACCACGTGCCGAGCAAGCGGCTCCAGCCGGTGAAGAAGAAGAGCTGCTGTCCAACGAAGACCAGCAACAGGAAGACGGCCAGGACAACGCCGAAGGCGATCGTCCACGCCGCCGCTCCCGTGGCCAGCGTCGTCGCAGCAACCGTCGTGAGCGTCAACGTGATGCCAACGGCAACGAAATCGAAGGCTCGGAAGAGACCGGCGAAGCCAACGCAGCCGCTACCGGCGAACCAACTGGCGCCGAACTGGCTGCCGGCCTGGCCGTTACCGCTGCTGTTGCCAGCTCGGTCATCAGCGCACCTGCTGAAGCCCAGGCCAACGAGCAAGCTGAAGCAGCCACCGCTGCCATCCAGGAAAACACTGTTGTAGAGACGCCAGCCGTCGAAGCGCCAGTGGTTGAAGCAACGACCCCGGTCGAAGCCCCGGTTGTTCCGGAAGTGGAAGTAGCGCCGGCTCGTCACGTTCGTGAAGTTCGCGAAGTTCGCGAGCCTCAGCCTGAAGCTGAAGTGGTTGCCGAGCCTGCCGCTGTTGTTGAACAACAGCCCGTGGTTGAAGCCGCCGTTGAAGCACCGGTTGCCGAGCCAACCCCTGAAGTGCGTGAAGTTCGCGAAGAACAGACTGCCTTCCAGTGGACTGCCGAACCTGCCCCGGTGGTTGAAGAGGTTGAAGCACCAGCGCCTGCTCCAGTGGTCGAAGAAGCTCCGGCACCAGTCGCTGAAGTGGTTGTCGCCCCTGAACCTGTTGCCGTTGTTGCCGAGCCTGCGCCAGTGGTTGAAGCGCCAGTGGTTGCCGAAGTGGCAGCCCCGGTGGTTGAAGCCGCTCCGGCCAGCGCCCTGACCGAAAACGGCCGTGCGCCGAACGACCCGCGTGAAGTGCGTCGTCGTCGCAAGGAAGCTGAAGCGGCCGCCGCTGCTGCCAAGGCCGCTGCCGAAGCTGCTCCTGCCGTCGCTGAAGTTGCCCAAGCAACCCCTGCTCCGGTCACCGAAGCCGTGGTTGAGCACACTGCCCCTGCCATCGACGAGAACGTACGTTCCGTCGAGGAAGTGGTAGAGCACCACCCTAAGGCCCTGGAAGAAGAGCACGAGCCTAAACCCCTCGTCTGATTCCATCGGCCACTAAAAAGCCCCGCCTGAGTGATCAGGCGGGGCTTTTTTATGCCCGTTACATCAGTTAGCGGTAGTCCAACAACCCTGGCACATCGACGTCCCACAACACACCGGGATCATCGACTACGACTTCCTGCACCGAAGCCTTGGCAAATAACGGTTTTGCTCCGCGGTCTCCGGTCAGCGCGATCAAGGCCGGACCGAATGAACGGCCAAACCCCACGGGGTGCCCGTACTGACCTGCATGCACCGGGGCGCTGATACCGTCTTCCTCCAGGCCTGCCATCACTTGCTCGATACTTGCCGGCAGGATAAACGGCATATCCCCCAACACCACCAGCCAACCAGCCGACGGCCCACTGGCCGCCACCGCTGCGGCGATGCTGTCACCCATGCCCGGCGAGCGCAAAAGCAATACTTCGCAACCGTGCACCTTAGCCAACCGAATCACTTCGGTGCGATCCGGTGACGTCACCAGCCAACGTCTCGTAGCCACAGGCGGCAAATTCACCAATACCTGCTCGATCACCGACCGCGTGATGCCATCCCGGCCCACGCAGGGCGCCAGCAGCTTGTCCTGATCGGCACCCGCCTCGGCCCGAAAACGACTGCCCTGCCCCGCCGCCAGGATGATTACGGCGATGCCCGTCAACTGACCGCTGCCTGCAACGGCTTTTTCTGCAGCAGATCGATCCCGTTCTTGATGGCGACGATTTCAGCCATCAACGACAAGGCGATTTCCGCCGGCGTATGGCTGCCGATATGCAGGCCAATCGGCCCATGCAGCCGCGCAATGGCGTCCGCACTGAGCCCCAGTGCCGCGAGGTTTTCCCGGCGCTTCTGGCTGTTGACCCGCGAACCCAGCGCGCCTATGTAGAACGCCCGGGAATTGAGGGCCGTCAGCAACGCCATGTCATCCAGGCGCGGGTCATGGGTGAGCGCGACAATGGCGGTGCGTTCATCGGTCTGGATATTCAGCACGGCTTCATCGGGCATGCCCGGCACAAAGCGCCCGTGCTGTTCTTCCCAGCCGTAGACAAACTCCTGGCGCGGGTCGCAGATCAGCACTTCGAAATCCAGCAACCGAGCCATTTCCGCCACATAACGTGACAGCTGGCCCGCGCCGATCAGCAGCAGGCGCCAGCGCGGACCGTAGATCGCGCGCAAACGCTCGCCGTTGAAGCTGACCACATCGGTCTTGCTCGCACCGCTCAACACCACCTCGCCGGTGGCCAGGTCCAACTCACGGGCGACAATCTCGTGGGCCTCACAGCGCGCCAGCAGTTCAGCTACCCAACCCGGATCACTCACCCGCTCTTCGGTGAGACGCAGGGTGCCGCCACACGGCAGGCCAAAACGCGCCGCTTCGTCCCGGGTGACACCGTAGGTGACCAGCTGCACCGGCGGCCCGTCGTCAGGCAGCCGACCGTCCTGCAACCGGGCGATCAAGTCGTCCTCGATACAGCCGCCGGACACCGAGCCAATCACCACCCCGTCGCCGCGCAAGGCCAGCATCGCCCCCGGCGGACGCGGGGCGCTGCCCCAGGTCTGGACCACGCTGTACAGCACCACTCGCTGCCCGGCGAGGCGCCATTCCAGCACGCTGCGTAATACATTCAGATCAACACTGTCCATCAGGCTTTCGCCTCCCGCCAACCTTGCAACTGATTTTGATAAACAGCATCTATGGGTTGATCAAAAATATCGGTAGTCAGCTAAGTTAACTCACCGGCAATAAAAAAGCCCTGCAATGCAGGGCTTGGTGCGTCAAAAAACAAGCTTAGTTCAATAGCGATTCGGCTCCATTTCCAGCACCACCTTGAAGCGCTTTTCGATGTCCTGCTGGATACGCAGCGCGAGCCCGGCAATGTCCTGGCCGCTGGCCGCGCCGTAGTTCACCAATACCAGTGCCTGCAAGCGATGCACGCCGGCATCGCCATCGCGAAAGCCTTTCCAGCCGGCCTTGTCGATCAGCCAGCCGGCGGCCAGTTTCATCTGCCCGTCGGCCTGGGGGTAAGCCACCAGGTCCGGGTATTGACGCTGCAACTCGGCAGCCAGTGCCTGGGAGACCAGCGGGTTCTTGAAGAAACTCCCCGCATTGCCGAGCACCGCCGGGTCGGGCAGTTTCTCGCTACGAATGCTGCAAATCGCGCGGCTGACATCGCTGGGCGTGGCCTGCGCGACGCCTTGCTCGGTCAGGCGCTGTCGCACCGGCCCGTATTCAAGTTTCAGATGCACGGCGCGGCTCAGGGCAAAACGCACCCGCAGGATCAGCCAGCGCCCCACTTCGTGCTTGAACAGGCTGTCGCGGTAGGCAAAGTTGCACTCGGCCAGGCTGAAATCCCGCAGTTCGCCGGTCTGGCGATCAAGGGCGGTCAGGCCGCTGAATACATCCTTGATCTCTACACCGTAGGCGCCGATGTTCTGCATCGGTGCGGCGCCGACCGTGCCGGGAATCAGGCTGAGGTTTTCCAGGCCGGAAAAGCCCTGGGCCAGGGTCCACAGCACAAACGGATGCCACGCTTCGCCCGCTTCGGCCTCAACCACGACCTGCACGCCATCGTCGTGCAACACCCGGATGCCCTGGCTGGCCATGCGCAGCACCAGTGCGTCAATATCCTGGGTCAACAGCAAGTTGCTGCCACCGCCAATCACCAGCAACGGCAGTTGTTGCTCGGCGGCACAGGCCAGGGCCTCGCGCACGTCGGCGTCATTGTGGGCCTCGGCAAACAGCCGGGCATGCACGTCGATGCCAAAGCTGTTGAACGGCTTGAGCGAAACCTGTGCCCGTACCTGCAAAGTCATAACCGGCCCTTCAATTCAATCACCAACAGGTCACAGGCGCGCTCGATCAGGTCGAGGACAGTTTCAAAGCCCTGGTCACCTTCGTAGTACGGGTCCGGCACTTCATCCACCATCGAGTCGTAGCGGCGCAGGAACAGGTCCAGGTCCGCCTTGCCCTGAGCCGGCTGCATGGCCTTGAGGTTGCGCAGGTTGCTCTGGTCCATGGCGAGGATCAGGTCGTAGCGGGAAAAGTCGGCACGCGACACCTGTTGTGCACGCTGGGCCGACAGGTCGTAGCCGCGTTGCAGCGCTGCACGCTGGCTGCGCTTGTCCGGTGGATTTCCGACGTGCCAATCACCGGTACCGGCAGAGGCCACTTCAACCTGATCGGCCAGGCCGGCTTCGCGCAATTTGTGGCGCAGAACGCCTTCGGCCGTGGGCGAACGGCAGATGTTGCCCAGGCAGACGAACAGAACCTGCATCAGGCCCCCAGAAGGCGACGGACGCGCTCGAGGTCTTCAGGGGTGTCGACGCCCGCCGGCGGCGCTTCCAGGGCATCGCCCACATGAATGCGCACGCCGTGCCACAGGGCACGCAGTTGTTCCAGGGATTCGGTATTTTCCAGCCAGCACGGGCCCCAGCTCACGAAGTCGTGCAGGAAACCGGCGCGGTAGGCGTAGATGCCGATGTGGCGACGGTACGGCACGCCAGCCGGCAGCACGTCAGGCTGTTTGGCGAACGCATCCCGCGCCCACGGCAAGGTGGAGCGGCTGAAGGTCAGCGCCAGGCCATTGATGTCGCTGACCACTTTCACCACGTTGGGGTTGAACAGGGTCTCGATGTCTTCAATCGGCTCGGCCAGGGTCGCCATGCGCGCTTCGCCATGGGCTGCCAGGTTGGCCGCCACCTGGTCGATCACGCTGGGCGGAATCAACGGCTCGTCACCTTGCACGTTGACCACGATGGCGTCCGCCGCCAGGCCCAGCTTGGTGGCCACTTCGGCCAGGCGGTCGGTACCGGAATTGTGGTCTTCACGGGTCAGCACCGCTTCGGCACCAAAGCCTTTGCAGGCCTCGATGATGCGCGGATCGTCGGTGGCCACCACTACCCTTTCGGCGCTGCTTTTGCAGGCCTGTTCCCACACCAGCTGGATCATCGGCTTGTTGCCGATCAGTTGCAGCGGCTTGCCGGGCAGGCGGGTGGAGGCGTAGCGGGACGGGATGACAACGGTGAAGGCGGTGGTCATTTATCCAGGCGCTCGTCGGTGGTCAGGGTGCGGGCTTCGCTTTCGAGCATTACCGGAATGCCATCACGAATCGGGTACGCCAGGCCGGCGCCCTTGCTGATCAGCTCGGTTTTGTCGGCGCTGAGCTTGAGCGGCCCCTTGCAGATCGGGCAAGCGAGGATATCGAGCAGTTTGGTGTCCATGAGTATGTCCTGGAGAGCAGCGTTTTAAGGCAAAAGGCGAGCGGGCAGCAAGCGCATCAACTGCGTGTCGAACCAGGCGATAAACGCCGGTGACGGTGCCGCGTCCACCGCAAGGTACCACCAGTCGGGCCTGGCAAAGGCGCGGCACTTCACCGCGTCCTTTTCAGTCATGACCAACGGCAGTGCCGGTGTGAAATTCAAGACCTCGGCGCTGTACGGCGCGTGGTCGGCAAAAGCATGGGGTATTGGGCGCCAGTGTAGCGTTTCAAGGGTGTTGAAGAAACGTTGCGGGTTGCCGATGCCGGCCACCGCATGTACCTGCTGCCCCACCGGGAAGTGTTCGACGGGTTTACGCTCGCCGGTATGCAGGTTGACTAGCGCGGCAGGCAACAGACGGAAGGCAAAGCCGTCGTCACGGTCAGAACCTGCGCCGTTGTAAAGCAGCGCATCGACGCTCTGCAAACGCTCGACCGGCTCACGCAACGGCCCCGCCGGCAGGCAGCGACGGTTACCCAGCCCGCGGGCGGCGTCAATCAGCACCAGTTCCAGGTCACGGGCCAGGCGGTAATGTTGCAGGCCGTCGTCGGAGAGGATCAGGTCGAGGGTTTCGCTGGCCAACAGCGCCTTCACGGCGCGGCTGCGGTCGGGGTCGATCATCAGCGGCACGCCGCTGCGCTGCACGATCAGCAAGGGTTCGTCCCCCGCCACCGCAGCGGTTTGATCGGCCTCTACGCGCCATGGAAACTGTGGCGGCTTGGCGCCATAACCGCGGCTGACCACACCGACGCGCAAACCGCTGCGCTGGCAATGGTCGATCAGCCAGAGAATCATGGGCGTCTTGCCGGTGCCACCCACCGTGATATTGCCTACCACCACGACCGGCACCGGCGACTGATAGATCTCGCCCTCGCCCGCCAGGAACCGCGCGCGTTTGCGCTGCACAACCCGGCGATAGAGGGATTCCAGCGGCTGCAACAACGCGAGCGCCGGATGGCCTTCGTACCAGGCCTTGAGCAAACGATCAGTCATGGCCATCAGGGTTGGCTCGCCGCCTCGACGGTGGTCATGCGCAAATGGCTGAAGCCGAGCTTGCCGGCAGCGTCCATCGCCGTGATCACGGCCTGGTGCTTGGTGTTGCCATCGGCGCTGATGGACAGTGGCAAGTTAGTGTCCCCACCGGACTCCTTCTGCAGTGCTTCCATCAGGCTGGCCAGGTCGTTTTTCTCCAGCAACTGGTTATTCACCGAGAACACGCCATCGGCGCTGATGGCGATGTCCAGCTGCTTGGCCTGCTGGTCTTCCGCCGGCGAACCGCTGACGGCTTCCGGCAGGTCGACGCGCAGCTGGGTTTCCCGGGTAAAGGTGGTGGTGACGACAAAAAACAGCAGCAGGATAAACACCACGTCGATCAACGACGCCAGGTTGATATCGACGTTTTCCCGTTGCTTGCGACGAAATTTCACGCGTTGCCCTCAACCAGGTCCACGTCACGGTCGCCCTGTACCACTTCCACCAGCTTGATGGCTTCCTGCTCCATGCCCACCACCAGTTCGTCGATGCGCCGTTGCAGGAAACGGTGGAAGAACACCGAAGGAATACCGACCATCAGGCCCGCCGCCGTGGTGATCAAGGCCTTGGAAATACCACCGGCCAGCACTGCGGCGTTGGTGGTCATACCCGACCCCATGAATGAGCTGAAAATATCGATCATGCCCAGCACCGTACCGAGCAGGCCGAGCAACGGTGCCATGGCGGCGATGGTGCCCAGGGCATTGATGTAGCGCTCCAGCTCATGGATAACCCGGGCGGCGGCCTCTTCGATGCACTCCTTCATGATCTCGCGACCGTGCTTGGAGTTGGCGAGGCCGGCGGCGAGGATTTCACCCAGGGGCGAGTTGGCGCGCAGTTCCTTGAGCTTTGTCTTGTCGAGCTGCTTGTTCTTGATCCAGCCCCAGACCTGGCCCAGCAGGTGGTCAGGCGTTACACGGCTGGCACGCAGGGTCCACAGGCGTTCGGCGATGATGCCGAGTGCGGCGATGGAACTCAAAATGATCGGCAACATCATCCAGCCGCCGGATTTGACCAATTCCCACACAGTGAATGTCCCCTCGAAAAAGTGCGCCACTTTACCATAAGGGTCCGGTGGAAGGGCTGGCCTGCCCCAGAGCATCCTGTCGCATGGGCCGGTCTTTGGTAACGCTGTTTTGCGGCGGGCGCTCGCGCCAGAAACGCCGTTGGCTGCGCGCGGCCAGCGGCGGCTGGAAGGTGCCCACTCGCAGGCGGAGTGCGCCTTGCTCGGCACTGTCATAAATCACGCTGCCCATGGCCTGGTAACGCTCCAGCACCTGTGGATGCGGGTGGCCAAACCCATTGCTGCGCCCCCGGGAAATCAACACGGCCTTGGGTGCCAGGCGCTGTAGAAAGGCCCATGACGACGAGCTGCGGCTGCCGTGGTGCGGCGCTTGCAGCCAATCGACAGGAGCGCCCATGGGAGTGGCCAGCAATGCCCGCTCGGCGTCATGGTCAATATCCCCGGTCAGCAACAAGCGCTCGCCATTGGCCTGCACCCGCAACACGCAGGACATCTGGTTACCGTCCGTCGCATCAGGCCATTGCCATAGCTCGAACCTCACGCCATCCCACTCCCACTGCTCGCCGCTGACACACGCTTGGGTACCGAGCGAGGCCGGCAGCCGTGCCGTCTCACCGCCCACCACACGCTTGACCGGCAACCCTTGGGCGACGGCCAGCGCGCCGCCGGCATGATCGGCATCGGCATGACTGAGCAGCATCACGTCCAGCTCTGCGACACCCAGCTTGCGCAACGCAGGCAATACGACACGCGCGCCAAGATCGAACTCACCGGAGCGCGGCCCGGCGTCATACAGCAGTACATGGTTGCGGGTACGCAGGATGATCGCCAACCCCTGGCCGACATCCAGTTGCACCACCTCGACCAGCCCATGAGGTATCGACTCCCGCGGCGGAAACACCGCCAGCAGCAACATCGGCCAACCCAGCAGCCGAAACGGGACGCCCTTGGGCAGCAATAACAGCACCGCCCCCAGCAGGCTCACCAGCCAATAGCCAATGGGCACTTGCGCCGGTATCCAGGCCGGCAAGTACTGCGCCAGCAGCGCCAGTGCCTTGAACAGCCCGTCCAGCGTGCCGCCCGCCAGCCATAACGCCCCCTCTCCTATATAAGGCAGCGGCAATAACACCGTACCCAGCAAGGCCAGGGGCAGCACCACCAGGCTGATCCACGGCACCGCAACCAGGTTGGCCAGCGGCCCGCTCAGGCTGATGGGCAGGCCGAGCACCAGCAGCAGCGGAAACAGGCCGATGGCAATCATCCATTGGGCGCGGCTCCAGGCTTGCCACAAGGGCCAGGGGCCCAATCGGCCACTGAACGCCAAAATCAGCACCGCAACAGCCGCAAAAGACAACCAGAACCCCGGCTGCAGGCTGGCCAGCGGTTCGAGGATCAGCACCGCGTCCAGCGCCAGCAACAGCGGCCACCAGATTCCCAGGTGACGAAACCGCAGGCGCCACAGCAATACCAGGCCCACCATCACACAGGCCCGTTGCACCGGCACCTCGAAACCGGCCAGCAGGCCGTAGCCCAGCGCTGCAGCAAACGCCAGGCCGCAGGCCCAGGGCAGCCACGGCAAAGGTTTCGGCCAACCCCCGTAGCGCGCAAGACCGGCGACCAGGCCATAGATCAACCCCGCCAGCAGGCCGATGTGCTGCCCGGATATCACCAGTAAATGCACGGTGCCAGTGGCTTGCAGGACCCGCCAATCCTCGGCGGCCAACCCGGAACCATCGCCGAGCACCAGCGCCGCCAGGCCCGCCTCTCGCCCCTGGGCATCCACTGCCAGCAGCCGCTGGCGAATCCCGTCGCGCCAGGCATGTCGTGGCGGTGCCAGCAGTTGGCCGTCCTTGACCGAGCCGGTGGCGCCAATCCGCTGGGCCAGCAGCCAGGCTTCATAGTCAAAGCCATCGGCATTGAGCAATCCGGAAGGACGCTTGAGAGTCACCGCCAGTCGCCAGCGCTCACCGCTCTTAACCGGTGGGCCGCCGCGCCAGGACACGCGAATGCGCTTGGGAAGCAGGTCCTTGCGTGACCGGCTGTCGGTCAGTTCGAAGCGCACACCGTCGCCCATCTGCTGCGGCAACCCGCTGACACGCCCCTCCACCCAGCGGGTCTGGCCATCCAGATGCGGGGCCAACCGGTCATCCAGCGCCCACTGCGCGCTGAGGCATGCCCACCCCAGGCCAAGCAGGAAAAACCCCAGCGGATAGGTACGAAAAGGCAACAGCATCAGGGCCAGCACCGGCATCAACAACAGCCAGCCGCCAGACGGCAACGCGGGTAAAAAACGCAAGGCGAGCAGCCCCAGCGCGAGTGCGAACATCCCTGTTCTCATGGATCTTTCCTTGAAAGCGACCCATTGAGTCTTAGCCGGGCTAGCGGTGTGGCCTATTATTATTTGTCACAAAGTCTGAATTTCACGTTCGTGGAATGCGGGCATACTTGCCCCTCGAACTGACCTGGACCCCTTATGCCACGGCGCTTATTCAAACGGTACATGCCCGATCCGACCAGCATTCGGGAACACAAGTCCTTACGCTTTCTCGGCAAGTTGCTGCATGACCCGAATCTCTGGCACCTCAATCGGCACTCGGTCGCGCGCGCCATGGCCGTTGGCCTGTTCGCGGCATTCATCCCCATTCCCTTGCAGATGCTGCTGGCAGCGGTCCTCGCCATCAGCGTGCGCGGCAACATGCCGATTGCCGTGAGCCTGGTCTGGCTGACCAACCCGATTACCATGCCGCCGGTGTTTTTCTGCACCTACATGACCGGGGCCTGGCTGATGAATGTGCCACCCCGCAGCATGCCCGACGAGCTGACCTGGGAATGGATCAGCGGGCAGTTGTCGACGCTGTGGCAACCGTTCCTGCTGGGCTCGGTAGTACTGGGGCTGGTGATGGCGGTGCTGGGTTATTGCCTGACCATGGGCTATTGGCGCTGGTGGGTGGCCCGCCAGTGGAAAAAACGCAAACAGCGCAGGTTGTAACCGTTAGCGCGCCAGCAAGCGCATGTGCACACGTAAACCCTGGCCGGTATTTTCCGCCCACAGGCTGCCGTCCTGACGCTGCACAGCGTTGCGCGCAATGCTCAAGCCCAGGCCAAAGCCGCCGTCGCCGGGCCTTGAGCCGTCCAGTCGGGTGAATGGCGCAAAGATTCGCTCCAACTCCACCTCATCGATCCCGCCGCCCTGGTCTTCCAGCCACAAGTGCCAGTGATCCCCCTCACGCTGCCCGCCCAATTGCACCGTTCCGTCTTGCGCAGAGTGCCGGATGGCATTGCGCAGGATGTTCTCCAATGCCTGGGCCAGCAGGTTCAGATGACCGCGCACCCAGCAGTCGGCCCCCAGCTCGCACTGCAAGCGTGAAGCCGGCCAGCCACTTTCAAAACAGGCGTTTTCCCGGAGCATGTCCCACAGCGCCTGCACCTGGATGTCTTCCTTGAGCAACGGCGCGCGTTCGGTGTCGAGCCAGGCCAGTTGCAGGGTGTCGTCCACCAGGCGCTGCATGCCGTCGATTTCCCTCCCCAGGCGCTCGCGCAGCTGGGTCAGGTCCTGCTCGCTGTCACTGGCCACACGCAGGCGGCTCAACGGTGTGCGCAACTCATGGGACAAATCCCGCAGCAGTTGCTGTTGCAGGGCCACGGTGCCTTGCAGGCGTTCAGACATCTGGTCAAACGCGCGGCCCAATTCCCCCAGTTCATCCTGGCGGCTGGTGGTGTCGCGGGAAAGCCGGGTGCCCAGTTGATCGGCACGCCAGGCGTTGGCCTGCTCTCGCAGGTGGTTGAGGGGCATGATCAACAGCCGGTAGAGGCCGATGCACAGCAGCAGGGTGAACAGGCCGGGAATCACGCCATTGGTGACGATCCGCCAGAACAGCTGGTTTTGCCCGGGCATGAAACGCCGCGGCAACTCGATCACCAGGGAGCCCGCACCCGGGTCGAGCGGGAACGGGATTTTCAACCACGGCAGGCCCTTGGCATGCCGGCTGACGGGCCAGTCCAGGCCGCGCAGGAATGTCAGGCGCTGGCTCTCCTTGTCCGTCAGTGGGTAGCTGCTCAGGGATTGCAGGTCGTTGCCGATGACCCCCACCCAGGTGCGCTCGCGCTGGCCCAGGGTGTGCAACCATTCGTCCACACCGGCGTTGCCGCCCTTGTTCCAGGCCAGTTCCGCGCCAGCGGCATAACCGCTCAGGGTGGCGCGGGCCTCGCTGGACAGAAAGGCATTCTGCTCTTCCATATACCGGCCCCATGACCAACTGAGCCAGATCATCAGCAAGCAGAACGCGATCAGCAGACAGGCCAGTTTCCAGAATAACGAATGCTTGCCCGGCAGCCGTTTGAACGCGGCTTTAAAGCCCGTCATCGTGACCGCTCAACACATAGCCCTTGCCCCACACCGTGCGCACTTCCCGCTCGCTGTAGCCGACAGCCTTGAGCTTGCGACGAATCTGGCTGATGTGCATGTCCAGGCTGCGGTCATGGGGCGCATAGCCGCGCTGGAACACATGCTGGTAGAGGAAGGCTTTGCTGAGGACTTCTTCGGCGTTGCGGTGCAGGGTTTCCAACAGGCGATATTCGCTGCGGGTCAGGCCGGCCCACTGCTCCCGGTGAAACACATCACACAGCTCGTCATCGAAACGCAGGCTGCGGGCATTGCCGCGCACCGCCGCCAGGGCCGGCAACGGCCGCCGGTCCAGGGCGACCCGGCGCAGGATCGCCTCGATGCGCACCCGCAACTCGGCCATGCTGAACGGTTTGGGCAGGTAATCGTCGGCCCCCAGGCGAAAACCGCTGATGCGATCGGCTTCGGCCCCCAGGGCCGACATCAGGATCACCGGCATCGAATGGCTCTGGCGCAAATGCGTGAGCACCGACAACCCGTCCATGCCCGGCAGCAGGATGTCCATCAACACCACGTCGAAGCGCTGATCGCGGGCCATTTGCAGGCCCTGCTGGCCATTCTGGCACCAGGTCACCTGGAAGCCACACAGGCCCAATTGCTCATGGACATAGGCGCCAAGCACAGGATCGTCTTCAATCGCCAGGATACTGGGTAAGCCAAGTGCTGCGGGATTCATTAGCGTCTGCAAGTCATTCTCAATGACTGATTATTCAAGATTGCCCCCCCATGAGCAACCGCCGCCGGGCGTCCGGCGGCCCAAGGTTTGCCTCAGGTCATTAATTTTGCAAGATTCCCCGCCGCGCAAATGGCTACACTGCGCAGGTGGCGCGGGCCGGATGCCTGCGTGGAATTCGACAACAGTGTGGTAGCAGGAGAGTGGCGTGCTTAAAAGAATGGGGATAAAAGGCCGCGTACTGTTGCTGACCTTATTGCCTACCAGCCTGATGGCGTTGCTGCTGGGCGGGTACTTCACCTGGATGCAGCTTTCGGAGTTGCAGTCGCAGTTGCTGCAACGCGGCGAGATGATCGCCGAGCAACTGGCACCGCTGGTGGCTCCGGCCCTCGGCACCAGGAACACCGACCTGCTGGAACGCATCGCCACCCAGTCCCTGGAACAAACCGATGTGCGCGCCGTATCGTTCCTCGGGCCCGACCGCACGCCCCTGGCCCACGCCGGGCCGACCATGCTCAACCAGCCGCCCATCGGCAACAGTTCGCACCTGTTGCAGCGCACCGGCAATGACGCCACCCGTTATCTGCTGCCGGTGTTCGGCCGCCATCGCAACCTCGCCGGTGAACTGATCCCGGATGAATCCGACCGCCTGCTCGGCTGGGTCGAGCTGGAACTGTCCCACAACGGCATGTTGCTGCGTGGCTACCGCAGCCTGTTCGCCAGCCTGTTGCTGATCGCCATCGGCCTGATCTGTACCGCTGCCCTCGCCTTGCGCATCAGCCGTACGATCAACTCACCGATCGGCCTGATCAAACAGGCCGTCGCGCAACTCAAGGACGGCAATCTGGAAACCCGCTTGCCACCCCTGGGTAGCCAGGAGCTGGATCACCTGGCCTCGGGCATCAACCGCATGGCCGAGACCCTGCAAAACGCCCAGGAAGAATTGCAACACAGCATCGACCAGGCCACCGAAGACGTGCGGCAAAACCTTGAAACCATCGAGATCCAGAACATCGAGTTGGACCTGGCCCGCAAGGAAGCCCTGGAAGCCAGCCGCATCAAGTCGGAGTTTCTGGCCAACATGAGCCATGAGATCCGCACGCCGTTGAACGGCATCCTTGGCTTCACCCATTTGTTGCAGAAAAGCGAACTGTCACCCCGCCAGCTGGATTACCTGGGCACCATCGAAAAATCCGCCGACAACCTGCTGGGCATCATCAACGAAATCCTCGACTTCTCGAAAATCGAGGCCGGCAAGCTGGTGCTCGACAGCATCCCGTTCAACCTGCGGGACTTGCTGCAAGACACCCTGACCATCCTCGCCCCGGCCGCCCACGCCAAACAGCTGGAGCTGGTGAGCCTGGTCTACCGCGACACGCCGCTCGCCCTGGTGGGTGACCCGCTGCGGCTCAAGCAGATCCTCACGAACCTGGTGAGCAACGCGATCAAGTTCACCCGCGAAGGCACCATCGTTGCCCGCGCCATGATTGAAGACGAACAGGAAGACAGCGTACAACTGCGCATCAGCGTGCAGGACACCGGCATCGGCCTGTCGAACCAGGATGTGCGGGCGCTGTTCCAGGCGTTCAGCCAGGCGGACAATTCGCTGTCACGCCAACCCGGCGGGACCGGCCTTGGCCTGGTGATTTCCAAGCGCCTGATCGAACAGATGGGCGGTGAGATCGGCGTCGACAGCACGCCGGGAGAAGGCTCGGAATTCTGGATCAGCCTGAACCTGCCGAAAACCCGTGACGATATCGAAGACCTGCCCTCCGCGCCGCTGCTGGGCCGGCGCGTGGCGGTGCTGGAAAACCACGAGCTGGCGCGCCAGGCCCTGCAACATCAGCTGGAAGACTGCGGCCTGGAAGTCACCCCGTTCAACAGCCTGGAAAGCCTGACCAACGGCATCACCAGCGCCCACCAGACCGAACAGGCGATTGACCTGGCCGTGCTGGGCATCACCGCCAACGACATTCCGCCGGAGCGTTTGAACCAGCACCTGTGGGACCTCGAACACCTGGGCTGCAAGGTACTGGTGTTGTGCCCGACCACCGAACAGCTGCTGTTCAACCCCTCGGTGCCCAACCCCAACAGCCAGTTGCAGGCCAAGCCCGCGTGCACCCGCAAACTGCGTCGCGCCCTGGCCGACCTGATCAGCCCGCGCCCGCTGCGCAGCGAACCCGGCGAGCCCCTGTCCAGCCGCGCGCCGCGGGTGCTGTGTGTCGACGACAACCCGGCCAACCTGCTGCTGGTGCAAACCCTGCTGGAAGACATGGGCGCCAAGGTCCAGGCGGTGGAAAGCGGTTACTCGGCCATCGAGGCAGTGAAGCAGGAAGCCTTCGACCTGGTGCTGATGGACGTGCAGATGCCGGGGATGGACGGTCGCCAGAGCACCGAAGCAATCCGCACGTGGGAAAGCGAACGCCATGGCACACCGCTGCCCATCGTCGCGCTGACGGCCCATGCGATGGCCAACGAAAAACGCGCCCTGCTGCAAAGCGGCATGGATGATTACCTGACCAAACCCATCAGCGAACGGCAACTGGCCCAGGTGGTGTTGAAATGGACCGGGCTGGCCCTGCGCAACCAGGGCCCGGACCGTGGCACCGAAAGTTTCGGGCATGCCACGCAATTGCCGGTGCTGGACCATGAAGAAGGTTTGCGCCTGGCGGCCGGCAAGGCGGATCTGGCGGCAGACATGCTCGCGATGCTGCTGGCCTCGCTGGAAGCTGACCGTGAAGCGATTCGCGTCGCCCGTGACGCCAATGACCGCAATGCCCTGATCGAACGGGTGCACCGCCTGCACGGCGCCACCCGGTATTGCGGCGTGCCGCAACTGCGTGCGGCCTGCCAACGGGCCGAGACCCTGCTCAAGCAGGACGACGCCAAGGCCATGCCGGCCCTGGATGAACTGGACATGGCGATTGCCCGGCTGGCCAGCGAGGCGCGGGTCAGCGCGTAAACTTTCGGGGCAATGTGGCGAAGGAGCTTGCTGGGGTGAGGAGCTTGCTGTGGCGAGGGAGGCCCCACC
>NZ_JACAPW010000029.1:0-164853 GCF_013385495.1 Pseudomonas sp. F8002 | reverse complement strand
GTGCCGGAGTGCGGGCATGCCGAGCCTAGGCGAGGCACCGAGTGGTGGGGCAAAGCGTTTTTTGGTTACTTTTTTAGGCGTTTGTAAAAAAGTGACCCGCTGTAAGAGCGGAACCATAAGTGGCCGTTACCGCAGCAACGGATATGTACCCAATACAGCTACCGCGCCAGCACCATGGCAAAATACCCAAACACCGTGAGCAAAATCCCCGACACCGCATACGCCACCGGAAACCCGATCCACGGCACCGTACTATCAATTTCCTTGGCCGCCTCCCGCGCCGGCCCCGAGTGACTCCGCGCCCCCGCAACACCGCCCATGAGAATC
The DNA here is from genome assembly GCF_013385495.1 of Pseudomonas sp. F8002. Classification (NCBI taxonomy): domain Bacteria; kingdom Pseudomonadati; phylum Pseudomonadota; class Gammaproteobacteria; order Pseudomonadales; family Pseudomonadaceae; genus Pseudomonas; species Pseudomonas sp. F8002. The sequence continues at coordinate 164,526 of NZ_JACAPW010000029.1, read as the reverse complement.
GCCGGGTTGATCTTGAACACATGAAAACCCACAGCCCAAACAATAAACGGTGGAATCGTACAAGCCACGAATCCAAGCAAAAAGATCTTCAACGCAATGATCGCGCTAATCTGCGAAACCAGATTAGCCCCGGCATTCACCCCCACAATCGCGACAAAGAATATCAACCCCATGTCCTCGAGAATGTTGCGGGCCGCATTCGGGGTATTGCCAAAGAACCGCACCCGCGACACCAGCGACGAGACGATAATCCCCGACACCAGCAACCCGCCCGCATTGCCCAGCCCCACCGCCGCACCGAACGCCGGCACCTGAATCAGCCCGATCAACAACCCCAGCACCATACCCAGCGACAGCGTCAGCAAATCCGTCGCCGTACTCGCCCGCCCCGCCTTGCCCAGCAACGCCGTGGCCTTGTCGATGGCACTGCGCAAGCCAATCAAGTGCATCACATCCAGGCGCTGCAACCGCGTTTCCAGCCCCACCGGAATCGGCGCACCACCCCGCTCAATCCCCACCAACTGCACCTGCCCGGCAATCGGCGACTGGCTGAATTCCTTGAGCGCCCTGCCCACGGCATCCTTGTGGGTCACCAGAATCACCGCCTCATCCAGCGGTATATTCAACGCCCGGGCATCCGGTACTTCCGGCCCGATCAAGCCCATGTGATCGGTCAGCGCATCCAGGCTGCCGCCCAGGGCGATCACATCGCCCAGCTGCAACACCAGCGTCGGATCAGCCCCCAGCAACTCTTCACCACGCTCGACGTTCTCGATCTGGTACAACGCAAAGCGCTGGCGAAACTGCGCGATGCTCTGCCCCACCAGCTCCGGGTTCACCAGGCGATAGGCCCGCAGGTCAAACGGCCGATACCCACTGAGCCCGGCATCGTCGACGTTCGGCACACCGTGCTCCACCTCGAATGCCTTGGCCGCCTTGCGCGCATCCACACCCCACCAGCGCGGCAGGTATTTGCAGATCAGGATGATGCCGACCGTGCCCCAGATATAGGTGATGCCGTAAGACAGCGCGATCATCGCGGTGGCCGCCGCCGCCGTGGTGCCCGGTGGCAGCGGCACTACGCCCGAGGTAATCGCCTGTTCGGCGGAGCCAATCGCCGCCGACATGGTTTGCGAACCGGCAAGAATCCCGCCCGCCGCGCCCACCGGCAGGGATAACAGCCGCACGCCGAGCACCACGATACCCAGACCGAGGAACGAGGACAGGATCGCCAGGAAGGTGAATTTCAGGCCATCACCCTTGAGACTGTTGATGAACGAAGGCCCGACCCGCAGCCCGACGCCGTACATGAACAGGTAATAAAACAGGCTCTTGGTAAAGTTATCGAGTTCGAAATGCACGCCGTAGTAAGACGCCCACGTCGCAATCGCGCAGCCGATCACGATGGCCCCGGCCACCGCGCCCAGGCCATAACCCTTGATGGTGCCGCGCCCGACCCAGACGGACAGGCCAACCACCAGGAACAGCAGGATGTAGGGGTTGTCGTGCAGGAAAGTAAAGAAGGCAGTCACGATGATTCGTACCTGGCGATGCAACGCTAAAGGCACCGGGCCTCGAGGCCCGGTGAGTGTTCAGTGCGTTCAGTCGAGGTTCGGGGTGTCGGCCGGGATGACCGGGTCGGCGATGGCGCCATGGCTGAAGCTGGGGCCCGCGTCGGAATGCTCCACCGGGTTTTTCTGCAGGTGGGCAACGGCCTTGCGCAGGTCTTCCAGCAGTAACGCCACCAGGTCACGACTCACGCCATGCCGTACCAGGATGCGCTGTACCACGACGTTCTGCCGATCGGACGGCAACGGGTATGACGCGATCTGCCAGCCGCGCATGCGCACGCGCTCCGACAGGTCGTAGAGGCTGAAGCCGTGGTCGACGCCGTCCTTGAGCTTGTAGCAGACAGCCGGCAGCCCATCCTTGCCGTCGTACACCAGTTCCAGCGGGGCAAACTTGGTGATTTCCGAGGCCAGCCATTGCGCCGTGTCGGAGCACGCTTGTTGAATCCGCGTGTAGCCGTCGCGCCCCAGCCGCAGGAAGTTGTAGTACTGGGCAATGATTTCACCGCCGGGCCGGCTGAAGTTCAGGGCAAAGGTCGCCATGTTGCCGCCCAGGTAGTCGACGTAGAAGATCAACTCTTCCGGCAGGTCTTCGGTGGAGCGCCAGATAACCCAGCCGACGCCCAGCGGCGCCAGGCCGTACTTGTGGCCGGAAGCGTTGATGGATTTGACGCGCTCGATCACAAAATCCCATTGCAGCTCTTGCTGGATGAACGGGGCGATAAACCCGCCGCTCGCCGCGTCGACATGGATCGGGATATCCAGGCCGAGGTCACGTTGCATCGAGTCCAGCTCGGCCGCCAGGGCTGCGACCGGTTCGTAGATCCCGGTGAAGGTCACGCCCAGGGTCGCGACGACACCGATGGTGTTTTCGTCGCAATATTCCCGCAGGTCGGCCGGGCGCAGGCCCAATGCGTCACCGCGCAACGGCACTTCGCGAATTTCCACATCGAAATAACGGGCGAATTTTTTCCAGCAGATCTGCACCGGGCCGCACACGAAATTCGGTTTGTCGGTGGGCAGCCCCGCCGCTTCGCGGCGCTTTTTCCAGCTCCACTTCAGGGCCAGGCCGCCAAGCATCGCCGCTTCGCTGGAACCGGTGGTGGAGCAACCCACGGTTTGCCACGACTTCGGCGCGTGCCACAGGTCGGCAATGATGTGCACGCAACGGTTTTCGATCTCGGCCGTCTGCGGGTACTCATCCTTGTCGATCATGTTTTTGTCGAGGGCATCGGCCATCAACTGCTGCACTTCGGGCTCGACCCAGGTGGTGCAGAAGGTCGCCAGGTTCTGCCGGGAATTGCCGTCCAGCAGCAGTTCGTCGCGCACCAGGTTGTAGGCGGCCGACGGCGTGGTCGAGTGGTCCGGGAGGCGGTACTTGGGCAGTTTGTGCTGGGCGGAGCCACTCGAATAGACGTCTTCGATGGCTTGGTCCTGGGTCTCTACGGTTCTGTGAAGTGCCATGAAATCCTGCTCTTGAATGAGGGAAATGGCGTAGACGTTGATCGCGACAAATGCCGATCAGGCTGCGTCAGGAAACGAACGATGGAGCGGTGGCGCCGAATATCACACGCACGGCGGCGCAGGAAAGTGACCCAGATCATTAAAGGCGTGGATAAGCAGGCAAACGTGCCGGGGGGTGCCTGGCAGTGACCTACTGGCTCAGTGCTTCGTTCAATATCAGGCTGCGATAGTGCCCGGGGTTGGAGCCCGACCACTTGCGAAACGCCTTGTAGAACGAGCTGGCATCGGCAAACCCCAGGCGGGTGGCGATCTCGGCAAAGCTGATGTCGGAATCGGCCAGCCAGACGATCGCCAGCTCCTTGCGCACGCTGTCCTTGAGGCCCTGGTAGGTCTGCCCCTCTTCCGCCAGGCGCCGGCGCAGGGTCGAGGCCGAAATGCACAGGGATGCGGCCAGGCCTTCGGTTTCCGGCCAGGTGTCGGCGGGCATGTGCCGCAGGTCGGTCTTGATGCGGGTGGCAAGGCTGTCCGGGTCGCGGTATTTGACCAGGATGTTGGCGGGCGCATGGGCCAGGAAGCGCTTGAGCTCCTCCGGGCTGCGCTTGATCGGCAGGTCGAGGCAGTCGGCGGAAAAGATCATCCGGGTACGCGGCCGGTCAAAGCGCAGGTTGTCGGAAAACATCACCTGGTAGTCGTCGCAGAAGTCCGGCTGCGGGCAACGCAGTTCAATCGCCAGGATCGGGATCCGGCGCCCCGCCAGCCAGCAGGCGACGCCGTGGACGATCATCCAGTAGGCGAAATAGGTGAAGGCGCGCCTGGGTGCGGGCTCCGGCTCCAACAGTACGATTTCCGCCAGGCTCTGCTGGCGCACCAGTTGCGCCGGCAGGCGCTCGAGCATCAGCGACAGGAACCCCAGGCCGGTTTCCAGCGCAGTGGCCAGGCTCGGTTGTGCCATGGAGGCCCGGCAGAGGAACTCCAGGCTGCCGGACTTGAGCTTGCGCGGGTCCATGCCAAAGAATTCATCGTCCATTCGCCGTGCCAGCAAGCGCCATAAGCGTGCGTAAGCGGTTGCCGGGACGCGTGCGGTTGGCTGGCCCAGCAGTGCTGGATCAATCCCGACCTTGGTCAACACTTCATCGCTCGCCGCACCCGGCGCACAGCTCTGCAACAGGGCTTCACGGACCAGTTGGATGGAAATCGTGTCTTTTTCCGACATGGGGAATGGCGCAATCCGGTGGCTGGGACGATGCCGCGCATTCTAGTGTCGGATGCGGTTTGCCACCACCGTTCAGTCAAGGTTCAGTAAAGGTCAATATTCCCTGTTTAGTAATGAGTATCATTATGTTACAACTTAGCATCCTATCTAGTGACGATTCGGTGCCGAATGCTTGTTCCCTTTTTAATCATGCTGCGCGAAGGCATAGAAGCCGCCTTGATCGTTGGCATTATTGCCAGCTACCTCAAGCAAACTGGCCGTGGCCAGTACATGCCCGCAGTGTGGATCGGCGTATTTCTGGCAGCGGCCCTCGCGCTGCTGGTCGGCGGTGGCCTGGAACTGGTGAGTGCCGAATTCCCGCAGAAACAACAGGAACTGTTCGAAGGCATCGTCGGCCTGGTGGCCGTGGGTATTCTCAGCTCCATGGTGTTCTGGATGCGCAAGGTCGCGCGCTCCATCAAGCATTCCCTGCATGAATCCCTCGATCATGCCCTGGCCGGCTCCAAACACCAGGTCACCGCACTGATTGCCATGGTGTTTTTCGCCGTGGCCCGTGAAGGCCTGGAAACCGTGTTCTTCCTGCTGGCCGTGTTCCAGCAAAGCGAAGGTCCGGGCGCGCCGATTGGCGCCCTGCTCGGCCTGATCCTGGCGATCATCGTCGGCTTCCTGATCTACACCGGCAGCATGCGCCTGAACCTCGGTGCGTTCTTCCGCTGGACCGGCCTGTTCATCCTGGTGGTGGCCGCCGGCATCCTCGCCAACTCGGTACAAGCCCTGCACGAAGCCGGAGTATGGAACCACCTGCAAACCGTACTGTTCGATTTCAGCGCGACGCTGCCGATGGATGGCCCGCTGGGCTCGGTGCTGGCCGGCATGTTCGGCTATCAGGATGCCCCGACCATCAGCACCCTCGGTGCCTACCTGATTTACCTGGTGGTGGCCCTGGTGATGTTCTTCCTGCCGGCGCCGCCGAGCAAGCCGGCTACCCGCACAACCTCTTCCGTTTCCAGCCAGTAAGGACCGCATCTTGTCCAACCAAACCCCTCAACCGGCTCCGCCCTCCCGCGCCTTGCGCTGGGCGGTGGGCGGCTCGGTGGTCGTGATGATCGCCGCCGGTGGCCTGTTCTACTACGCCTCGCAACTGGCCGCCTCCAAGCGCCAGGCCAACCACAATGAAATCGCCGTCACCATCCACGCCCACAGCTGCGAGCCGAATGCGCTGACGGTACCGGCGGGACGCGCCAGCTTCCGCATCATCAACCGCTCGGACCGTGCCGTGGAATGGGAAATCCTCGACGGCGTGCTGGTGGTCGAAGAGCGCGAGAACATCGCCCCGGGCCTGAGCCAGGTGATCAACGCCAACCTGCTGCCCGGCGACTACCAGATCACCTGCGGCCTGCTGAGCAACCCGCGTGGCACCTTGAAGGTGACACCGACTGCCGAGTCTGACGCCCAAGCCAAGGCCAAGCCGTCGATGGTCGCGTTTATCGGCCCGCTGTCGGAATTCCGCGTGTACCTGAGCAGCCAGGGTAGCGCCCTGGTCAAGGCCGTTACCGCGCTGGACCAAGCCATCGAAGCTGGCGACCTCGCCCAGGCGCAGGCGCTCTACGTACCGGCCCGCGAGGCTTACCAGCGCCTGGCCCCGGCCTCGCAACGCCTGGCGGAACTGGACAACGCGATCAACGCCCGCGCCGACTACTTTGAAAAGCGCGAGCAGGACCCGGCCTTCAGCGGCTTCCACCGTCTCGAATACGGCCTGTTCCAGCAACGCAATCTCGACGGCCTGGCGCCGATTGCCCAGCGCCTGGTCACCGACGTCACCAGCCTCAAGCAACAGCTGCTGGCCCAGTCGCTGCCGCCGGAGCAACTGGTGAGCATCGTGGTGCGCAACCTCAACAGCCTGGCCGACGTACGTGCCGCCAGCGGTGAGGAAGAACGCTACAGCCATACCGACCTCAACGGCTTCGCCGCCAACCTGGACGCCGCCCGCAAAGTGGTCGACCTGATGCGCCCGCTGCTGACCAAATCTGCCGCGCAATTGCTGCCGGGGATCGACAGCGCGATCACCGCCCTCGATGCCGAACTCAACGGTTTGAAAGTCGATGGCCGCTACGCCTCGTATGACAGCGTTACCGCCGATCAGCGCAAGCAGATCGCCGACAAGGCCAAGGCTCTGGCCGTTGCACTCGATGGAATCGACCCCGCCCTTGGCCTTTCCGGCCTGAAGTGAAGACGACCGTAGACATGAGTGATTCAGAACAATTTTCCGCCCAGCGTCGTCGTGTATTGCTGGGTATGGCCGCCACTGGCGCGGCCATTGCCGGCAGCAGCCTGAGCTGCCCGGCAATGGCTGCCAACGCGGCGGCACAAGTGACCACCGCGCCAAGCAGTGAAAAGACCCAGGACCACCACGATTTCCATGGCAAGCACCAGACCGGCATCGTCACTCCGCGCCCGGCCTGCGGCATGCTCGTGGCATTCGACGTATTGGCCAGCGACCGCGAGGACCTGGAGCGGCTGTTCCGCACCCTGAACGAGCGTATCGCGTTCCTGATGACCGGCGGCACCGTGGTGCAAGTCGACCCGAAACTGCCGCCTACCGATTCCGGCATCCTCGGCCCGGTGGTGACGCCAGACAACCTGACCATCACCGTATCGGTGGGCGAGTCGCTGTTCGACGAACGCTTCGGCCTGGCCGCGGCCAAGCCCAAGCGCCTGATCCGCATGGTCGGTTTCCCCAACGATGCACTGGAACCGGCGCAGTGCCACGGCGACCTGAGCCTGCAGTTCAGCTCCAACACCCCGGACACCAATATCCACGCCCTGCGCGATATCGTGAAAAACCTGCCGGACCTGCTGCTGGTGCGCTGGAAGCAGGAAGGCAGCGTGCCGCCCCAGGCCCCTGCCCGCCCCGGCGAGCCGGCGCAAAGCGCGCGCAACTTCCTCGGTTTTCGCGACGGTTCGGCCAACCCGAACTCCAACGACAACAAGGCGATGGATCAGATTGTGTGGGTCCAGCCAGGCAGCGACGAACCGGCCTGGGCCGCCAACGGCAGCTACCAGGCGGTGCGGATCATCCGCAACTTCGTCGAACGCTGGGACCGCACCCCGCTGCAAGAGCAAGAAAGCATCATTGGCCGGATCAAGACCAGTGGCGCGCCCATGGATGGCCAGAAAGAAACCCAGGTCCCGGACTACAGCAAGGACCCGGAAGGCAAGTTGACCAAGCTCGATGCCCACATCCGCCTGGCCAACCCGCGTACTGCACAGACCCAGGCCAACCTGATCCTGCGCCGGCCGTTCAACTACTCCAACGGCGTCAACAAAAACGGTCAGCTGGACATGGGGCTGTTGTTCATCTGCTACCAGGCTGACCTGGAGAAAGGCTTTATCAGCGTGCAAACCCGGCTCAACGGCGAGCCTCTGGAGGAATACCTGAAGCCGGTTGGCGGCGGTTACTTCTTCACCTTGCCAGGCGTCACCGAGGCCCAGGATTTCATCGGGCGCACGCTGCTTGATGCGACACATCCACAAACCACTGCCAAAACCTAAAACAAACCCCAGAGCGGAAATCGTCCCATGAAGAAGTCGTCTCTCGCATTGTCGTTGTTAATGAGCCTTTCGCCGCTGGCCGCCTTCGCCGCCACCGCGCCGCTGGACCTGGTAGGGCCGGTGTCGGACTACAAGATCTATGTCACCGAAGAAATCGGCGAGCTGGTCACCCAGACCCAGGCGTTCACCGACGCCGTGAAAAAAGGCGACCTGGCGACCGCCAAGAAGCTGTACGCGCCAACCCGCGTGCACTATGAGTCGATCGAGCCGATCGCCGAACTGTTCAGCGACCTCGACGCCTCCATCGACTCCCGCGTGGACGACCACGAGAAAGGCGTGAAAGCCGAAGACTTCACCGGCTTCCACCGCATCGAGTACAGCCTGTTCTCCGAGAACACCACCAAAGGCCTCGACGCCCTGGCGGACAAGCTAAACAGCGACGTACTGGACCTGAAAACCCGCGTGGACGGCCTGACCTTCCCGCCGGAAAAAGTCGTCGGTGGCGCTGCTGCCCTGCTGGAAGAAGTCGCCGCGACCAAGATCTCCGGTGAAGAAGACCGCTACAGCCACACCGACCTGTATGACTTCCAGGGCAACATCGACGGCGCGAAGAAAATCGTCGACCTGTTCCGTCCGCAGATCGAGAAGCAGGACAAGGCCTTCGTCGCCAAAGTCGACAAGAACTTCGCCACCGTGGACAAGATCCTGGCCAAGTACAAAACCAAGGATGGCGGTTTCGAGACCTACGACAAGGTCAAGGAAGCCGACCGCAAAGCCCTGGTTGGCCCGGTCAATACCCTGGCGGAAGACCTGTCCACACTGCGTGGCAAGCTTGGCTTGAACTGATCCAGACGCTGCATGCTCTCGCCCGGCCTGCCGGGCGAGAGCCTTCCTCAGGCTGACGCCACCTGCACTCCGTCCGAAGGCCGCAAGGCATCGCGGATAGTCCGCAGCTTCAAGCACGTTTCCTCGTACTCACTCCCGGGATCCGACTCGGCGACAATGCCGCAGCCGGCGAACAGGTGCGCCTCACAGCCTCTGATCAACGCCGAGCGCAACGCCACGGCAAATTCACCATCACCCTGCGCATTCATCCAGCCCACTGGCGCTGCGTACCAGCCACGGTCGAGCTGCTCGTGCTCTCGGATATAGGCCATCGCCTCACGTCGCGGCAAGCCACCCACCGCCGGCGTCGGGTGCAGGGCCTGCACCAGTTGCAGCAATTGCACCTGGGGATGCAAGCGGCCCATCACCGGCGTCAACAGGTGCTGCACGTTGGCCAGCCGGTGCAACTGCGGCTGGCTGGCAATGTCGAGCATCGCGCAATAGGGCTGCAATGCTTCGCGCAGGGTTTGAACCACCAGGGTGTGTTCGTGGCGGTCCTTGGGGCTGTCCATCAAGGCCTGGCCAAGTTCGGCATCGTGCTGCTCGTGACGACCACGCGGGCAAGTACCGGCCAACGCCACCGTGTTCAGCGTGCCACGAGTCACCCGCACCAGCCGCTCCGGCGTTGCGCCGAGAAAGCAGCTGTCACCACGGCTGAACGCAAACAGGTACGCCTGGGGATAGGCCGCCTTGAGGTTTTCCAGCAGCGGGCCACAGGGGATCGTCCGTGAGGTGGTCAACCGCACTTCGCGGGCCAGCACCACCTTGCGCAGGTCGCCGGCGTTGATGCGCTGCACGGCCGTCGCCACGGTGTCTTGCCATTGCTGCGCGCTGATGGTGTTTTCGTCGCTCGGTGTGCCGAGGGGAATCTCCTGGCGTGGCGCACTGGCGTAGCGGGACAGAAGCAACGTCCACTGGGTTTCCAGGCTCTGGGCGCAACGCACCGCGTCCGCCCCGGGCTCCAGCCACTGGCTGAAGATCACATGATGTTGCTCGGCTTCCCGCAGCAGCAGGATGCGCGACAGCACCAGGGAGGTGGCGGCGAATGACTGCCATTTGAGCGAGCGTGGGCCCTTCGGGTCAAACGCAAAGCCGCCACACAGCAACGGCTGGCGCGGCCCCACCTGATGGGCCTGGCTGAGCAACGCCTGCCACGCCAGGGCACTGGCGTTGAAGCGGTCATCGGCCCCGGGGCTGATTTCCTCGGTACAACCAAAGCCGGCCATGGCCAGTGCGCCCCGGTCACTTGACCAGAACAGGCTTTGCCCGAGTACCTGGCGGTTGGCGGCAAATAACCGCAGCGGGTCCAGGCGCTCCGAGGCCAGGCTGAACACCACCAGCACTGCGCCGCCCTTCTCGCGCGCCAGGCGTTCGCCCTCGGTCAGCGCCTGAAGCAATCCCGGCAGACGTTCACTCATGCTCCGCTCCTTGATGCTGCTGGCGCCAGTGGCGCACTTGCTGGTCGATATTCCATTGGATGATCTGCGCAAACAGCGGGACCACGAACATCGGGTCCAACCCTTCGCGCTCGGCCCAGCGGCGGCGATGGGGCAGCATGGCGGCCACCCGCTCGGGGGCGGCGATGCTGGCTTCGTCAGGCTTGAACTGCGCCGCAGCTTTCACATAGGCCAACCGCTGGCCGAGAGCGCGGATGATCTGTTCGTCCAACGTGTCGATACCCAGGCGGACGTCTTCCAGCCCGCTGCACTGCTCAGGTGTTTTCATAGGATTCTCCGGTCATGGGGTCGACGGCCAGCACTGCCACGCCGGTTCGGCGGGGCTGCCCAGCAACAGTTCCAGGTGCTCGATCAGGTCGGCCTGGCTGTCGCGCAGGTAAAAATGCCCGCCGTTGAAGGTTCGAAAGTCGGTGACCTGGCGCGTCACTTCCGACCAGGCATGGGCTTCCTCCCGATCGACTTCGCGGTCGGTGCTGCCCAGGCATACGCTCACGGGCACGTCCAGCAGCTCGCTGATATCGCCGCAGTAGTTTTCGATCAGGCGGTAATCATTGCGCAATGCGGGCAGGTAAAGTGCCTGCATCTCGGGTTCGTCCAGGGGTGATGGCGCACCACCCGACAGGCGCCGCACATCCGCCAGCAGACCGGCATCCGGGCCCTGGTGCAATTGGCTGTGACGTTGCCGGTGAGGGGCCGGATGGGCGGAGACGATCAGCCGTTGCAGGTCCTTGCCCTGGCGGTTCAGGCGCCGCGTCACCTCATAGGCCAGCGCCGCACCCATGCTGTGGCCGAACAGCACCAGCGGCCGGTCGGACAGGTCCCACAGCGCCCGGGTAATAGTGCCCGCCATCCATTCCAGGCTGCCGGGCCAGGTTTCACTCAGGCGCTCTTCGCGGCCGGGGTATTGCACGCTGACCAGTTCGATGTCAGCCGGCAACAGTGCCTGCCAACCGCTGAAAAATCCCGCGCTGCCGCCGGCGTGGGGCAGGCAGACCAATCGGCAACGCGGCGTTTGATGCTGCGGGTAACGTCGCAGCCATGGGCTGGGGATTTTCTTCATAACACGCCCTCCTCCAGTTCAGTGGTGACGTGGATCCGGGTCTGCGGCAACCAGCGCAGCACCTGGGGCAAGCAGTCATCGGCGTCCATCACCTGGGCAGCGTAGTGCGTGCCTTCGGGCAGTTTGGCCAGTTGCAGGGCGCAGATTGCCGCCACTGTGCCGGTCAACGCCGAGCCGTCGGCGGCACGCAACCAGGCGGTGGCCTGCTGCGGTTCGCCGTGTTGCAGGCCTGCCATTTCGACTGCGAGCAACTGGTAAGGCGTGCGCCCTGCCAGGTCCAGCGCACTGGCCTGTACCAGGGCGGCAATGTTCTCTGCCGTGTGTCGCAGAGCCGGTGGCGAGCCCTGAATGCGCCCGAGTGCGGCCCGCAGGTGGCCGCCGTCGAACAGGTTGTAGGCCTGGGCTTCGCGCACCCGCAAGTCAGTAAACAAGCGCTGTTGCTCAGTGGTTAGATACGGGTGGGCCGTTACGGGACCGCCCACCAGCCAGGGCCGCTCGAAGTGTTCATCGACGAGTACGGCGGACTTGATTGCACGGCCATCGCACCAGCCCATCGAGGCCTGGCCATAGCCGTTGCCGAGGCTCAATAGAAAGTCCTCGGCCGCCGTTGTCGACAACCGCCCAAGTCCGACGGCATAGCAATGCACGGCATCGACGCGCTCGAACGACGCCGCAAGCACCTTGGGAAACAACCCCGACAGCCCGGGCAACATGCCGGCTGATAACACCACACGACGACCCGGCGGCAACTGAGCGGGCAGCAACTGATGCAGCGGATCATCGCCGCCGACATCGATGTAATCGGCGCCACTGGCCAAAGCGGCCAGCGCCACCCGGTCGAGCACCTGGTAGCTGGGGCCCGCGCAATTGATCAGCAGGTCGCAGCCGCTGCAAAACGCCGCCAGGCTTTGGGCGTCCCACAGGTCCACTTCACGGATCTCGGCCTGCCCGTTCAACTCGCCGTCGTTAAAACGCTGCCCTTGCCCAGGGTCGCGACCGCCCAGGCGCAAGCGGCAATGACCGACCAGCACCCGCGCAACCTGCCGACCGACATGCCCATAGCCGCCTACAATCCCGACTCTCACGCCGCCACCTGCGCCAGCCGTTCGAACGCGCGGGCCACGGCTTCGACCTGGGGGCTCTGCATGCAGCTGAAGTGGTCGCCCGGCACGTCCACCACCTGCAATTCGCCAAGGCACAGGGCCTGCCAGTATTGGCTCATGTCGCGGTGCATGCCGGGCAGTACCTGGACTTCACCGCACTGGCGGATAAACACCATGTCACCGTCGTAAGGCGTGGCCTGATGCAAGGCGACGGCGGCCAGGCTGTGGCGCAGCACCTGCAGTTGCTCGCGCAGCCAGTCCAGGTCGCTCAGTTGCGAGCCGGCGTGGCGCATCGCGTCTGCAATTGCCTGCAAGCGCTCATCTGCCGACTTGGATGCCAGGGCCCGCAGGCAGGCCAGGGCCGTGGCACAGTCGGGCTCATCCTGCAGCGCCAGCAACGCACCTTGGGGCACGCGGCCCGGAGTTTGGCGCAGCACCTTGGCAATCGCCCGCTCCATCGCCTGTTCATCCACCGGGTAACCCAGGGTGTGCGGGTCGGCCTGCATCACGCGGGCGAACACGTACTCCGCCAGCAGGTCATCCTCGATCATGAACGGCACGCGGTAGCTGCTGATCACTGTCAGTTGCAGCACCTCGATGTCCCTCGCCGCGAGGCATGACGCCAGCTCCGTCGCCAGCAACCCGCCGAGGCAATAACCGACGATGCTCACCTGGCGCCGGCCTTCGGCGTGCAAGGTGTCGGCATAACGCTCGGCCAGTTCACGAATCGCCGTAGCCGGTGCCAGAGCCAGGTAACCCGGTACATCATTGAGCACCAGCCCCTCCAGTGGCGCTTCTTCCCCGAGTGCAGCAAACAGCGCGCGATACGGTGCCAGGGTGCCGCTGCCATCATGGACAAAGATCCGCGCCGGGCCTTGCGCCTCCTCACGAATCCGCACCAGCGGCGACAGGCTCTCGCTGCCCTGCCCCCGCAGGTAATCCGCCAGGGCCGCAACGGTGGGCTGGTTGATCAACTGGCGCAGCAAATCCCCCCAGGGCACGTTACGGGCCTGGGGCAGGCTTTCCCGCAGGCGACCAACCACCTGCGCCACCAGCAATGAATCACCGCCCAACTCAAAGAAGCCCTGTTCACGGCCCACACTGGGCACCCGCAACAGGGTTTGCCAGACCTCTGCGATACTGCGCTCCAGCGCATCCAGCGGTGCAGCCCCGCTGTTGGCCTGTTGCGTGGCCTGGGCCATGCCGAGGTTGGCCAACGCCTGGCGGTCGACTTTGCCGTTGACCGTCAGCGGCATTTCATCCAGTACCCGCCACTCGGTGGGTACCATGTAATCCGGCAGGCGCTGGCCCAGATGCGCGCGCAACGCCTCCGGCTCAAGGGTCTGGCGCTCGGTCTTGAAGCGCGTGATGAACAGGTGCTGGCCGATCTGTGACATCGCATCGTCAGCTGCCGGCATGCACAGCGGCGTCTGCGCGCCGGCTTCCTGCAACAGTTGCTGCCACTGCTCGCGGCGGATGAACGTGGTGTCCTGCTCGGCGCGGAAATCCTCGAACGCGGTCAGGCCCTCCTTGAACTCCATGGACGCCATGATCTGGTAGGTGTCGCGGGTGGCTTCGATAAAGATCAGCCAGCCGCCGGGGGCGAGCATTTCCCGCAGCCGGGCGAGTACCTGGCTGGCATGCCGCGAGTTGTGCAGCACGTTGGCACACAGAATCACATCCAGGGAGTTGGCGGCGATGCCTTGGGCCCAGTGGTCGAGGTTCAGGTCAAACAGCCCGTAGCTGACCCACGGAAACTCGACGAAATGCTCCCGCGCTTCGTTGAGGAAAAACTGCGACAGGTCGGTGAACTGGTAGTCCACCGCCAAGCCGTCCAGGGCCGGAATCAGGTCGGCACTGGTGCCGCCCACGCCTGCGCCGATTTCCAGCAACTGCAGACGCCGGCCCGCCGGTTGCAGTGCGGCGATTTCCTGCACCGCCGCACACACCGCCTGGTTCAGGTACTGGCTGATCAGGTTCTTGCGATAGGCGCCTTCGGCGGTGTCGGTACGGCCTTCGGGAAACAGCAAGTGCAACGGGTCGAGCCGGTCGCTCATCAGGGCAGGCAATTGCTCCTGGCTTTCCCGCAGGTAGCGCAGCACTTCAACGCCCCAGCCCACACTCGGTTCCAGCGCCTCGATGCGCTGCCACAGCTGACGGTATTCAGCACCCGAGACCCGCAGTGACGAATAGGCGCCGGTGCCTGGGTTGCGGTCTACCAGTTGTGCGCGATGCAGCGCTTGCAGCCAGCGGCGGATCAGCCGTTCGTTGCGTGGCGCCACTTCGCACAGGCTCATGATCTGGGCCAGGTCGTGCTCGACGCCCGGTTGATCAAACAGCCCCGGGCGTTGCAGGGCCAGGCCCATGGAGAGCAACGCGGCACGCTCGACGCAATCGGACATCTGCGTAATCAGCGCTTCCGTCAGTTGGCCTTTCACGCCGTTGGCCGCCGCCAAGGCGCTGGGTGCCAACCGGGCCGGCCAAGGCAGTGGAGTATCACGCAAAGTCCCGCGCACGCAGGCCTGCAAACGCCGCTCGAACGCGCCCTCGCCCGCAGCGACCACCACGGCCGATTCGACATGAGGATGACTGAGCAAGGCACTTTCGACTTCCGCCAACTCGATGCGATGCCCGCGAACCTTGACCTGGAAATCCTCACGGCCAAGGAACTCGATCAACCCGCTTTCGAGGTAGCGCCCCAGGTCGCCGGTGCGGTACAGCCGCTCGCCGCTGTGGGCATGCTCGATAAAACGCTCGGCGGTTTTCTCCGCGTCCCCCAGGTACCCCATCGCCAACCCCGTGCCGGCGATGAACAGCTCACCGGCAACGCCTTGCGGGCGATCGCGGCCTTGTTCGTCGAGCACCATGAAGCGTTGATTGGCCAGCGGCGCGCCGTAGGGAATGCTGCGCCATTGTGCGTCCACCTCGGTGATTGGATAGGCAATCGACCAGATCGCCGCTTCTGTGGCGCCGCCCAGGCTGATCAGTTGGAGCTCAGGCAACAACGCAGCGATTTCGGCGGGCAGGTTCAGCGGGATCCAGTCGCCGGACAGCAAGGCCAGGCGCAGGCTCTGAGGTGCCGCGGCCGGCACGGCTTGCAGGTAATGGGCAAGCATCTGCAACTGCGCGGGCACCGAGTTCCACAGGGTCACACCGTGCTCGCGGGCGCATTCGGCCCAGTGGGACGGGTCGGCGCGGCGTCCGGCGTCGGGCAACACCAGGGCGCCACCTACGGCCAGCAGGCCGAAGATGTCGTACACCGAGAGGTCGAAGCCCAGGCTGGCCAAGGCGAGTACCCGGTCTTCGGCGCCGATGGCGAAGCGCTGATTGATATCCACCACCGTGTTGAGGGCCGCCTGGTGACTGATCATCACACCCTTCGGAATCCCGGTGGAGCCGGAGGTGTAGATCACGTAGGCAAGTTGTTGCGGTGTCACCTGCGGCGCCGGCAGTTCACGTCCGGCACTGGCTGCGGCCTGATCAACGGGTATGCACTGGGTCACCTGGGCGGGCCAGGCCACGTCCTCGCTCAACCACGACTGGCTGAGCACCCGGCTGACCTCGGCGTTCTCAAGAATCAACGCGCGCCGCGCCATCGGCTGATTAGTGTCCAGCGGCAGGTACGCCGCGCCGGCCCGCAAGATCCCGAGTACACCGACCACCTGGTCGATGCCTTTTTCCATGCATACCGCGACCCGCTCGCCGGGCTGGCAACCGCCATCCAGTAACTGCTCGGCAATCGCCTCGGCACGGGCGGCGAGTTGCGCGTAAGTGAGCTGTCGCGCGCCCTGGATCAGGGCGACACGTTGGGGTTGCGCCCGGGCCTGGCGAAAGAACGGTTCATGCAGCAAGCCTGGGGGAATCGGCTGCGCCGTCTGGTTGATCAACTCCCGCACCAGTCGCTGGGGTGCCGGCAGTTCAAGGCAATCGTCCAGGGTCCAGGCCGAAGGCTCCCGCGCCAAGCGCTTGAGCAGACGTTCGAAGGTGTCGAACATCGCTTCCAGCATGGCCTCATTGAACACGCCCTGGCGAATGTCCCAATTGATGAACAGGCCGTTGTCGCGCTCGCTGACCTGGCAATCAATCAACACTTGCGGGGTCTGGCTGATGCCGTGCACCAGTTCTGCGCCGGGCATAAATGCCCCGCCGCCACTTTCGCCACCGGCGCCCAGGGTGCTGGTGAAGGCATAGGGCATCAAGGCCGCATCACGGCCTTTGCGCCGCGCCAGTTCGCGCAGTACTTCAATGCCGGAACACAGGCGGTGGTCCATGTCTTGCCACAGTCGCTCCTGCAACTGCTGGCTGCGTTCACCAAAGCTGCCGCCTTGCAGGGTCTGGACTTCCAGCAATTCCACCGAGCTGAAATCCCCCACCAGCCGATCGACCTGCGGGTGCAGCGACAGGCGATTGAGCAAGGTCAGGCTCAAGCAGAAATGCCCCTTGCGGCTCCAGCGCCCCAGGGTTTCGGCATAGCAGGAAAGAATCGCCGCCGACGCACCCACGCCGGCCGCCGCTGCATTCAGGCGCAGGGCGTTGAAATCCCGGGCCTCCAGGTTCAGGGCGCGGCGCTCGAAACGCGGTCCGCTGGGAGCGCCCTGCATGGGCAATTCCGGAGCACCGGGCAGGCTGTCGACCCGCGCCCACCAGTACTGGCGGTCACGCTGGTAACGCGGCTGTTCCCGCAACCGGCGCTCGCCCAGTACGTAGTCGCGAAAACTGATGGGCGCCGCCGGCGGCAAGGCTTCGCCACGATAGACCTGCTGCAACTCGGCCAACAGCATGCGCACGCTCTGGTAGTCGCACACCAGCAGATCCACTGAGAGATGCAGGCGCGCATGTTCACGGCCCTGGCTGACGCACAACTCGATCAGCGGCCACTGCTGGGGCGACGCCAGGCGAATTTCCATGCGTTCGCGCAGAGCGGCCAGTGCACGGCCGTCGTCTTCGCGCAGGTCATGCCGGGCGATCAGGTAATGCGGCACCTGGGGCAGGATTTGTTGGTAGCCGTCTTCCAGCACCACCGCCCGCAGCATGTCGTGACGCGCAATCAGATGGTTCCATGCCTGCTCCAGGCGCGCCGGGTCCAGTTCCCTGAGTTCAAATTCCAGGTAACCGTGGCACGCCACCCCGCCGTAGCTGAATGCCTGGGTGCGGCCCATCAGGTAAGCGGCCTGCACGTCGGTCAGCGGAAACGGTTCGCTGCGGGCAGCCAGGTCGGCCGAGACGGTGGGCATCACCGGTTCCATCAATTGCTGCAACAACGCGTCCTTGTGTTCGCGCAATTGTTGCAGGCGGCCTTCATCCATCACCCCGGCGGGCGCCCGGTAGCGCAGGCGGCCCTGCTCTTCCCAGAGTTCCACACCCAGTGCTTCGAGGTCCTGTTGCAGTTGCTGCAGTGTCATAGCGCACCCTCCACCATTGCGTTCCGGTTGACGTGGTCCTGTTCTCGTCGGGCGACAAGCCATTGGGCCTGGCGGGCGACGGTGGCCGCGTTGAAAAAGTCCTTCAGCGACAGTTCGACGTCGAACTGTCGGGCGATACGTTCGATCAGGCGAGCGGCCAACAGACTGTTGCCGCCGAGGGCGAAAAAGCCCTGGTTGCGTCCCACCAGGGGAATGTCGAGCAATTCGCGCCAGAGCCCGGCCAACAGTTGTTCGGCTTCGCCTTGAGGCGCGTCTTCATGCTCGGGTCTGGCGCCCTGGCGTTGCTCCTGCACCAGCCACAGCAGTGCGGCGCGGTCGACCTTGCCGTTGGCGCTCAGGGGCAGTTCGGTGAGGTTCAGCCAGTGGTCCGGCAACATGTGTTCCGGCAACCATTGGCAGAGCCACTGGCGCATGGCTTCGGCATCCGGCAGCGCGTCGCCCATCAGGGTTGCTGCCAACTGCGGGTTGGCCCCGGGCAACACCAGGGTGACGGCACGACTGACGGCCGGATGGCGTTCCAGGGCCACGTCGATCTCACTGAGTTCGATGCGGAAACCACGGACCTTGACCTGCTGGTCCATACGCCCGAGAAATTCGAGGCTGCCGTCGGGCCAATAACGGCCCTGATCGCCGGTGCGGTACCAGCGTTGCCCGGCGTGCTCGACGAAGCGTTGGGCGCTGAGATGCGTCAGGCCACGATAGCCCTGGGCAACCCCGGCGCCGCCGATCCACAACTCCCCCGCCACCCAGTCCGGGCAATCGCGGCCCTGGCTGTCGACGACTCGAAAGCTTTGGTTATCCAGGGGTTTGCCGTAGGGAATCGAGCGCCAGTGAGCCGGCACTTCGTCGACGTCCTGGACGTTGGACCAGATGGCCGCTTCAGTGGCGCCGCCGAGAGCGGCGAACCGGGCGCTTTCGCCGGCTGCCAATCGCAGGCGGCGTGGCAGGTCCAGCCCGACCCAGTCACCCGAGACCATCGCCAGGCGTAATCCGCTCAGGGCATTCGGCTCGCGGGCCTTGAGGGTCAGCATGTCGAGCAACGCCGGTACCGAGTTCCATAGGGTCACGCGCTGCTGGCGGATCAGCCGCAACCATTCAGACGGCTCCTTGCGCCGCGCATCCGCTGGCAGCACCACGGCGCCACCGACACTCAGCAGGCCAAACAGGTCGTACACCGACAAGTCGAAATCGAGGGCGGAAACCCCGAGCACACGGTCATCCGCGCCCACCTGATAACGCCGGTTGATCGCGGCGACGGTGTTCAACGCCGCCTGGTGGGAAATCTCGACGCCCTTGGGTTCGCCGGTAGTGCCGGAGGTAAAAATCACATAGGCCAGTGCGTCCGGCGCCACCTCGATCGGTTGTTTCAGGGCCGTGGCCGAACGCGCCTGGGCCAGGTCCACCACTTGCAAGTCCGCCAGCCATACACCGCGATCACGGTGGGCCGTATCGGTGATCACCACCTTGGCTCCGGCGCGTTGATAGATCATGTCGCGACGGGCTGCCGGCTGTTCGATACCCACCGGCACATACACCGCGCCCGCCGCCAATATGCCGAGCACCGCAACGATTTGCGCCTGGCCTTTGGGCAAGGTGATCGCCACCGCATCACCCGGTTCAATCCCCCACTGGCGCAGGGCACCTGCCACTTGCAGGGCCTGGGCCGCCAGCTCGGCGTAACTCAACTCAGCGTCCTCGGTGATCAGTGCCACCCGCTGCGGATGCACCTGCGCCTGTTGGAAAAAGCCATCGTGCAGCAAGCCTTTGTCATAGGCCCAGGGCGTATGGTTGACCGCTGCACGGACCTCTTGCTGGCCTTGGGGCAACGGCAGCGGCGCGGGTTGGCGCCAGTCACCGGTACACAGCCACGCCAGCAGGTCGCCATAGGCGGTGAACATTTCGTCCAGCAGGCCTTCGGGGAACAGCGCATCTACCCCGTCCCAGTTGAGCAACAGGCCATCGGGCAGCGGGTAGCTCTGGTGGTCAAGCCACACTTGGGGCGTTTGCGACAAGGCCCAGCCCGGTTCGCCCAGGTGCTGCCGGCAAGTGGCGTCGACAAACGCTTCGCCAAGGTTGCAGGCAAACACTACGGGGGCGCCGCCTTGCCGGGTGCGGGACAACTCACGCAGCACTTCCACACCAGGCCAGGCGCTGTGGGCGATGTCGCGGTGTAGTTGGCGTTGCAGGGCTTGCGCCTGCTGCGCGAAAGAACCCGCCTGGCGCTGGTCGATCTCCAGCAGCACCAGGTTGGAAAAATCCGCCAGCAGATGCGGGACGCAGGGGTGCAGCTCCTGGCGGTTGAACAGCGGCACGTTCAACAGGAAATGCTGGCTGGCGCTCCAGCGGCCCAGCACTTGGGTATAGGCGCAGCACAGCACGCTGGCCAGGGTCAGGCCGTGTTGGCGGGCCTGGTCTTCCAGGGCTCGCAACTGCGCGCGGCCGAGGCGCATCGCCAGGCGACGAAAACGCGGCGGGCCGAGGGATTGCGGCTCGTGTGCCAAGGGGAGTTGCGGGCCGTCGGGCAGGTCATCCAGACGTTGCAGCCAGTAGTCCCGCGCGCCGGCATCGCTGGTTCGGGTGGCGCCCAGGTAGTGGGCAAAATCCCATTCCAGACGTGGCAGCTGCGCCTCTTGCCCGCTGTAGATCAGCGCCAGATCCCGCAGCAGTACGCTGATACTCAGGACGTCCGCCACCAGCAAATCGATGTTCAGGTGCACCCGGCTGCGGCCGTCGGGCAAGCGGCTGAGTTGCACATCAAACACCTCGCCCTGGCGCACATCCAGGCAGCGGTGGGCCAGGCGCTCACGCAAGGCCAACTCATCCGGCCGTTCATGCACGGTCAACCCAGGCCACGGGCTGGTCGGCAGCACGCGCTGGCAAGTGGCGTTCGGGAAACAGGCGCGCAGCATGGGATGGCGGTGAGTCAGGCGCATCACCGCGCTTTCCAGGCGTTGAGCGTCGACCTGATACCCGTCCAGCTCCTGATACAGGTGACAGCCAACGCCCCCCAGCGGCATGGCCGGGTCGCGACCAAACCAATAAGCCTGCTGCAACGGTGTGAGGGCGAAATCGTTGTCGGCGGCGACGGGCTTGAGGTGCGTCGCCTGCCCGCGACGGCGGTCGATCAGCAACCACCAGGCCTCAAGGGTCGGCTGCTCAATCAGTTCGGCGAAGCTCACCTGCACACCTTCGCGGGCGAGCAAGGCCGGCAGGCGCATCATGCTCACCGAGTCCAGGCCCTGCTCGATCAGCGAGGCATCGGGCTCCAGGTCCTGGGGGGCATAGTCGAGCAACTGCGCGACACCGGCGCACAGCGCCTCGGGGCTGTGTGCGAGGCCGCCGGGTGCAGGATGAACGCATGCCAGTGATGGGTTATCGGTCATGGGGGACGGTCCTTTGGGGAACGGTAGGGTCTGGGCGCAAGCGCCAGCGATTGATCGCTTCGCGCTCGTGGAACAACTCGCGGTAACGGCCGGGCGTGGCCATCAACGCGTCATGGCGGCCGACCTGGGCCAACTGGCCGTGGTCGAGCAGCAGAATCTGGTCGGCATGGGGCGCCAAGGTCGGTTTGTGGGTGACCAGCACCACCGTGTGCCGGCGGGCCAGTTGCAACAGGGTCCGATTGACCCGCGCCTCGCTGATGGCATCGAGGGCGGCGGTCGGCTCGTCCAGCAGGATCAGCGACGCGTCCTTGAGCAACACCCGCGACAACGCCAGGCATTGGCGCTCGCCGCCGGACAGGCTGACGCCCTGCTCGCCCAGCACGGTGTGCCAGCCCTGGGGCAGGCGCTCGGCGAGGCGGTCGAGGCCGGTGGCGCGGGCGGCGTGCTGCCATTGCTCTTCGCTGGCGTCGGGGCGGCCCAGCAGCAGGTTGTCCAGCAGGCTGCCCGGCAACAGCGGGCTGTCCTGGAACATCAAGGCGACCTGGGTATCTCGGGCCAGGGCCGACAGTTGCCGCAGGTCGACACCGCCGAGGTGAATCGCGCCACTGCTTACATCGCTGAAGCGCGCCAGCAGGCGCAACAGGCTGGACTTGCCGGAGCCGGACGCCCCCACCACCAGGTTCAGCGAACGCTCCTGCAACGTGAAGTCGATGCCTTGCAAGATCGCCTGGCCCTGGCGGACCAGTCCTACGTCCCGCACTTGCACGTCGTAACCCAGGGCAGGTTGGGGTTCGAGAGGCTCAGGCAACCCCGGCATCTGCAGCAGGTGGCGCAGGCGATTCAAGCCGTGGCGGGTCTGGCGCAACGTGGTACCGAGGTTGACCAGCGCGCCCATTGGCTCCACCAGGCAGGTGGCGAGAATCGCCAGCGCCAGGAACTTCGCCGCATCGAGGGTGCCACCCAACACGGCATACAGGCCGCATAACAGGATGGCGCTGTAGCCGGCCTGCAACACCACCGCCAAACCCAGCGCGGCGGGAAAAGTGCGCCAGTGGGCGTGACGCTGTGCCTGTTGCTGCTGGGCCAGGGCCTCGGTGAGCAGGTCGAAACCTTGCTCGGTGCGCCCGCTGGAGCGCAGCAACGGTTGCTGGCGCAGAAACTCCATCACCCGGGCCGCCGCTTCATTGGCTGCGGCTTCGCTCAGTGCTTCAGCTTGCCCGCCCCAGCGCACGCCCCAGTGGTACACCAGCACCAGCAACGGCAACGCGGCCAGTGCCGCCAACGCCATGGAGCGGTCGTAGAAAAACAGCGCCAGCAGGAGTGCCAAAGGCGTCAACAGCGCATTGGCCATTGGCTGCAAAAGGTGCGCCGGGGTGCTCATGATTTGCAGCACGGTGTGAGTCACCAGGCGATTCAGTTCAGCGCTGCGCCGCTCCACAAACCATTCCAGCGGCAGTTGCACCAGCTTGTCACCAATGCGTCGGTTCAACGCCTGGGCTGCTTCGGCACCGGCGCGATAGCCCGCCAGCTGGGCATACCGGCGCAGCCAGAGGCACAACAAGGCCATGCCGGTGAAACCGATGGCCCAGGCCCAAGGCGTGGTGTTGCCGAACCACTGGGCAAAGGCCATCGGCAACAACGCCAACGCTGCGCCCTGGGCCAACGCACTCAACGCCATCGCCATCAGCGCACGCCGCAACAAGCCGGCTTCACGGGGTTGCAGGCTGCGTAACAGCGCGCGAATCATGCCCGTGCCCTCTTCAGTGCGGCCGTCGAAAACTGCTCAGCGGCCCACAGCCCGGCGTAAGTGCCCTGCTGGTCCAGCAAGCCGTGATGCGTACCGCGCTCGACAATCCGCCCGCCTTGCAGCACGACGATCTGGTCGGCGTCCTGGATGCTGCTCAAGCGGTGGGCGATTACCAGCACCGTGCGGGCACGGGCCAGGCGAGACAGCGCCTGCTGGATCGCGGCTTCGGATTCAGGATCACTGGCGGCGGTGGCTTCATCGAGAATCAGGATCGGCGCTTCACTGAGCATCGCCCGGGCAATGCCCAGGCGTTGCACTTCACCGCCGGACAGTTGCACGCCGGCTCCGAGGACGGTGTGATACCCCTGGGGCAGCGCGAGGATGCGCTGGTGAATCTGCGCGGCCCGGGCGGCGGCTTCCACCGCGATTTGCGTGGCGTCGGGGCGCGCCAGGCGCAGGTTGTCGAGGACGCTGGTGCGCAGCAGGCGCACATCCTGGAACACAAAGGCGACCTGGCGATACAAGGTGGCGCTGTGCATGTCCCGCAGGTCGACGTCGCCGATGCGGATCGCCCCGGCACTCACATCGGCAAAGCGCGCAAGCAAAGTGGCCAGGGTGGATTTGCCGGCGCCCGAGTCGCCCACCAATGCGGTCAGCGTGCCGGGCGGTAGATCCAGGTCAATGTCATGCAGCACCTGCGTGCCGTCGGGGTAGCGAAAGTCCACGCCTTCAAAGCTCACCTGGCGGCCCTTGGGCTCGCGGGATTCGCGAGGTTGCGTCAACGTCGCGCTGTTGAGCACGGTGGCGATACGGCTGGCGGCCATGCGGCCCTGCACCAGTGCATCCGCACCATGCCCGACGGCCGCGACCGGCGCTGCCAGGGCCGGCCCCAGCAGCAGGAACGGCAGCAGTTGCACCGGCATCAGCCAACCGCCAGCCACCAGCGACGCACCGCCCAACAGCACCAGGGCCAGCACCAGCAACGGCGAAAGCAGCACCTCGACACTCGCCCCAAGCCCGGCCCAGCGTTGGGCCCAGCAGGAAAAGAAACTGGCGAAACGTTCCACCGCACCGAAGAACTTTGACTGCACCCGATCGGCCCGGCCGAATGACTTGACCATGGCGATGCTCTGCACAAACTGCTGGGTGGCCAGGGACAGGTTGCCCAGCGCGGCGCCCAGTGCCTTCTGGTCATCCCGATAAGCCTGGGAGCGCAAGGCTCGCAGTCGCCACAGCGCCAGCGCTGGAGGCAGCAGCACCACAACGGTCATCGGCACACTTACCGTCAGCAGGTACAACAGGCACGCCAGGGGCGCCACCAATGCGGCGGCGAGGTTGTTTGGCAAGTGCGCCACCAGTTGATGCAGCGCACCTACGTCGTCGAGCAAAACACGGTCGACTTTTTGCCCACCACGGGCGCTGAACCAAGCCAGCGGAACCCGCGCCAAATGCGCGGCCAGCCGTTGGCGAACCTGGCGTTGCAGGTCGCTGTCGGCCAGGTGGGTCATCTGCAAGGCGGCAGCCAGCCCGAGCATGCGCAACAGCAAAGCGCCCGCACCGGCCAACAACCACCAGAACCCATCGTGCAGATCGAGTTTTCCGTCCAGCAACGACGGCGCCAACTCCGCCACCGCGATCAACGGCAGCAGGCCGATCAGGGTCGCCAGGGCTTGCAGCAGCATGGCGCAGATCAACCGGCCACGTACAGGCGCGAGCAGTTCACGCAGCGAGTCTTGATCAGCCACGGGCGGCGCTTCCCTCAGGTTGTTTTGCCCCGAAATACAGCTGCTGGATAGCCTCCCGCAGGTGCTTGCGGCTGACCTTGCCCACGCCGGTTTGCGGGAAACCGGGGATAAATTCGAAGCGGTCCGGCAGCTTGAAGGCCGCCAACCCTTGCTCACGCAGATGGCGCAGCAGTTCCGGCGGGCGCGGTGCCGTGCCACGGGGAATCACGAAGGCGCAGGTGCGTTCGCCGAGGTAGGCGTCCGGCATCGCCACCAAGGCCACATCGGCGACGGCAGGATGGTTGAGCAGGAGGTTTTCGACTTCTTCGGCGGCGATCTTTTCGCCGCCACGGTTGATCACGTCCTTGTCGCGACCTTCGACCATCAGGTAGCCGTCGTCGGTGAGCATTACCCGGTCGCCGGTGCGGTAGAAACCGTCAGTGGTAAACGCCTGGGCGTTGTGCGCAGGGTGGCGGTAGTAACCGCGAATCGTGTACGGACCACGGGTCAGCAATTGGCCGACCTGGCCCTGTATCACGTCCTGTTCGTTGTCGTCCACCACCCGGATTTCGTCGCCCGGGGACATGGGTTTGCCCTGGGTGTGCAGGACTCGTTGCGGTGGGTCGTTGGGGTCGGTATAGCAAATCAGCCCCTCGGCCATGCCGAACACTTGCTGCAAGCGGCAGCCGAGGGTGGGTTCCACGCGGCGGGCAGCCTCGAAGCTCAGTTTGGCGCCGCCGACTTGCAGCAGTTGCAATCCTGGCAGGCCCTGCCCGCGCGCCTGGGCGGCATCCAGCCAGACCAGCACCAGTGGCGGCACCAGCGCGGTATGGGTCACGCGTTCATGCTCGATCAGGGCGAAGCAGGTTTCGGCGCTTGGCGAGCCGCTCAGCACCACACGGCCGCCCATCAGCAAGGTGCCCATGAACCCCGGGCAGCACATGGGAAAGTTATGGGCCATGGGCAGCGCGGCGAGGTACACCGTGGCGTCGGTCAGGCCGCAACGTTCGGCGCTGGTCCGCACGTTGTAGAGGTATTCATTGTGGCGACGCGGGATCAGTTTCGGCACGCCGGTGGAGCCACCGGACAACTGGAAACACGCGACGGCATCCGCGGGCGGCGCAGAAAAGGTTGGCTGCGGGTCGTCCAGATAAAGGTCTTCGAGCGCGATGAATTCTTCAGCCTCACCGGCCACGATCACCCACGCAAGGTCGCCATGGGCCGCCTTCAAGCCACGGGCCATGCCCCGATAATCAAAACCTGCCGTGACGTCAGCGCAGAGGTATGCCCTGGCCTGGGCAAACTCGCAGAAGCGGCCGATTTCCAGATGACGATGGGCCGGTAACGCAAAGATTGGCCGTACGCCGAGGCGATACAGGGCGAAGCACACTTCGACAAAACCCACGCAGTTCGGCAGTTGCACCACCACGTTGTCCCCTGCCACCAACCCCAGCCGGGAGAACCCGCCGGCCAGTTGATCGACCCGTTGATCCAGTTGGCGATAGCTCACCCGCAGCGTTCCATCGGTGATCGCTTCACGCTCGCCAAAGGTGCGGGCGGCGTTGCGCAGCAGGTCGCCAAAGGTCTCGTCGCGCCAATAGCCTGCGTCGCGATAGCGTTGGGCAAACGCTTCGGGCCAATCGGGGCAGTCGTCAATGATAGTCATGGGGTCTCCAGAGTTTTTTTCGGCAATAAGGGGCCGATGCCGTGAACAAAAGGCCTGCGGGGCAAGGGTGAAAAGGGCTAGGGAGAATGGGTCATTGAGCGGTTCATCCATGAGTCGCCAAGGGCTGCGGAAATGAGAGTGATTATTAATAGGCAAAAGCCGCAGCACGGCAACCGGCAGGACATTCGTTTGCGCGGCTTTTTCTTTTGATTGCGCTACAGCGTGAGTTTCTGCGGCCTGCAGCGATGAGGCGTGGTCCGGGCTTTCGGCTAAAGGATAATCATTCTTAATTACAGGTAAGAAATTTCCTGCTAGCGTATGCCCCTCTTTTCCGGTTCACAGGGAGTCCGCCATGCTCAGCCCACACGCTGCGCCGCTACCGACCCAAAGGGATTTCACCCTCAATTTTCCCAACACTTTGAACACGGGTGCCGCCACCGTCGTGCCGGAAATCACCCTGTCCGCCGGGACTGTGTTGATGGACAGCCAGATGTGGATGCAAGAGCCGCTGTGGCAGGGTTTGAAGATCATCCTGGTGCTCAGCGGCCAGCTCAATTGCCGGGTCGAAGGCCAGCAGGAAGTGGAGATTCGCGGGCCGACCCTGTGCGCCGTGGCCAACCAGGGTGAACATTGTGGCGATCACCTGTTCGCCAGTGGTGTGCCGGTGCGCTACACCACCGTGCAGCTGGATTTCCCGTCGATCCGCAGCGTCGGCCTTGAGCCTGAGCGCCTGCTGGATAAACGCGGCGGCGGGCCGATGATGTTCTGCCAGCCCGCGAGCAAACCGTTGCTCGCCCTTGCCCAACAGATTTTCACCTGCCCGTTGCAGGGCCCTGCCCGCTCCTTCTATCTGGGCGGCAAGGCCCTGGAGCTGACAGCGCTGGGGGTGGAGGGAATTCTCGCGCAAACCGAGTCGCGCCCGGTGCAGGACGCCCATTGCAACTCAGCGGACATCGAACGCATTCATGCCGCCCGCGACCTGTTGCTCGGTTCGTTGCAGGCTTCGCCGTCATTGGCCGAGCTGTCTCGCGCAGTCGGCCTCAACCCGCGCAAATTGACCGCGGGCTTTCGTCAGGTATTCGGCACCAGTGTCTATGTGTACTTGCAGGAACAGCGCCTGGCCGAAGCCTATCGCCTGCTCGCCAGCGGTGAGACCAATGTGTCCAGCGCCGCGTACCGCGTGGGTTACAGCCCGGCGCATTTCTCCACGGCGTTTCGCAAGCGTTTCGGGGTTTCGCCCAAGGCGTTGCGCTGACGGGTTGTGAAAGTTCCGCCCTGCCCCGCAAACGAAAGAAATGATCGCTCGACCCAAAGCAATAGCCCTGCGTCACAACGCCTGGATGAGATACGTTTGCATTCGCATTGAACACCTCATCATGGAGTGAAGCATGGGCACCCGCGTTCTGTACCGAGACACCCCAGGTTTGCCAATCGATACCGCAGTCCCGCACTTGAAAACCAGTCGCAAGCCCTTGGCAACCCTGATCCATGGCGTTGCCCTGGGCCTGTCGCTGACCCAGATGAACCTTGTGCAGGCCGCCGAGGCGGACACCGATCACGCCCTGGTGCTCGACAGCAGCGTGGTCACCGGGACCCAAGCCGACAGCCCCACCGGACAACAGGCCGGCTACGTGGCCAAGCGTAGCCTCAGCGGGACCAAGACCGACACCGCGCTCAATGAAATCCCCCAGTCGATCTCCGTAGTGACCCGCGACCAGATGGACGCGCAGCAAGTGCAATCGGTGAGCGAAGCGTTGCGCTACACGGCCGGCGTGCAGGCCAACACTACCGCCGCCAGCCAGCGCTTCGACAACCTCTCGATTCGCGGCTTCGACGTGACCAGCACCGGCATGTTGCGCGACGGCTTACGTGGCACCACCACCCAGGCCTGGCCAAAAGCCGAAGCCTATGGCCTGGAACGCATCGACGTGCTCAAGGGCCCGGCCTCGGTGTTGTTCGGCCAGAACGCACCGGGCGGTGTGGTCAACCAGATCAGCAAGCGGCCACTGGACCAGTCGTTCCATGAAGTGCAGCTCCAGGGCGGCAGTTTCGACCGCGCCCAGGGCCAGTTCGACTTCAGCGGGCCACTGGATGACCAGAGGCAATTCCTCTATCGGCTGGTGGGCCTGGAGCGCAGCAGCGGCACCCAGTTCGATCACATCAAGGACGACAAAACCTTCATCGCGCCGTCGTTTACCTGGCGGCCGAACGACGACACCAGCCTGACCGTACTGGCCGATTACTCGGAGGATGAATTCGGCGCGCCCCGGGTGTTCCTGCCGACGGTGGGCACGCTCAAGCCGAACCCGAATGGCAAGGTCAAACACAACGTCTTTCTCGACGAACCCGGCCTGGACAACGGCCGCACGCAATACTCGCTGGGCTACCTGTTGGAGCACCGGATCAACGATGTGTGGAGCCTGAATTCCAGCGCACGTTATGGCCACGTCAACCTGCTGACCAACACCGCCAGCGGCATGTCCCTGGCGCCGGACCTGCGCACCTTGAACCGGTCGGCCTACCGCTTCCGCATCGTCGGCGACGTGTACTCCCTGGACAACAATGCCCAGGCCCGCTGGAACCTTGGCGAGGTGCAGATGGTGTCGCTGCT
The DNA here is from genome assembly GCF_013385495.1 of Pseudomonas sp. F8002. Lineage (NCBI taxonomy): Bacteria > Pseudomonadati > Pseudomonadota > Gammaproteobacteria > Pseudomonadales > Pseudomonadaceae > Pseudomonas > Pseudomonas sp. F8002. The sequence continues at coordinate 135,670 of NZ_JACAPW010000029.1, read as the reverse complement.
GGGGGTCGATTACCGGCGCACCCGTGAAGACTATTACCTCAACGGCGGCGCGGCATCGTCGATCGACATCTACAACCCGGTGCACGGGGGTGTGTTCGCGCCGAACACCCCGTTCGCCAGCACCTTGCAGCGCGCCGACCAGACCGGGCTCTACGCCCAGCAGCAGATGACGTTCAACGACCGTTGGGTACTGACCGTCGGCGGTCGCCAGGATCATTCGAGTGCGCGCACCGACAACCGCCTGACCGACACCGGGCAGAAGCAGGACGACAACAAGTTCACCTACCGTGCAGGCCTCGTTTACCTGGCCGACAACGGCCTGTCGCCGTACATCAGCTACGCCACCTCGTTCGACCCGGTGCTCGGCACTGATTTCTACGGCACCAGCTTCAAACCGAGCACCGCCAAGCAGTCGGAAGTCGGCATCAAGTACCAGCCGCCCGGGATCGACAGCTACATCACCCTGTCGCTGTTCGACCTGACCCAGCAGAACGTCAAGACCACCGACCCGAGCAACCCGCTGAACAGCGTGCAGACCGGTGAGGTCAACGTGCGCGGCGTGGAGCTGGAAGGCAAGGCCAGCCTCGCCAAGGGCCTGGACCTGCTGGCAACCCTGACCTACAACGACGCCGAAGTCAGCAAGAGCAACAACCCGCTGGAAAAAGGCAACCGCCCCACCGACACCCCGGAAAAAATGGCGTCGTTGTGGGCTGACTACACCCTGCCCTTTGGCCCGCTCACCGGGCTCGGATTTGGCGTCGGCGTACGCTATATCGGTTCCACCGAGGCCGATGCTGCCAACACTGTGAGCGTGCCCTCCTACACCTTGCTCGACGCGGCGGTGCACTACGATTTCGACAAGCTGATCCCGGCGGCCAAGGGCCTGCGCCTGGCGGTGAATGCCACCAACCTGACCGACAAGCACTATTACGAAGGCTGCTCCCTCTCCAGCTGCAGTGCCGGGTATGACCGCAGTGTCATCGCCAGCCTGCGCTATCGCTGGTAACTGCCATGCGTGGGTGGTGGCTTCGTGTGCATCGATGGCTGGCGCTGAGCGTCGGCCTGCTGCTGGCGCTGATTGGCTTGAGCGGTGCGCTGCTGGAACTCAAGGGGCCGATCCTGCGCTGGGAGGTCGGCAGCCAGGCCTTGGACCTGGCTCCGGTTGAACACGGCGCACTGCTGGATGACGCGCAGTGGATCAGCGCGGCACTGGGTGCCTACCCGCAATTTCAGAAAGTCTTTGGCGCCGCAAAACCGCGCCAGGGTTTCCTGGAATCGGACAACGCGATCGTCTTCGGAGCCCTGGAGGATCGGCCCGGCATCGGCATTGCGATGATCGATCCCTACAGTGCCGAGCCACGGGCATTTTTTGTGTTCGATGACCTGTGGCTGGCGAAGCTGGTGGCGCTGCACCGGGCACTGCTGTTGCCGCCGCCCATTGGCGCCGTCGCCCTGTTTGCCTGTGGCCTGGTGCTGCTGGGCTCGGTGGGCAGCGGCCTGTACCTGTGGTGGCCGGGGCGGCGCAGCTGGTGGAAAGCCGCCAGCTTGCGCCCGGGCAGCCAGGGCCTGCGCCGCCTGCGGGAATGGCACAACGTCGCAGCCGCCTGGCTGTGCCTGCCGTTGGCGGTGATTGCCGGCAGCGGCGCCTGGCTGGCCCGGCCCGACTGGTTCTTCGCCAACCCCGCCGCGATCAAACCGCTGTTCTCCGCCGCCCACGGCCACCTGTTGCTCGGGTTGCCCGGCGCGGCCCTGGCCTTTCTTTGCGGCCTGGCATTGCCGCTGCTCTATCTCACCGGGCTGTTGTTGTGGTGGCGCAAACGCGTCCGCCACGTGCGCCCAACTGTTCAAGGAAATTGTTCATGAAACACCCTCTGTTGTTGCAACGCGGCCTGCTGCTCGGTCTTGGCCTGTTAATGAGCGGCCTGGCCTGCGCCCACACCGTCACCGACCTGGCGGGGCGCAAGGTCGACGTACCGGACAAGGTCTCGCATATCCTGCTGGGTGAAGGCCGGATGATCTACTCGCTGTCGCTCCTTGAAGGCAAGAACCCGTTTACCCGCATCGCCGGCTGGCAAGGGGATTTTCGCGGCCTGGACGTGCAGGGTTACGCCGCGTTCCAGAAGCACTTTCCCGAAGCCGACAACGTACCGTTGGTAGGCGGCACCTCCGCCGAAACCTTCAGTGTGGAAAAGGCCCTGGCGGTACACCCGGACCTGGCGATCATGGCCTTGAGCGGCGGCCATGGCCCGAGCCCCGACAGCGAGGCGGTCAAGCAGCTGGAAGCGGCCGGCGTGGCGGTGATTTTCGTCGACTTCAGCGACCATCCGCTGAGCAACACGGTGCCGAGCATGCGCCTGCTGGGCAAGGCTCTGGACCGTAATCAACAAGCCGAGGACTACATCGCGTTTTACCAGGCCTCGCTGGCCAAGGTCACCGATACCCTGGCCAAGGCCGGGACGGTAAAACGGCCGAAGATCTTCATCGACATGCTCGCTGGCCTGCAGGATTGCTGTGGTTCGCCGGGCACCGGCAACTTCGGGGAAATGATCAAACTCGCGGGTGGCCGGAACATCGCCGACGGGCGCATTCCCGGCCCGATCGGCACATTGAACGTCGAATACATTCTGTCCAGCGATCCGGATGTGTACGTCGCCACCGGCGTATTCGGCCACGGCCAGGGCGGTGTGACCCTCGGCTATTCGGCCACGCCGCAGCAGGCCAACGACAGCCTCAAGCAAGTGTCCCAGCGCGCGCCGCTGAATGAACTGCGGGCGGTACGTGAAGGCAACGTGCATGGCCTCTGGCATATTTTCTATGACTCGCCGGAACACTTGATCGCAGTGCAGGCCCTGGCCAAGTGGCTGCATCCTGAGTTGTTCGCCGACCTGGATCCGGAACAGACCCGAGCCGAATTGTACCGGCGCTTTATGCCAATTCCGGCCAGCGGCGTATTCACCACGAGCCTTGTGCCGTGACGCAGGTGCAAGCCTGTGCGAGCGCCGATGGCGCAGGTGAGCGCTATCGCCACCGCCATGGACGACGGGTATTGCTGTTGTCGGCGCTGGCGTTGGCATTGGTGGTTTCCCTGGCGGTGGACATCACCACCGGGCCTTCCGGCATGAGCCTGACGCGCCTGTTGCAAGTGCTGTGGGACCCGGCTTCGATGCCGCGGGTGGAGGCGGTGATCGTATGGAATGTGCGCCTGCCTTACGCGTTGATGGCGGTACTGGTGGGCGCGGCACTGGCCCTGGCCGGCGCCGAAATGCAGACGGTGCTGGATAACCCGCTGGCCAGCCCGTTCACCCTCGGCGTTTCCGCCGCCGCCGCCTTCGGTGCAGCCCTGGCCATTGTGCTCGGGATGGGCATTCCTGGCGTGCCGGCGCAGTACCTGATTTCGGCCAACGCCTTTCTGTTCGCACTGGCATCGGTGGCATTGCTGTATCTGTTGGCACGCTGGCGTGGGTTTGGTGTGGAGAGCCTGGTGCTGTTCGGGATTGCCCTGGTGTTTGCGTTCAATGCGCTGGTGGCACTGCTGCAGTTTGTGGCGAGCCAGGACAGCCTTCAGCAACTGGTGTTCTGGACCCTGGGCAGCCTGGCCCGGGCGTCCTGGGAAAAGCTCGCGATCCTCGCTGCGGCGTTGCTGCTGTGCCTGCCGTTTTCCCTGCGTCAGAGTTGGGCGTTGACTGCCCTGACCCTGGGCGAGGAACGCGCCCGCAGTTTCGGGATTGATGTCGGCCGCCTGCGGGTGCTGTCGTTGCTGCGCATCAGCCTGCTGTCGGCGCTGGCGGTTTCGTTTGTCGGCACTATCGGTTTTATCGGGCTGATTGCTCCGCATATCGCGCGGCTGTTGGTGGGTGAAGATCACCGCTTGTTCCTGCCAGCGAGCGTGCTCAGCGGTGGCTTGATCCTGTCGATGGCGTCGATTGCCAGCAAGGCATTGATGCCCGGCGTGTTGATTCCGGTGGGGATTGTCACCGCACTGGTGGGAATTCCGTTTTTCATGGCGATTGTGATGCGTAACCGCCGAGGTGCTCTGTGACCGGATTAAGCACACAAGCATTGAGCATGCACTACGGCAGTCGCAGCGTGCTGCAGGACATTCATCTGCCGGCGTTGCTGCCCGGCACCATCACCGCGCTGATCGGCCCCAACGCTGCCGGCAAGTCGACCTTGTTGCGTGGCATCGCCGGACTGCACAAGGCGCACGGCCAGATCTGGCTGGAGGGTGTCGATCTCAATCGCCTGCCGCAAGTCGAGCGCGCGCAACAAGTGGTGTACCTGCCTCAGAGCCTGCCGGAGCGTACGCGCCTGTGCGCCTTCGAAGCGGTACTGAGTGCGGCCATGGCCGGCCATCGCGGCGCGGGTTTTGCGCCTGGGCGGCCGAGCCCGACGGTGCTCAAGGGCGTGGAAAAAATCCTCGCCGACCTCGACCTGACCGCCCTCGCCGACCGCCCGATCGATGCACTTTCCGGTGGCCAGCGCCAACTGGTGGGCCTGGCCCAGGCCCTGGTGCGCCAGCCTCGGGTGTTGCTGCTGGACGAACCCACCAGCGCCCTGGACCTGTATCACCAGTGCCAGGTGGTGGAAGCCATCACCCAGGCCACCCGCGAACGCAACCTGATCACCCTGGTGGTGGTGCACGACATCAACCTCGCCCTGGGCTTCAGTGATCAGGTGGTGGTGTTGCACAACGGTCAGTTGGCCGCTGCCGGGCCACCGCAAGTGGTGATCAATCAGGCGTTGCTGAAAAACGTCTATGGTGTGAGTGGCCGCCTGGAACAGGTGCATGGCCGCCCGCTGGTGATGGTGGATGCACGACTGCCCTTTTCTCCTGCCCTTGGATAACCGATGAACAGCTCCCAAGACGCTGCACTCGCGACTTTGCACACTGACCGCCCATTCAACCTGAGGCCGCTGCTGTTGGCCAACATGGCCTGCACCATGGCGATGATGGCATTTGTCTCGCTGATTGGCCCGATCGCTCGGGTGCTTGGCCTGGCCACCTGGCAGGCAGGTGCGGCGGTCACCGTGTCCGGGGTGATCTGGATGCTTCTGGCTCGTCCATGGGGCCAGGCCAGTGACCGACTGGGCCGGCGCCGTGTGCTGCTGCTGGGCACCGGTGGTTTCACCCTGGCCTACTGGGCGCTGTGCGTGTTTATCGATGCGTCCCTGCAACTGCTGCCATCGGCCATGTTGGCGTTTATCGGGCTGATTCTGGGTCGTGGCCTGATCGGCGTGTTCTACGCTGCGATACCGGTGGGCGGCTATGCGCTGGTGGCCGACAACATTGAGCCTGAGCACCGCGCCAAGGCCATGGCTTCCCTGGGCGCCGCCAACGCCTGCGGCCTGGTGCTGGGCCCGGCGATTGCTGCGCTGTTGGCGCGTCACAGCCTGAGCCTGCCGTTTTATGCGATGGCGGTGTTACCGCTGTTGGGATTCTTGTTGCTGCTGGCCAAATTGCCGCGCCAGGAGCTGCACCTCAAGCAGCCGCCCAAGCCGGTCAACCTCTCGGACCCACGCCTGCGTCGACCGTTGGTGGTGGCGTTTGTCGCGATGCTGTGTGTGTCGATCGCGCAGATAACCGTGGGTTTTTTCGCGTTGGATCGCTTGAAGATGAACCCGGCCGATGCGGCACAAACTGCCGGTATCGCCCTGACCATGGTCGGGCTGGCGTTGATCTGTTCGCAACTGGTAGTGCGCAAACTGGAGTGGCCGCCGCTGCGGATGATTCGCATCGGTGCGGTGGTGTCAGCCCTGGGATTTGCCGGCAGCATGTTCGCTGATACGGCCTGGATCCTGTGGCTGTGCTTTTTTGTGTCCGCGGCCGGCATGGGCTGGATCTTCCCGTCTTTCGCGGCACTGGCGGCGAATGCGGTGGATGCGTCGGAGCAAGGCGCCACGGCAGGTTCGGTGGGTGCGGCCCAAGGCCTGGGCGTGGTGGTCGGGCCGTTGGCCGGGACCTTGATCTACGCGATCGAACCTCGCCTGCCCTACTTGGTGGCGGCGGCGCTGCTGCTATTGATCGCGTGCTGGCCGGCGGCACGGCAACCAGGTAACACCCCAGGTTGAGCTACCTGTTATTTCTGACAGTAGACGTCCATCCCTGAAAAGCCTCTGATAAAGCGCGTGGCCACAGCATTAGCTGAGGCCACCTACCTTTTCTGGAGACAAGCACCATGAGCGACGACCTGAATGACTTGACGACATTTACTGACAGAAATTGGAATGGCTGGCACCCGGACCGCCCAGACACCGCAAAGCTTGAGCCACGGACGCCTGGGAACGATCACGAGTTCTACCTCACCAATGCATCCGATGCGGTTCATGAGATGGGTATCTCCAAGTCCTACTCATTCATAAAGGGCACTGAATACACAGTGATCTTTGAATACCGGACCCTATCGGAAACGGACATCATCGTGTTGGCGGGAGGCTTGGAGCAAGCATACGGGCCACATCCACCGTCTCCCGGCTGGACGCGCCTGACTGTCCCTCTTCCGTACGTGAAAGAGGACGGAGGCACTCACCCAATCTCAATCAGACTCTGGTCAAGAAGTGCAGGCAGCGAACCCCATCGCTACGACTTGGACAACATTCTTGTCAGGTCGATTCCGGATTAACCTGCAAGGTCTCGGGCCCTACAAAATCCGATACAGCAAACGCTCGATCCGCACCCGGCTGACCCGGCGCAAGAACTTGCCGACGGCCGCCGGGTACTCCACCAGGGTTTCCAGCTGCTGGTAGCGTTCAATACGCGAGGTGTGCTGGAAAATCTCGGCAAGCTCGGTGCGCCGTGGCCCTGCCCACTCACCCTTGGGATCATCGATCAGCAAGGCGTTTTCCAGGTCGAGGCGAAACGCTCGTGGGTTGATGTTGTTGCCGGTCAGCAAGGTGTAGCGCTGGTCGACCCACATGCCCTTGAGGTGGTAGGTGTTGTCGCCGTCGCGCCACAGGTGCAGGTTCAGCTGGCCGCTGTCGATCATGCGCTGGTGGCGCTTGGCGAAGCGACGCAGGCTGATTTCGTAGAGGTACGGCAGCGCGGCGATGACCTTGAACGGTTCGCTCGGCGGGATGTAGAAGTCGTTGGCGGTCTTGTCGCCGACAATGATGTCGATCTTCACCCCCCGGGCCAGGGCGCGGTTGATTTCCCGGGTTACCGGCAGCGGCAGGTTGAAGTACGGCGTACAGATAGTCAGCTGGTGCTGGGCGCTGGCAATCAGCTCGCAGATCACCCGGCTCAGGGGGTTGTTCTTGCACACGCCCAACAACGGACTGACCGTCAGGTTGCCGTTGGGCAACTGCCCCGCCGAGGTGTCATACACCGCGTGTTTGAGGCGGCTGCGCAGGTCGCCGATGTCGTTGCGCAGGCTGCGGGTGGTCGGTGGGTTGGGCAGGTCCAGGCGATGCACCGCCTTGGCGGCCACCAGGCCGTGCTCCACCAAGTGCTGCATCGAGTCGGCCAGCGCCTTGTTGTGGATCAGGTGATAACGGTCATAGCGGTACTTGTCGAACTTGTGCAGGTACACGTTATTCAGGCTGGCGCCGCTGTACAGCACGCTGTCATCGATCACGAAGCCCTTGAGGTGCAGCACGCCGAACAGTTCGCGGGTTTGCACCGGCACGCCGTACACCGGCACTTCGGTGCTGTGGGACTCGGTCATGGCCTGATACCAGGCGCTGTTGCCCGGTTGCTTGCCGGCACCGATCAAACCGCGCTGGGCCCGCAGCGAGTCGACCACCACCACGATATCCAGCCCGGGCCGGGCGGCCTTGGCAGCGTGCAACGCGTCGTAGATCTCTTGCCCCGCCTCATCCTGCTGCAGGTACAACGCTACGATGTAGATGCGCTGGGTGGCCTGGGAAATTTTCTCCAGCAGGCAACGGCGGTACTCGGCGGCGCCGGACAGCACCTCGATCGCGTCGGGCGTGAGGGGAAAACCGCGCAGCTTGGGCAACAGGGAGCGTTTGAATAACGACGGCATAGGGCTCGCAATGGGTCGAATCCGAAGGACTCCAGAGCTTACACCATGGGCTGGCTCAGGTCTTCCCGCCCAGGGTTAAAAATAATTAATTGACCAAGGAGAACGATCGTTCTACTGTAATCTCCATGAACGATATCACTCGCGACATTATCCTCGACGTTACCGAAAAGTTGATCTACCGAAATGGCATCGCTGCCACCGGCATGGATCTTCTGGTGAAAACCGCCGGCGTCTCCAGAAAGAGCGTCTACCGCTACTTCGCCAACAAGGACGAACTGGTGATTGCCGCCCTGCAACGCCGCGACGAGCGCTGGATGCAGTGGCTGCGCAGCGAAGTTGAACACCACTCCACCACGGGCGAGCGCCTGCTGGGTGTGTTCAGCGCGTTGAAAACCTGGTTCGGCTCCGATGACTTTCGCGGCTGCGCCTTCATCAACACCAGCGGCGAGACCGGCGACCCGCACAACCCGGTGCGCCAACTGGCCAAGGCCCATAAACAGAAACTGTTCGAGTACGCCCTCGAACTGTGTCAAGCACATGGCACCCCCGACCCGGAACGCCAGGCCGCGCACCTGCTGATCCTGATTGATGGCGCCATTACCGTTGCCCTGGTGATGGGCGACACCACCGCTGCCGATAATGCGCAATCCATCGCGCGAACCCTATTGCAACTTTGACCTGACTTTTAAACCTGTGAAGGAGCCGTCCCATGTCATCCACTGCTGAAATACGCCCGCCGTTGCCGCCGTTTACCCGTGAGTCGGCGATTGAAAAAGTTCGCCTGGCCGAAGACGGCTGGAATTCCCGGGACCCGCAACGGGTCTCCCTGGCCTATACCCTGGATACCCAATGGCGCAACCGCGCCGAGTTCGCCCACAACCGCGAAGAGGCCAAGGCCTTCCTGACCCGCAAATGGGCCAAAGAGCTGGATTATCGGTTGATCAAGGAGTTGTGGGCGTTTACCGCCAACCGCATTGCGGTGCGCTATGCCTATGAATGGCATGACGACTCCGGCAACTGGTTCCGCTCCTACGGCAACGAGAACTGGGAGTTTGACGAGAACGGCTTGATGGCGAACCGGTTTGCCTGCATCAACGACATGCCGATCAAGGAAAGCGAGCGCAAGTTCCACTGGCCGCTGGGACGGCGTCCGGATGAGCATCCGGGGTTGTCGGAGCTTGGGTTGTAGGCTGGACGCTACCCAACTGTGGGAGCGGGCTTGCTCGCGAAGGCAATGGCTCAGCCAACATCTCCAGCGACTGACCCACCGCTTTCGCGAGCAAGCCCGCTCCCACATTGGTATTTGCCGTATCCGTCAGTCCTGGTTCAAACCCACCCGATACAACACGCCGTTATCTTCATCCGTGAGCACATACAGGTAACCATCCGGGCCCTGGCGCACATCGCGGATCCGCGCTTTCAGGCCACCCAGCAGTCGCTCTTCGTGGATGACCTTGTCACCGTCGAACTGCAAGCGAATCAACTCCTGGCTCACCAGTGCACCAATAAACACGTTGTGCTGCCAGGCCTTGAACCGGTCGGCGTCGTAGAACGCCATGCCGCTCACACCCGGGGATTTTTCCCAGACGTGGTGCGGTGCAATGGTGCCTTCGACCGTCTTGCCCTTGGCCTCGGGAATCGGCGTCAGGGAATAGTTGATGCCATGGGTTGCCAGGGGCCAGCCGTAGTTTTTGCCCCGCTCGATGATGTTGATTTCATCCCCGCCGCGCGGGCCATGTTCGTTTTCCCAGAGTGTGCCGTTCCACGGGTTCAGTGCCGCACCCTGGGGGTTACGCTGGCCGTAGGACCAGATTTCCGGCCTCACGCCTTCCTGGCCGACAAAGGGGTTGTCTTCCGGTATACGACCATCCGGGAAGATCCGCACCACTTTGCCTTGCAGCTTGTCGAGGTCCTGGGCGGTGGGCCGGTCGTTGTTTTCCCCGAGGGTCACGAACAGGTAACCATCGCGGTCAAACACCAGCCGCGAGCCGAAGTGGTTGCCCGTGGACAGCTTGGGCTCCTGACGCAGGATCACCTTGAAGTCTTGCAGGCCGCTCAGGTCATCGCTCAAGCGCCCACGCCCGACTGCGGTGCCTGCAGTGCCATTCGTGCCGCCGCCCTCGGCGTAGGACAGGTACACCAGGCGGTCCTCCTTGAAGTCCGGCGACAGCACCACGTCCAGCAGGCCGCCCTGCCCTTTGGCAAACACCTTCGGCACGCCACTCAGGGGCGCGGACAGTTTGCCGTCCGGGCTGACAAACCGCAGGTTGCCGGGACGTTCGGTGACCAGGAAGCCTTGCTTGTCCGGCAGGAACGCCACCGCCCACGGGTGATCGAGGCCCTTGGCAATCGGGGTGACGGTGATACTCCCTTGCTCGCTGGGAAACTGTTGGGTGGCGGCCGCCGAGACAGGCAGCGCCAGGGGCAGCAAGGCAGCGGCGCAGAAGGTCGCTAGAAGGGTTTTGCGTAACAGCATACGGTGGGTTTCCTTGTCGTCTTTACACACTCAATCGCCGCGATTGCCATTGGCGTCACGGGTGGGAGTCTTGGGCTGGATAGCCGGCGGGGTCTGCGCGCCGTCACGGCGCTGGACGCTGTTGCCGATACCGCCGTTTTGCAGGGTCGGCGGCCGCTGTGCCGGCGGAATATAGGTGCCTCGCGCTGCCGGCGCGTTGGGCTGGGTGCCCTGCATGCTGTTGGGATTGGCCTGGTGGATGGGGCCGTTGTAGGGGTTGTTGCTGGTGCCGGGCAGGTTTTGCGCCTGTGCCAACGAACTCAAGGCCAGGCCCAACGCCAATACGGCAAGGTTGCGCAAACGGGTGTTCATGACAAAGCCTCTCTGGACGCAAGTAATACGTGCTTTCGATAACACGCTACGCCTTGGGTTCGACGTTGGTAACTAAATAGTTTCTCATCAGGTGTAACACGATCTGTCTGAAACCCTGGTGCCAGCCGGCTGGCCAGGGAAACTTTTGCCGAATCCGCCCTGTCACCTGAAGACCACACACTTCAGGAATACCGACATGCCACGGGCTATCTGGAAAGGCGCAATCAGTTTTGGCTTGGTGCACATCCCCGTGTCACTGGTCTCGGCCACGTCCTCCCAGGGCGTCGACTTCGACTGGCTGGACAAACGCAGCATGGACCCGGTGGGTTACAAGCGCATCAACAAGACCACCGGCAAGGAAGTCACCAAGGAGAATATCGTCAAGGGCGTGGCCTACGAGAAAGGTCGCTACGTGATCCTCAGCGAAGACGAAATCCGCTCGGCCCACCCCAAGTCCACCCAGACCATCGAAATCATCGCGTTTGTGGCCAGCGACCAGATCCCGTTGCAGAACATCGACACGCCCTACTTCCTGGCCCCCGACAAGCGCGGCGGCAAGGTGTATGCCCTGCTGCGCGAAACCCTGAAGAAAACCCGCAAGGTCGCCCTGGCCAACGTGGTGCTGCACACCAAGCAGCACCTGGCGGCACTGATGCCGCTGGAGTCGGCGCTGGTGCTGGTGATGCTGCGCTGGCCTGCCGAAGTGCGTGGCCTGGACGAGTTGGAATTGGGCAGCGACGTGACCAAACCGACATTGGCCAAGGGCGAACTCGACATGGCCAAGCGTCTGGTGGAAGACATGAGTGCCGACTGGCAGCCGGACGAATACCGCGACAGCTTCCAGGAAAAGATCATGGCGCTGGTGGCGAAGAAGGCCAAGGCCGGCAAGATCGAAGACGTGGAATCCAGCGAAGGTGTCGACGAGCGCAAATCTGCGGACGTGATCGACCTGACGGAGTTGCTCAAGCGCAGCCTGGCCGGCAAGCCCGCGACCAAGGCTGCAGCCAAGAAACCTGCCGCGAAAAAGACCAGCAAGGCTTCATGAGGTAGACCGCCATGGCCAAGCCCCTGAGTGAATACAACGCCAAGCGCGACTTCGATGTGACCGCCGAACCCGCCGGCAGTGCGCCTCGCGCCAGGAACCGGGCGCATGCCCTGTCGTTCGTGATTCAAAAGCACGATGCGCGCAACCTGCATTATGACTTTCGCCTGGAGCTCGACGGCGTCCTCAAAAGCTGGGCGGTGCCCAAGGGCCCAAGCCTCGACCCGAGCCAGAAGCGCCTCGCGGTGCATGTGGAAGATCATCCATTGGGCTACGGCAGTTTCGAGGGCAGCATTCCGGCAGGCCAATACGGCGCTGGCGATGTGATCGTGTGGGATCGCGGTGTATGGCAGCCCCACGATGACCCGCACAAGGCCTACGCGGCCGGCAAGCTGAAGTTCAGCCTGATCGGCGAAAAACTGGCAGGCGACTGGACGCTGGTGCGCACCCGACTCAAGGGCAGCGGCGACAAGGAGCAGTGGTTGTTGATCAAGGAGAACGATCAGCAGGCACGCCCGGTGGCTGACTACGATGTGGTCCAGGCTGAACCGAAAAGCGTGCTGAGCGACGCAACGGTGGGGGCTGCGAAAAAGCCCGCAACACCGAAGAAAGCCAGGCGCAAGCCCTCAACCGCCCTGCCCGATCAACTCGCGCCACAGCTGGCGACACTGGTGGACCGTGCACCGGAAGGCGATTGGGTGTACGAGATCAAATTCGACGGCTATCGCATCCTCACGCGGATTCGCGATGGCGAAGTTCGGTTGTTCACCCGCAATGGCCATGACTGGACGGATCGCCTGCCACGCCAGGCCAAGGCCCTGGAAGCCCTGAAGCTCAAGGACAGTTGGCTCGACGGTGAGGTGGTCAGCCTGAACGCCGACGGGCTGCCGGATTTCCAGGCGCTGCAGAACGCCTTTGATATCGGCCGCAGCCTGGACATTGTCTATTACCTGTTCGATGCGCCGTTCCTGGACGGCCGCGACCAGCGCGAAGCCGCTGTCGAAGAGCGCCGCACCGCACTGAAGGACGCGGTTAGCCGCAGCAAGAGCAAGCTGCTGCGCTTCTCCGAGTCCTTTGCTGCCAACCAGCGGGATATCTTCGAAAGTGCCTGCGACCTGGCGCTGGAGGGCGTGATCGGCAAACGTGCCGGCAGCCCCTACGTTTCCAGGCGTAGCCCGGACTGGATCAAGCTCAAGTGCCGGCTGCGCCAGGAATTCGTGATCGTAGGGTTCACCCGCCCGCAAGGTTCACGCAGCGGGTTTGGCGCGCTGTTGCTGGCGGTCAATGATGACAGCGGCCTGGTGTATGCCGGGCGCGTAGGTACCGGATTCGATCAGGCCGCGCTGAAAAAGATCAGTGCACAGTTGAAGGCGCTGGAACGCCAGACTTCACCGCTGGCCAAGCCCCTGACCAGTGCCCAGGCACGCGGCGTGCACTGGGTCGAGCCGCAGCTGGTGGGCGAAGTGCAATTTGCCGAATGGACCCGCGAAGGTGTGGTGCGCCAGGCGGCGTTTGTCGGGCTGCGCACCGACAAGCCGGCGGAGCAGATTGTGCATGAGCAGCCGCGGACGGCCAAATCGCTGAAGGAAAAACCCCGCAAAAAGGCGGCGGGCACCGGCGCCGTGGCTGGGGTCAGGATTACCCATCCGGACCGAGTCATCGATGCCCAAAGCGCTACACAGAAACTGCAACTGGCACAGTTCTATGAGGGCATCAGCGAATGGCTCCTGCCCTTTCTGCGCAACCGGCCGGTGTCCTTGCTCAGGGCACCGGAAGGCATTGCCGGCGAACAGTTTTTCCAGAAGCACTCCGAGCGCCTGGCGATCCCGAATATCAAGCAACTGGACCAGGCCCTGGACCCGGGCCATGCGCGGCTGATGGAAATCGACAGCCCGGCCGCGCTCATCGGTGCCGTGCAGATGGGTACCGTCGAGTTGCATACCTGGGGCGCTACCGCTGACAAGATTGAAACCCCGGACCTGTTTGTGCTCGACCTCGACCCGGACCCGGCACTGCCGTGGAAAAGCATGCTTGAAGCGGCGCAACTGACCTTGTCGGTACTCGATGAACTGGGGCTTGAAGCGTTCGTCAAGACCAGCGGCGGCAAAGGCCTGCACCTGGTGGTGCCGCTGGCGCGCCGCGACGGCTGGGACTCGGTAAAAGCCTTCGCCAAGGCCATCGCCCAGTTCATGACGCTGCAGTTGCCTGAACGCTTTACCGCAACTTCGGGCCCGAAGAATCGCGTGGGCAAGATCTTCATCGACTACCTGCGCAACGCCCGGGGCGCCAGCACGGTAGCCGCCTACTCGGTGCGGGCGCGGCCCGGCCTGCCGGTATCGATACCGGTGAGTCGTGATGAGTTGAAGAGTTTGCACAGCGCCCAACAATGGACGGTGGCTAACCTGCACGAGCGTTTGCAGGGTTTGAAGAAGGACCCGTGGGCGGGTTATGCCAATCGGCAGAAGATCAGCAAGAAGATGTGGGAGAAGCTGGGGGCGCATCCGCCAGGCTGATGCGCTCCGCTGCCCGGTTCAGATGAGGATGAAGATCGCGGCCAGGCCGGCAAAGATCGCCCACTTTTCCAGGTAGTAACGGGTGCGGTTGCGTTTCTTCAACTCCTTGCCCCGCAGGCGAATCTTGTACAGGCGGGTAAACGCACGGTTCAGGCCGCCGGTCTTGTCACCGGCATCGTTGGGCGAACCGGCCGCGGCCATCACATTGCGGCTGAACCAACGGTTGAACGCGGCCGCCCAGCGGTACTTCATCGGGCGTTCGATATCGCAGAACAGAATGATCCGGTTCTGCTCGGTGGTGTTTTCGGCGTAGTGGATGAAGGTCTCGTCAAACATCACCGGTTCACCGTCGCGCCAGTAGTAGTTTTCACCGTCCACGTTGATGTAGCAGCCCGGGGAGTTGGGCGTGTCCAGGCCCAGGTGGTAACGGTAGGAACCGGCATACGGGTCACGATGGCGTACCAGCTTTGAGCCCGGTGGCAGCTCGGCAAACATCGCGGCCTTGATCGAGCCGATGCTTTGCACCAGCTCGGTGGTGCGCGGGCACAGCTTCATCGCCGAAGGATGGCTGTCGCCGTACCACTTCAAATAGAAACGCTTCCAGCCCGACTTGAAGAACGAATTGAAACCCACGTCATTGTACTGGTCGGAGCGCTTGATCTCGCCTGCGCGCAGCAGGTTCTGGCCTTCCTCGCGGATCTCTTGCCAATGCTCCTGAAGCGGGCTCAGGTCCGGAAAGTCGCTGGGGGACAGGTACGGTCGGCTGGGCAGTTTGGAAAAGAGGTAGAGAAAGCAGTTCACCGGAGCCAGGAAGGTCGAGTGATCGCTGAGCTGGCGCCCCAGCTTGTGGCGCACCCGGCCACGCAGGTGGACATACGCAATAGAGGCAACGTAGAGAGCAACAATGATGAGTTTCAAGGTATTCGTCACAAGTCAGAAGAGAACAGGCTGCTCCCGCGTGCCCACAACGGCCGAGGATTGAAGATGCAGCACCTGAAATCACAATTCACAAAACCGGCAACACGAACGGCTGGGTGACAATCCGGTCGTGGCCATTGGCAGCTATTTTAGCCACACTTTGTAACCAAAGGTTAATCAAGATTTGTGAAAAGGTGTCCAGTGAGTGTGCCAGGAAGAGCAGCAGCGGGCTTGCCGGGCGGCCTGCCCGCTGCTGAAGGCGTCAGATTTTCGGTTCGTCATCCTTGCGTGGACGCAGAGCAAGCCGATGTTCATCCAGCTGCGAGTAGGGTACGGCTTCGCGTCGTGCCAGGATGAAATGGCGGACCAGTGCAATCAGCATACCCAGGATCAACCCCGCAACCACGCTCAGCATTATCACCAGGCCTTTTTTAGGCTTGATCGGGCTGAGTGGCTCCTGGGCACGACGGTCAATGGTGACCAGTTTGAGGTCACTCATGTCGATATTGAGGCTCCGCAACCGCGCGACTTCCGCGCGTAACGGTTCAACATCCTGCAAGAAAATGTCTTCATTCCCGCGTTTTTTCAGGACCTCGACTTCTCGGTTGACCTCCAGCATCTGCAACTCTTTGCCAATCTGCGCAACGCGACCGTTAGTGAAGTCGTCGCTGGTGCGCGCCAGCAAGGCCGTACGTTCCGCCTCAAGCGCTTCTGTCCCGAGGAAGTACAGCGGGATTTTCTGATTATTGACCTCGGTGCGCATCATTTGATTGGAGCCGCCACGAGAGGCATCCGCCATGGATGACGGGGTAGTCGGCGTCTTGATGCCCATCGACTTGGCGATGGAGATGGCCTCGGCCAACTCCGCCAGTCGGTTCGTTCGCTCCATTTTCATCTGCAAGCGCAGGGCAACCAATTCGTCTTCTAATTGAGCGCGCTTGAGCCGGTCGGCCTCAAGCAGCTTGGCAATTTTCGACTCCTTATCGGTTTCGTAGTTGGAGCGCGCTGCGTCAATCTTGCCCTTGAGTTCGTTCAGGCGGTTATTGACGATCACTTTAAGGTCTGCACCCACTTGGGCGCGTTCCGACGCGATGGCGTAGTCCACAAAGCCGTTGAGAATGGCAACGCCGTCGATGTCTTTGGGGTATTGCAACTCAAGCCGGATATAACTGCTCAGGGAGTCGGCTTTTTTTGGATCCGGCAGAATAAGGTTGATCGAGTTTCGATTGAATGCTTCAAAACTCTGCTCCAGGCTTTGCCCGGTTTTCTGGAACGCCTTGAACAGGTCCTCATGCGACTTGAAGAACCCCAGGCGGGCTTCGTAGGAGTCCAGTTGTGCGCCGACTTTATTCAGCGCGTCCGCCGGGGGCAACTTATAGACTTCGGAGCGGTTCAGTGCATCCAGTTCATTGATGGCTGCAGGGCGCAGCACACTGCTGACCTCATACTCCCGCGGTGCCAGAAATGCGTAGCCAGCGCCCAGGACTCCCGCGAGAATTGTACAACCCAGCACTAACTTCTTTTGTCGCCAGATACCATGACACAGTTCAAACAGATCAATTTCGTCCGATGCCGCATGAGCGTGGAGCCGAGGAGTTTTATTCAAAACTGATGCACCTTAAAAAATCGACAGTCAGCGGTCATACATATTCATCAAATACTGAATGACCGCTTGAAAATCAGGGACAACGCCCTGTACACAAGACACACACGGTCTACCGATGGTCATCGGACCACCTCGGTCACGGAAAAATCCCACATCACCGTAGATTGTTTTCGTTCAGATACCCAGGAATCCCTACCCTGGTGCTGAGCGTAGACGAACTTGTAAAGAACCGTTTCCGAATCAACGCATAAAATGGCGCTAAATACCCGTGAATATTGGGAAAATTCGTACGCAACCTTGAGAAAACAGACAATTCTCACAAAATCGATTCAGCTCATCCGTCAGGCGCCTACACCCCGAGGCATTGACTGATCATTTTTCAACCAAAAAAAAAGGAATTTGTATGACCTCTGTTTCAATTGATGACTTTGAGGCGCTCCAGGGCGCATGGGAGCAAACGGCACTGGAAGACAATGGTGTGCTCAATCCCACGGATGAACACAGCGCGCCAGGCGCCATCACGACAATCTCGGGCGATCAATTCCAGGTGGTGACGGTCGACGGCGAGGTTTTACTGGCAGGCAGCTTCACGCTCGATGCCAGCACGGCACCCAAAAGCATTACCTGGGTTGACTCGATGGGAGAGGATGCCGGCAAGCAGTTACCCGCGAGTTACCGGCTGGAAGGTGATCACTTCGTGTTTATTGCGGCAGATGAAGGCATGCCCCGCCCTACCCGCTTCAGTACCGGCCCAGGGCAAACCATGCGCACGTTCGTGCGCAAACCCTGACACGGATATACATCCGTTCCTGCGACATGGTTTTCACATGGCCTTCACTGGGCTGACAGCATGTCCATTGCGTCTCCAATATGTTCCGGTCATTGCGACAAAAGAAGTCCGCCCTACACCGAAAGCCTCGCCATCCTTGAACCGGTAAAGAGCCTTCACTGTAGGGCGAACGGACGGAAAATAAGCCAGGCTTATTGGATGTTCAACTGTTAACAATAAAAAGCCCTGAAAAAACCTCGATAAGCGCTATTTTTCGATGCAAATGGCTCCACTTTGTAAATGTTTTTGCTTGTATTGCCATACGAGTGCAACGCCGCCTTCAGAAACTATACCTTCACGCCATGGGTCACTACTGCTACCGACCTCTTGCCTGAAGACCGTGCCATGGCCACTCGCTCTGACCTGCGCAACACCCTGTCCCTGGACAGCCTGAACTTCTTCCTGGCAGACGTGCGTGACGGACTGGGGCCGTACCTGGCGATTTATCTGCTGGCCGTGCACCACTGGGACCCCGCCAGCATCGGCGTGGTCATGACCCTGGCCGGCGTCGCGGCCCTGCTCACCCAGACGCCGGCCGGCGCATTGATTGACCGAACCCGCAGCAAACGGGCAGTGATCGTGATCGCCGCGCTGCTGGTGACTGCCAGTTGCCTGCTCCTGCCCTTCGTCAGCTCCTTCAGCCTGGTGGCGCTGACCCAGGCGGCCAGTGCAGCGGCGGCCTCGGTGTTTGCGCCGGCCATCTCGGCGATTTCCCTCGGGATCACCGGGCCGCGCGCTTTTACCCGGCGCACCGGCCGCAATGAAACCTTCAACCACGCCGGCAACGCGGTGGCGGCCCTCCTCGCCGGTGGATTTGCCTACCTGTTCGGCCCGGTGGCGGTGTTCTATCTGATGGCAGTCATGGCTGCGGCGAGTGTCATCGCGGTCAGCTGCGTGTCAGCCCAGGCAATCGACCACGAAGTCGCACGGGGTTTTGACCCTGCGCATGGCACCGGCCATGAACAACCGTCGGGGTTGGCCGTGCTTCTGGCGAACAGGCCCTTGATGCTGTTTGCCATCTGCTGCGCGCTGTTTCACCTGGCCAATGCGGCCATGCTGCCGTTGGTCAGCCAGAAGCTGTCGCAGATCAACCTGCAGATGGCCACGCCGCTGACCTCGGCCTGCATCGTCGCGGCCCAGTTGGTGATGGTGCCGGTGGCCTGGCTGGTGGGCGTGAAGGCCGACGTGTGGGGGCGCAAGCCGTTGCTGCTCGCCGGTTTCATGATCCTGCCGCTGCGGGGCGTGTTGTATACGCTGTCCAGTGATCCTTATTGGCTGGTGGCGGTGCAGATGCTTGACGGGGTCGGCGCCGGGGTGTTCGGCGCGCTGTTTCCGGTGATAGTCAAAGACCTCACCCAGGGCACCGGACGCTTCAATGTCAGCCTGGGCGCGCTGTCCACGGCATTCGGCCTCGGGGCGGCCTTGAGCAGCAGCCTGGCAGGTTTTGTCGTGCAGTGGGCGGGTTACAACGCGGCGTTCCTGACCCTGGCCGGCGTGGCGGCCGTCGCATTGGGGCTGGTGTGGGTGGCAATGCCGGAGACTCGGGCGAATCCATCCGTGCAGCGCCATACAACTCCCGCCTGACATATGCGACAATGCGCGCCAAATTCCAACATGCACCCATTTTTCTGCTCAGCGACTGGGCCCCAAGCCTTGATGTCGCTGCCGACGTATGCCCGTTGGCCTGGGCCACAAAATGGGCCCGGCTCAAATTAGCGCACTCCAAGCTATTGATAGGTAAAGTAATTGATCTCCACAGCTAACATCACCATGCAGTTCGGCGCCAAGCCGCTATTTGAGAACGTTTCGGTCAAGTTCGGCGCAGGCAACCGTTATGGCCTGATCGGTGCCAACGGTTGCGGCAAGTCGACTTTCATGAAAATCCTCGGTGGCGACCTCGACCCGTCGGGCGGCCAGGTCATGCTGGAGCCGAACGTGCGCCTGGGTAAACTGCGCCAGGACCAGTTCGCCTACGAAGAATTCACCGTACTCGACACCGTGATCATGGGTCACGAAGAGCTGTGGAAGGTCAAGGCCGAGCGCGACCGCATCTACTCGCTGCCGGAAATGACCGAAGACGACGGCATGGCCGTGGCCGAGCTGGAAACCGACTTCGCCGAGATGGACGGCTACACCGCCGAATCCCGCGCCGGTGAGTTGCTGCTGGGCCTGGGTATCGGCATCGAGCAGCACAACGGCCCGATGAGTGAAGTGTCACCAGGCTGGAAGCTGCGTGTATTGCTGGCCCAGGCGCTGTTTTCCGACCCGGAAGTGTTGCTGCTCGACGAGCCAACCAACCACCTGGACATCAACACCATCCGCTGGCTGGAAAACATCCTGACCCAGCGTAACAGCCTGATGATCATCATCTCTCACGACCGTCACTTCCTGAACAGCGTCTGCACCCACATGGCCGACCTGGACTACGGCGAGCTGCGCCTGTTCCCGGGCAACTACGACGAATACATGACCGTGGCGACCCAGTCCCGCGAGCAGTTGCTGTCGGACAACGCCAAGAAGAAAGCGCAGATCTCCGAGCTGCAATCCTTCGTCAGCCGCTTCTCGGCCAACGCCTCGAAAGCCAAGCAGGCCACTTCCCGTGCCAAGGCGATCGACAAGATCCAGCTGGCCGAAGTCAAGCCATCGAGCCGCGTCAGCCCGTTCATCCGCTTCGACCAGACCAAGAAGCTGCACCGCCAGGCGGTCATCGTCGATCGCATGGCCAAGGGCTTTGACGGCAAGACGCTGTTCAAGGACTTCAGCTTCCAGGTTGAAGCCGGCGAGCGCGTGGCGATCATTGGCCCGAACGGTATCGGCAAGACCACCCTGCTGCGTACCCTGGTCAACGAATTGACCCCGGATGCCGGTACAGTCAAGTGGACCGACGCGGCTGAACTGGGCTATTACGCCCAGGACCATGCTTCGGACTTCGAAGACGAGTCCAACCTGTTCGACTGGATGGGCCGCTGGACCAAGGAAGGCGAGCAAGTGGTTCGCGGTACCCTGGGCCGCATGCTGTTCTCCAACGACGAGATCCTGAAGTCGGTGAAGGTGATTTCCGGTGGCGAGCAAGGTCGCATGCTGTTCGGCAAGCTGATCCTGCAAAAGCCGAACGTGCTGATCATGGACGAGCCGACCAACCACTTGGACATGGAGTCCATCGAGGCGCTGAACCTGGCGTTGGAGAACTACCCGGGTACGCTGATCTTTGTCAGCCATGACCGGGAGTTTGTGTCGTCCCTGGCCACCCGCATCATCGAGCTGAGCCCGAGTGGGGTGATCGACTTCAGCGGGACTTATGACGATTACCTGCGTAGTCAGGGTGTGGTTTTCTAAGAGCCGCTGGTAGTTTGAAATGCGAAAGCCCCGTCCAGTGTGATGGGGCTTTTTTTGGGGATATGGCTCTGCTTTTCTGTGGGAGCCGTCGAGCTTTAGCGAGGCCGCGATAGCGGTGTGCCAGGCAACCTCTTTATTGACCATGCCGCCGCCTTCGCAGCCTCGCTACAGCTCGACAGCTCCCACACTTTACCGCGTCCGCTTTAGTCGTCCCGGGCCAGGGAGGCCCCATGGATCCAAAGCCGGATAGGCACGGGCCGCAATATCATCAAATATAGTTAGCCTGCTTCCTTTTACCCCAAGCCCTTGCCATGATGCCCTCACCGCCCGCCCGCGAACGAGTCCCCATGCCTGCCACACAGCCTGCCACCCCCAGCTCCTTGTCGATCACCCTGCAGATCGTTTCCATCGTTTTCTACACGTTTATCGCGTTTATCTGTATCGGCCTGCCGATTGCCGTCATCCCCGGCTATGTCCACGGTGAGCTGGGTTTCAGCGCGGTGGTCGCCGGGATAACCATCGGCTCGCAATACCTGGCCACGCTGCTCAGCCGCCCCATGGCGGGGCGCATGTCGGACAACGTGGGCACCAAGCGCGCTATCGTGCTGGGCCTGAGCGGGATTCTGCTGAGCGGGGTGCTGACGTTCATCGCCACGCTGGTGCAAAGCCTGCCGTTGCTGAGCCTCGGCATATTGATTGTCGGCCGGCTGTTACTCGGCGTCGCGCAGGGCCTGATCGGCGTCGGCACTATCAGTTGGTGCATGGGCGCAGTCGGTGCCGAACATACGGCACGATCGATCTCGTGGAACGGCATCGCCTCCTACGGCGCGATTGCCATTGGTGCACCGCTTGGGGTGGTGATGGTTGCCGACTACGGCTACACCAGCCTCGGAATCGCCCTCACGGCACTTTCCGCCCTGGGCCTGCTGCTGATTCGCAACAAACCTTCGGTGCCCGTGGTGCGCGGCGAGCGGCTGCCCTTCTGGGCGGTATTCGGGCGTATCGCGCCGTTCGGCGCCAGCCTGTGTCTGGCATCGATTGGCTACGGCACCCTCACCACGTTTATCACCCTCTACTACCTGAGCCGTGGCTGGACCGGCGCCGCCTGGTGCCTGACGGTATTTGGCGTGTGTTTCATCCTGTCACGGCTGGTGTTTATCTCTGCCATCAACCGCTTCGGCGGCTTCACCGCGGCGATTGCCTGCATGACCATCGAAACCCTGGGCCTGACGCTGCTCTGGCTGGCACCGTCCACCGGCGTGGCCTTGATCGGCGCCGGGCTGACCGGCTTTGGTCTGTCGCTGGTGTACCCGGCGCTGGGCGTGGAGGCGATCAAGCAGGTGCCCAACAGCAGCCGGGGCGCCGGGTTGAGTGCATATGCGGTGTTTTTTGACCTGGCGCTGGCCATTGCCGGGCCGGTGATGGGTGCGGTGGCGCTGAACCTGGGCTACTCGTGGATCTTCTTCTGCGCCGCCCTACTTTCCATCAGCGGCCTGGGCCTGACGTTGCTGCTCAAGCGCCGCGCTTACTGATCAGCCGTCTGCAAGCCCGCCCGGGTGGATTGCCCGAGGGTGTGATTAAAGAACCGCCCGGCCTCGGAAATCAGGTCGCGGTGGATGCTTTCACGGTCAACCCCGTCAGCATCGGTGCACATGGCGGGCATCGCGGCCAGTTGGCTCTCGTCGCAAGGCGCCATGAACACAAAGTGCCCTGCCCCGGCCAGCAGCTTGAAGTCCGGCGGCTCCGGCAGTTTGCGCGCCAGGGCCTCGGCGTTCTTGTCCACGGCCACCAGCTTGTCGCCGTCGCCGCTGTAGAGCAGCACCGGTACATGCACGTCCGCCAGGGTGTGGCGGCCAAACATCAGGCTCAACGGCGCCATCAACATCAAGGCATGGATACGCGGGTCGGCCTGCGGTTGCAGGTCGTCGCGGTCGACGATCAACTCGCCCTTGGTGGTGCAGGCGTCGCGATCTTCCGGGCGTTGCTGGCAGTAGCGGCGCAGGCGGTCGAGGTCCGGCTTGGCGCCGGCGAGGATCAGCGCGGTTTCGCCACCGGCCGAATAACCGATGACGCCTACCTGGTCGACGTTGACGAATGGCGACAGCATCGGGTCGCCGAGGGTGGCGGTGATCGCTTCGGAAATCTGGATCGGGCGCCCGTACAGGTTGCTCAAGGTGCCCAGCCGGCTGTGATCCTTGTAGTTGTCGCCAGGGTGCAGCACCGCCACCACCACAAACCCCTTGCGCGCCAGGGAGGTGGCGAGGTCGTGCAGGGCCAGGGGCGTGCCGGTATTGCCGTGGGACAGCATCAGCATTGGAAAGCGGCCGATGGCGATTTTCGAGTCTTCAGTGGCGGCGATGTGATAAGCGCCCACCTGGGTGGTGTGTTCCAGGCCGGTGGACGGGTAGAACGCGACGGCTTTCATCGGCTGCAGATCCAGCGGGTCAAGAAAAGTCATGCGGTGGAAGCCCACACTCCAATGGGGGTGCGGCGCGGGCGCGGCTTGCACTGAAATCAGGCCGCCGAGCAGGGAGAGAACCAAGACTGCACAAAGACGCATCATGGGGATGTCCACCTTTGTTGCGTAAGCCCGCGTAGCTGTTGAAGTATCCATGGTTCAGGCGCTCGGACTGGCAGGGTTTACCCATGCGTGCATAACCTGGGCCAAAATAGTGACAGCGGGTAAACGAAAAAACTCCGTACTCCGATCGCTTTTCAGGCGAGCAGAATACAGAGTTTAGGCGCCTCGAATCAGATTGATATCGAGGAACAGCAAAATTTACATAAGTCTTACGCTGCGGCGAACAATTGTTCGTTGATCACTGCGTTGGCGTCGCTGATCGCCTTGCTGCGCACTTCATCGCCATAGCCCAGGCCGTGAGCGCGGACGATTTCGATGTCGGTGATGCCGAGGAAGCCCAGCAGCACTTTCAGGTAGTCTTCGTGAGCCACACCGGTCGGTTGGCCAACGTGCAGGCCGCCGGAGGTCGACACGATGATGACTTTCTTGCCACCGGCCAGGCCTTCAGGACCGTTTTCGGTGTAACGGAACGTCTGGCCGGCGACGGCGATACGGTCGATCCAGGCCTTGAGTTGGGTTGGGATGGTGAAGTTGTACATCGGCGCAGCCAGGACGATGGCGTCGGCCGCGAGGAATTCGGCGAGGGTGTTGGCGCTCAGCTCGCCTTCATGTTTCTGTACGGCATCACGCAGCTCGGCAGCGGTGCCCAGTGCACCCAGGGTCACGCCGGAAAAGTGGTTGATGCCTTCGCTGGCCAGGTCACGGTAGGTCACTTCAACGCCTGGCTCGGCCGCCTGCCAGGTCTTGACGACACCTGCGCTCAACTGACGGGAAACCGAATTGTCGCCGAGGATGCTGGAATCGATATGCAACAGTTTCATGGTTAATCTCCAAGTAAGCATCGCCAAGGGCGACGGAATGGAAATAAGCCTACAGATGAAACCAATCAGCGATTAGTCAGGCAATATGCGATTATTCGTCCCACTGACAGGACAATAGGCCGACCATGCAAGATCTGAATGACCTCTACTACTTCGCCAAGGTGGTGGAAGCCGGCGGTTTCGCCGCTGCCGGGCGGCTGCTGGGGATTCCCAAGTCGCGGCTGTCGCGGCGCATTGCCGAGCTGGAAGAACGCCTCGGCGCCCGCTTGCTGCAACGTACCACCCGCCAACTGACCCTCACCGCCGTGGGTGAACGTTACCTGCGCCACTGCCAGGCCATGCTGCTGGAGGCGGAAATGGCCGACGAGGCAGTGGCCAGCATGTCCAGCGAACCCCGTGGCCGGCTGCGGGTCAGCAGCCCCGTGGGCCTGGCTCACCAATTCCTGCAGACCGTGGTGGCGGAGTTTCTCACCGCCAACCCGCTGGTGCAGTTGGAGATGAACCTGGTCAACCGCCGCGTCGACCTGGTGGCCGAAGGCATTGATGTGGCCTTGCGCGTGCGCGAGCTTGGGGATGAAGACCCGCTGCTGGTGACCAAGCGCCTGCGCCAGGCCCAGACGGCGATTGTCGCCAGCCCCGGCTTTGTGCGTGAGCGGCAGATCAACAGCCTGGAAGACCTCAAGCAACTGCCGGTGCTGGGCGCCCTGGAAGCCGACCGCATGGTGCACTTCCGCATGCTCAGCCCGGAGGGCAACAGCCACGACCTGGTCATGGAAGCCCGATTGGGCATCGACGATTTCCTGGTACGCAAGGCCTGCGCCCTCGCCGGCCTGGGGTTTACCGTGCTGCCGATGATGTACTGCGAGGAGGAATTGGCCAACGGCCAGTTGGTGCAGCTCTTGCCGCAATGGTCATTGCCGGGCGGCTGGTTGCAGGCGGTGTACCCACATCGGCGCGGCGTGTTGCCGGCCGTGCGGGCCTGGATCGACCACCTGGATAACGCCTTCAAAGGTTGCGGAGACCGTTTGCTATGAGAATGACCGAAGAACAAGTCGCCACGTTTTGCCTGGGCTTGCCCGGCGCGCGGGAAGATTACAAATGGGGTGGCGTGCGGGTGTTTTCGATTGCCGGCAACAAGATGTTTGCCTTGCAGAACCTGCGGGGCGACTCGCTGGCCTTCAAGGTCGACAAGGAGCTGTTCCTGGGCCATGTGGATCGCCCCGGCATCCACCCGGCGCCGTACCTGGCGCGGGCGCAGTGGATCATCATGGAAACGCCCTACCCGCTGGGCGCCGAGGAACTGCGTGGCCTGTTGCAGCGTTCCCACCAGTTGGTGGTGAGCAAGCTGCCCAAGCGCACGCAGGTCGGCTTGTTGCTAGAAGATCGAGAGTAGCGTGCCACCCAGGAACAGCTGATCAATCCAGAACACCTGGTGCAGCAACACGATCAGCCAGAACACCACCTGATAAGACACCTTGCGCGTCTTGTGGCGGAACACCTGCTGGGCAATCAACGCCCCCGGCCAACCGCCTGCCAGCTCCACCGCGTGCAGGACGTTTTCAGGGGTGCGCCAGCTGTCTTCCCGCGCCTTGCGCTTGTCGCTCCAGTACAGCAGGAACGCCACCACGCTGACCACGCCATAGGCCACCAGCGGGATCAGCGAAACCCCGCGGTACCCCAGCAGCGCCGAACCAAACAGCGGCGCGGCGCACAACAGTGCAAACACCAACGCCTTGAAGCGCGGATGCTGGATGATCATGGCTTGATGGCCGACCAGTCGATCCAGCCGAACTGCCAGGTGGCCAGGATCACCAGGCCGAAGGCGATCCGGTACCAGGCGAACGCCGCGTAGCTGTGGCTGGCGATGAACTTGAGCAGCGCCTTGACCGCGATCATCGCGAAGATGAACGAGGTGACAAAGCCGATGGCAAACACCGGCAGGTCATCCGGCTGGAACAGGTGACGGTACTTGTAGCCCGAATACACCGCTGCGCCGACCATGGTCGGCATCGCCAGGAAGAACGAGAACTCGGTGGCGGTCTTGCGTGACAGGCCGAACAACAGACCGCCAATGATGGTAGCGCCCGAGCGCGAGGTGCCCGGGATCATGGCCAGGCACTGGGCGAAGCCGACTTTGATCGCGTCCTTCCAGGTGATGTCGTCGACGGTTTCGGCGTGCACTTCATGCTGGCGGCGCTCGGCCCACAACATGATGACGCCGCCCACCACCAACGCCGCCGCAACGGTGATCGGGTTGAACAGGTAGTGTTTGATCAGGTCGGCGAAAATCACCCCCAGTACCACCGCCGGCAATACGGCAATGATCAGGTTGACGGTGAAACGCTGGGCATTGCGCTGGGTCGGCAAGCCAATGACCACGTCGAGGATCTTGCGTCGAAACTCCCACACCACCGCCAGGATCGCGCCCAGCTGAATGATGATATTGAACGCTTCAAAGCGTTCGCCACCGAAGTTGATCAAGTCGGCCACGATAATCTGGTGCCCGGTACTGGAGATCGGCAAAAACTCCGTCAGCCCCTCTACAACGCCGAGTATCAGTGCCTGTACGGCGGTCCAAAGATCCATCGATTCCCCCAAAGGTCATGCCCACGGCATGCCTCGTTGATATTTTTTAGACGTTCACTAACGAAGAGTGCGCTGCAAGCACAGCGCAAATAATCAAGGCCGAACTGCGAAAATTCCGTGAAAAATCAGGCAGGACTCAGGTTTTTTGATTCTGGGCCGAAAGCCTATCAGACAAGCCGGAAATGTCGATGCAGCACCCAAAATTATAAGAACACGGAGTGACAGGACCATGAACAGTTTGCGCAATATGTCTATCAGCCGGCGCCTCTGGCTGATCCTGATCGTCGCCGTGCTGATGCTGCTAACCCTCGGCCTGCTTATGCTCAAGCAGATTCATGGCGACCTGTACCAGGCCAAGAGCGAGCAGACCCAGCGCGTGGTGCAAACCGCCAGCGGCATCCTGACTTATTATCACAGCCTCGAAACCAGTGGCGTCCTGACCCGTGAAGCGGCGCAGAAGCAAGCGTTGAGCGCGGTACGTGGCCTGCGTTACGGAAAGGACGACTACTTCTGGATCAACGACCTCACGCCCGTGATGATCATGCACGCGGCCAACCCCAAGCTCGACGGCCAGAACCTGTCGGCCATCCGTGACCCGGACGGCTTTGCAGTGTTCAACGAGTTCGTGATCCTGGCCAAGGCCAAGGGCGCCGGGATGGTGAATTACCGCTGGCCCAAGCCCGGCGCCGATGCGCCGGTGGCCAAGACCTCCTATATCCAGCTGTTCGAGCCCTGGGGCTGGATCATCGGTTCCGGCGTGTATGTCGATGACGTGCAAGGCGAGTTCCGCGGCCAGGTGTGGAAAGCCTCGGTGGTTGGCCTGGTGATCGCGCTGATCATGGCCCTGCTGGTGGTGCTGATCGCCCGCAGCATCGTGCGCCCTTTGCAGCAGGCAGTGAATGCGATGGCCAATATCGCCAGTGGCGAAAGCGACCTGACCCGCACCCTCGACACCCATGGCCAGGATGAAGTCACTCAATTGTCGCGGCACTTCAACAGCTTTACCGCCAAGCTGCGGCAGGTGGTGGGCCAGTTGCAGACCTGCGCCAACGCCTTGGGCCAGTCGTCCACCGAGCTGGGCAGCAACGCCAGCGATGCCCATGACCGCAGCCAGCAGCAATCGCAGCAGATGGAACTGGTGGCGACGGCGATCAATGAAGTCACCTATGGCGTACAGGACGTGGCCAAAAATGCCGAGCATGCCGCCAGCGAAATGCGCGATGCCCAGGTGCAGGCCGAACAAGGCCAGCTCAATATCGACGGCAGCCTGCAACGGATCGACCAGCTCTCCGGCACCATCAGCCAGGCCGTGGACGTGATCCGTACGCTGTCGACTGAAAGCACGCAGATTGGCGGCGTGCTGGAAGTGATCCGCTCGATTGCCGACCAGACCAACTTGCTGGCCCTCAACGCCGCCATCGAAGCGGCCCGCGCCGGGGAGCAAGGCCGTGGTTTTGCGGTGGTGGCCGACGAAGTACGGCTGCTGGCCCAGCGCACGCAAAAATCCACGGCAGAGATCCAAGCAATGATCGAGCGCCTGCAAGGCCATTCGGAGGCAGCGGTCAAGGTCATCAGCGACAGCCACCAGGCCTCGCAACTGACCATTGAACAAGCAGGCCAGGCGGGCGCGAGCCTGACTGCCATCGGCCAGGCGCTGCGTAATCTCAACGGGCTGAACGCCTCGATTGCCAGTGCCACGTTGCAGCAGGCGCATGTGGTGGAAGACATCAACCAGAACGTCACCCAGGCAGCCGGCTTGTCCCACAGCACCGCGCTGGCGGCGCAGCAGTCCAGCGTCGCGAGTGCGCACTTGAAAGGCCTGAGTGAACAACTCGACGGGCTGCTCCGCCAGTTCAAGGTCTGACGCCGATGATCGTTCCCACGCTCCGCGTGGGAACGCATCCTGTGACGCTCTGCGTCACCGTTGCGCAGAGCCGGGACGCGGAGCGTCCGGAACTGCATTCCCACGCAGAGCGTGGGAACGATCTATCGTCGCACCGCCGCTCCTACATTGGTTACAATCAGCGCCCTCTTCGACTCCCCCAAGGAACCGCCATGTCCGGGCTTGAACTGTTTGCCGCCGCCCTGGGGGTGATCGCTGTCTGGTTGACGGTTAAACAGAACCCGTGGTGCTGGCCCATCGGCCTGGTGATGGTGCTGCTGTACACCTGGATATTCTTCGATGTGAAGCTCTACTCCGACATGCTCCTGCAAGTGATCTACGCCGCCCTGCAACTCTACGGCTGGTGGCAGTGGACCCGCGCCGGTGAGGTCAAGCAAGGCCGGCAAGTCACCAGCCTGGGCCTGCAACCGATCCTGCAAGGCCTGGCTGTGGGTGCTGTGGGCAGCCTGTTGCTGGGCGCAGCCATGGCCCACTGGACCGACGCCGCCCAACCCTGGCTGGACGCGGCCCTGACCGGCTTCAGCCTGGTGGCGCAGATGTGGATGGCGCAAAAACGCGTGCAGTGCTGGCCGTTGTGGATCACCGTGGATGTGATCTTCGTCGGGCTGTTCCTCTACAAAGGCCTGTACCTCACCGCCGCGCTCTACGCCTTGTTCACCGTGATCGCCGTGCAGGGCTGGCGTGAATGGCGCGCCGACCCGGCGCTGCACGCATGAAGGTGGTGGTACTGGCCGGCCCGGAATCCAGCGGTAAAAGCTGGCTGGCCGCCCAGTTGCAGGCACGTTTTGGCGGGGTGATGGTGGGCGAATACGTGCGTCATTTCATCGACCACCACCAGCGCGATACCACCCTGGCGGATATCCCGGAGATCGCCCGGGGCCAGTTGGCCTGGGAAGATGCCGCCCGCGCCGCGCAGCCGGCATTGCTGATCCTCGACACCAACCTGCTGACCAACAAGCTGTGGAGCCAGACCCTGTTTGGCGACTACCCGGCGTGGCTCGACAGCGAACTGCTTGCCCGCCACTACGACCTGCACCTGCTGCTGTCGCCGGAAGACGTGGAGTGGACCGCCGATGGCCAGCGCTGCCAGCCGGAGTTTGCCGATCGCCTGGCGTTTTTCCAGGCCAGCCGTGACTGGCTGGAGCGACATCATCAGCCGTTACGGATCATCCGTGGGGATTGGCAAGCACGCCAGGACCAGGCCTTTTCAGCTGTGGAACAACTGCTGGATTGACCGGCTGGGACGGTTTTCATGCACCGCTCGTTAGGCACAACCCACTTTCAACGCTCTGGCGCGCAGGGCTGAAGACCGGTTATCGGGTCAACGCAGTCCTCTACCTGGGGCACAGGTCAATCCTTAAAAGGAGATTGGCCTATGAACATGCGCATCGTTGCCCGCTTGATCAACTTGCCCGAAGACCGTGGCGTTCGTGTTGAAACCGCCGCCCATCACATCCTGCTGGTGCGTTCGGGCAGCGAGGTTCGTGCCTATCAGGCGGATTGCCCCCACGCCGGGGCGCCCCTGGAGCAAGGCGTGGTCTGTGACGGGAGGATCATTTGCCCGTGGCACAAGGCGGCCTTCCGGGTGGATGACGGCCAGGTCTGCGAGCCGCCCGCGCTGGTGCAGCTCAAGCAGTACCCGGTGGAGATTCACGACGGCGTGGTCAGTGTGGGCGACGAGGCACTGCCCTCGCCCGCTGCCCCGCACACCAACGATTCGCGCTGCTTTATCGTGATTGGCGCCGGTGCAGCCGGTTCGGCGGCCGTGGCCACGCTGCGCCGCAAGGGCTTCAGCGGCCGGTTGTTGTGGATCGACCAGGAACAGGACCCCGCCTACGACCGCACCGCCCTGAGCAAATTCGTCATCTGCGGCGAGATGCCGCCGCAGGAAACACCGCCCTTGCTGGACGAGGCCACCTGCCACGCGTCGCGGATCCACGGCGAAGTGCGCCATCTCGATCCTCAAGCCAGGCGCCTCCAGCTTGCGGACGGTCGCCATTTCGACTACGACGCCGCACTGCTGGCCACCGGCGGCGAAGCCAGGCCGCTGGATATTCCGGGCACCGTACTCAACAATGTGTTCGTGTTGCGCTCCCGGGACGATGCGGCGCGTATCGTCAAGGCGGCTCAACCGGGCTCGTGCGCAGTGATCATCGGCGACAGTTTTATCGGCCTGGAAGCCGCGTCCGCGTTACGCAAGCGCGGGCTGACGGTGCAGGTGGTGGGCCGTCACGAGATTCCGCTGGCGGCCCAACTGGGCAAGCGCATCGGTGCCTCACTGCGCCAATTGCATGAAGCCAACGGCGTGATATTCCACACCGCCAGCGAGCCTGCACGCCTGGAAGGCCACATGGACGTGACGACGGTGGTGCTGAAAAACGGCCACAGATTGGCCGCAGACCTGGTACTGATAGGCGTCGGCGTCACGCCTGCCACGGGGTTTGTCGAGGGGCTGGAAAAAGCCGAGGACCAGTCGCTGAAAGCCGATGCCGGTTTGTCCGTCGCGCCCGGACTATGGGCGGCGGGCGATATGGTGACCTTTCCATGGAACGGCCAACCCGTGCGCATCGAACACTGGCGTGTGGCGCAGCAACTCGGGGTGCTGGCGGCGCGCAATATGCTGGGCGCACAACAGGTGTTTGCCGATGTGCCGTTCTTTTGGACGTATCACTTCGGCAAGACCTTTGAACTGCTGGGCCACCCCCGCCACTGGAATCAGCTCCACGTGGAAGGCGACCTGCAGCGCCACGACTTCATCGCCCTGCTCTGCCAGGGCGACGAAGTGGAAGCGGTAGTTGCCTGTGAACATCAGCGGGCCATGGCGCTGCTCTCGCAACGCCTGAAGCACCCGCTGAAGAAGGCCGAGGTGCTGGAGCTGATCCGCGGGCTTTAGTAGCCCAGGGACAACCCGGTATTGCGCCGAGGGTCGTTGGCCCCATAGAAACGGTTATTGCCGACCGGCTTGCCGTCCAGGGACGGCGCGCCTACCAGGATTGCCGCCAGATGGTTGGCGTCCTGCGGGCCGGCAAACTTGTGGCCCCAGCCTTCGAGGATTTTCTGGGTGTCGGGGCTCAGGGCAAAGCGTTCGATATTGGTCGCCTCAGGCAGCCATTGCTGGTGGAAACGCGGGGCGTCCACGGCTTCCTGGATGTTCATCTTGTAATCGATCACGTTGAGAATGGTCAGCAAGGTGGCCGTGATGATACGGCTGCCACCCGGCGTACCCACCACCATCACCGCCTTGCCATCCTTGGTGACGATGGTCGGGCTCATGGACGACAGCGGCGTCTTGCCCGGAGCAATGGCGTTGGCTTCGCCCTGCACCAGGCCGTACATGTTCGGCACGCCGATCTTGGAGGTGAAGTCGTCCATTTCGTCGTTGAGGATCACCCCGGTCTTGCTCGCCATCACGCCCGCGCCGAACCAGTCGTTGAGGGTGTAGGTCACCGAGACCGCGTTGCCCCACTTGTCGACGATGGAGTAGTGGGTGGTGTTATTGCCTTCGTGGGGCGAAACGCCCGGCTTGATGTCCTGGGAGATCCCGGCTTTCTGCGGGTCGATGGCATCGCGCAGTTTGGCGGCGTAATCCTTGTCCAGCAGGTGCTCGACCGGGTTCTGCACGAAGTCCGGGTCGCCGAGGTAGCTGTTGCGGTCGACGTATGCGTGGCGCATGGCTTCGATCTGGTAGTGCAGGCCCTGGGCCGAGTGATAGCCGAGGTCGGCCATCGGGTAGCCTTCGAGGATGTTCATGATTTCGCAGATGACCACCCCGCCCGAGCTCGGTGGTGGCGCGGACACCACGTGGTAGCCACGGTAGTCACACTCGATGGGCGCCAGTTCGCGGGTCTTGTATTTGTCCAGGTCGGCCTGGGTGATGATGCCTTTGCCTGATTGGCTGGAATCCACAATCGCCTTGGCTACCCAGCCTTTGTAAAAGCCATCGGTGCCCTTGGCGGAGATTTCCCGCAGGGTTTTCGCCAGGTCTTTCTGCACCAGCTTCTGGCCCACCAGCATCGGCTCGCCGCCGTGCAGGAAGATGCCGCGCAGGTCTTTGTCTTTCTTGAATTCGTCAGTAGCGGTGTGCAGCAGGTCGACATCGCCCTGCTCCAGGGCAAAACCGTCTTCGGCCAGCTTGATCGCCGGGGCGATGACCTGGGCGCGCTTGAGGGTGCCGTATTTGCTCAGCGCCAGTTCCATGCCCGACACAGTGCCGGGAACGCCGACCGCCAGGTGGCCCTTGGAGCTGAGGTCCGGGACCACGTTGCCGTCCTTGTCCAGGTACATGTCGGCGGTCGCGGCCAGCGGGGCTTTTTCGCGGAAGTCGAGGAAGGTCTTGCGGCCGTCGGCCAGTTGCACGGTCATGAACCCACCGCCGCCGAGGTTGCCGGCTGCCGGGTACACCACGGCCAGGGCGTAGCCCACCGCCACCGCCGCATCCACGGCGTTGCCGCCGGCCTTGAGCACATCCACGCCCACATGGGTCGCCAGATGCTGGGCGGTGACCACCATGCCATTTTCGCCAGCCACCGGGGCCTGGGAGGCCGCCTGCACGCCGCTGACAGTCAGCACCAGCGCGGTGGCAATCAAAGTTCGGGTAAACGGTTGGTATTTCATCCCTGCATACTCTGTTTATTAGAAGAACTAGAAAGTAATACGTTTCCGATCCAAGCCCCAGCGTTATGCCGCGTTTGTGACAGAGCCTGTCGGTAACGGAATAATGCCCATGCTATATTCCGGGCCTTTACGCTGCGCAGCAGAGGCTTTTCGATGGTGATCAAGAAGACCGGTATCCGCGCCCAGCAAGCCGACCAGACCCGCGCGCGGATTCTCCAGGCGGCGGTCAAGGTCTTCACCCGCGACGGTTATTCCGGCGGGCGTGTGGAAAGCATCTCGCGGGAGGCCGACTCCAACGACCGCATGCTGTATTACTACTTCGGCAGCAAGGAACATCTGTTTGTGTGCGTGCTGGAACACACTTATGAGCAGTTCAATAAAGCCGAGAGCAAACTCAAGCTCGACCTGAGTGCGCCGGTGCAAGCGTTGCAGGCGCTGGTGGGGTTTATCTGGAACTACTACGTCAAGCATCCCGAGTTTGTGGCGATCCTGAGCATCGAGAACCTGCACCAGGGCAAGCATGCGAAGCAGTCGGGTGAACTGCGGCGGTTGTCCGGGGAGGCGGTCGGGGTGTTGCGGCCGATCATCGAGGCGGGCCAGGCCCAGGGGCTGTTTCGTGAAGATGTGGACATCAAGCATGTGTACTTGATGATTGCTTCGTTGTGCTACTTCTATAACTCCAACCAGCACACGCTGAGTTCGTTTTTGGGGGAGGATTTGGCGGGTAAGACACAGCAGCGGGACTGGCTGGGGTTTATCAGTGATCTGGTGTTGCGCGGGGTATGCGTGACACCGCCCATCCAACGGTAGAACCTGGATCTAAATGTGGGAGCGGGCTTGCTCGCGAATGCGGTGTATCAGTCAATATATTTGGCGACTGACGAACCGCTTTCGCGAGCAAGCCCGCTCCCACATTTTTTGACCGTGTGAATCAATGGGTACCGGGATTGGCTCGCAGGTGTGCCACGGTTTGCTCCAGGCCTTCCCACTGCGGTGCATGGGGTGCGAAGCGCCCGCGCAGGTAGGCGGCCAACTCCGCCACTTGGGTGTTCGACAGGCTGTCCTTGAACGCCGGCATGTAACCCAGATCCTTGGTCGCCGGAGTGCTGATGCCCTGCAAAATCACCTTGATCAGGTTGTCCGGTTGATCGCTGTGCACATTGGTATTGGTCGCCAGTGACGGGCTGACGCCGAACAGCTTCGGGCCCTGTCCGTCGGCATGGCAGGCCTTGCATGAACCTTCGAATACCCGTCGCCCATTGGCATTGGGCACCGTCGCAGCTGCCACCACCTGCGCTTCGGCGGCGCCGCTGTCGTTCAGCGAAGCCAGGTACACCGCCATCGCGCGGATGTCGGTCTTGGGCAGTTTCGCCAGTTCAGTCACGACCGGTCCCATCGGCCCAGTTGCCACGCCATGGGCATCGGAATAACCAGTGCTCAGGTAGCTGAACAATTGGTCTTCGGTCCACGGCGTCGGCGCCTTGGACAAGCCATTCAAGGCCGGCGCCTCCCAACCGTCCACCCTGCCGCCCGCGAGGAACGCCTTGCCGCCCTTCTCCGCCCCCATCAGGTTGCGCGGCGAATGGCACGCCGCGCAGTGCCCCAAACCGTTGACCAGGTAGGCGCCACGATTCCATTGCTCGCTGCGCCGGGGCTGCACGCTGATTTCCCCACGGCGCAGGAACAGCGCATTCCAGCCGGCCATCAACGGCCGGATATTGAACGGAAACTTCATCGCATTCGGCACCGGTGCCTGGCTCACCGACGCCTGGGACATCAGGTAGGCATACAGTGCCTGCATGTCGGCATCGTTGATATTGCGAAACGCCGTATAGGGAAACGCCGGGTACAGGTTGCGCCCGTCGCGGCCAATGCCGTCGCGCATCGCCCGCTCGAACGCCGGGTAGGACCAGTTGCCAATCCCGGTTTTCTCATCCGGGGTGATGTTGCTGCTGTAAAGGGTGCCGAACGGCGTATGCATCGCCAGCCCGCCGGCATTGGTGGCACCGCCCGGTGCCGTGTGGCACACCGCGCAATCCCCCACGGCGGCCAGCAAGCGCCCGCGCTCCAGGGTGGCCTTGGACCAGGTGCCTGCACTGGGCGGTGCAATCGGGGCCATTTCGCTGTGAAACGGCCACGCGGTAGCAGCCATGCCCAGCACCGCGCCAAAGGCGGCGAACAATGAGCCGAACAACCATTTGCGGCGCTTTTCCGGGGACTTCGCCGGCTCGCCCAGGGTGCCTGCATTCAGCGCCGCCAATACCCGCTCGGGGGTAATCGGCAGCTCGCGAAAACGGATGCCGGTGGCGTCATAGATCGCATTGGCAATCGCCGCCGCGCTGGGCACCGAGGCCGACTCACCGGCGCCCATCGGGGGCTGGTCCTGGCGCGGCATCATCAGTACGTCGATCTGCGGCACTTCCGGGAAGGTCAGGATCGGATAACCGCCCCACTCCTTGCTCGCCACGGTCGACTCTTCAAAGGTCACGCGTTCCTTGAGCACACGGCTGGTGGACTGGATCACATTGCCGTGGATCTGATGCTGCACCCCTGCGGGGTTGATCATCATCCCCGAGTCATGCCCGATCACCACCCGCGTCACCGAGACATCGCCGGTCTGCTTGTCGATGGCCACGTCCGCGACCCACGCCGCCCACGCCGCACCGAAGCCGGGGAACTTGCTGTGGATGTAACGCGCGTAGGCAAAGCCCCGACCACGCAGCAGGTGGTCCTCATTCGCGGTTTGCATCGGCGCGGTACGCGGTGCCCAGTTGGCGCGTT
Source organism: Pseudomonas sp. F8002 (assembly GCF_013385495.1). Classification (NCBI taxonomy): domain Bacteria; kingdom Pseudomonadati; phylum Pseudomonadota; class Gammaproteobacteria; order Pseudomonadales; family Pseudomonadaceae; genus Pseudomonas; species Pseudomonas sp. F8002. The sequence continues at coordinate 99,331 of NZ_JACAPW010000029.1, read as the reverse complement.
CGGCGGTGGATTTCACCAGGTCGATGGCGCGCTCGTCCTTCAGGTAACGCAGGCGGTACTCCACCGGGTCGACCCCGGCGGCAAACGCCAGTTCGTCGATATAGGATTCATGGGCGAAGGTGTTGGGCAACGCCGACACACCGCGCATCCACGAGGCGCGAACGATCGGCGCCATGTCGTTGATGGTGACGCGCATGTTCGCGATGTCGTAGGGCGGGATCGAGGTGCGGTCGCCCATCTCGAACATCGCGGCCACCGGCTCGACCCGGCCGGTCAACAGCAGCGCCAGGGTGGGCGCGCCGTTGGACGGGTAGCTGGTTTCAAAGTCATAGGCGGCGATGCTGCCGTCGGCGTTCAGGCCGCCGTCGACATCCATCAATTGCGCGGTGCCCTTGGGCTCCCACAGGTGCTCCTGTTCGCGGGTCAGTTGCACCCGCACCGGCTTGCCCACGGCACGGGACAGCAGCAAGGCGTCGGCGCACACGTCATCGGCGCAATTGCGCCCGTAGCAGCCGGCGGCCTCCATGCGGATCACGTCGATGGATTCTTCCGCGCATTCCAGCAGCCAGGCCAGATCGGCCCGCAGCAGGTGCGGGTTCTGGCTGCCGGACCAGACCCGGCTGACCCCGGGCTGATAATCCGCCACGCCGCAGGAGGGGCCGATGGATCCGTGCATCTGGTATGGCCACAGGTAGGTGCGCGGCATGCGCTGGCTGGCGGCGGCCAGGGCTTCGTCGACGTTGCCCTGGTCGAGCACGGTGCGGCGTACCCGCGGGTTGTCGCGGATTGCCTGCTCCACATCGCTCATGTCCGGCAGTGGGTGGTTCCAGGGTTTCCAGTGCACCTGCAGTTCCTGGGCGGCCTTGATTGCCTGTTCTTCGCGCAAGGCGACCACACCAACAAAATCACGGATCACCACCACCGCAACAATCCCCGGGATGTGGGCAATGGATGATTCGTCGACGCTCAACAGGCTGTTGCCGACAAAGTCGCCGCAATCCAGCCCCGCGTACGGCGGGCGGACCACCCGACCGTGAAGCATGTCCGGCACGCGCATGTCGTGCACGTACGTCAGTTCGCCGGTGGCCTTGCCCGGGATATCCACCCGGGCTGCGCCCTTGCCCACCAGGCGGTAATCGGCGGTGGCCTTGAGCGGTGCATCGCCGCTGATGCGCAGTTGGTCATGCTCGCCCGTCACCAGTTCGCCATAAGTGATGGTGCGCCCGTCTTCGCCGCGGATAACGCCTGCGTCGACCTTGAGACTTTGAGCATTTACGGACCAGCGTTGCGCCGCCCGCGCCAGCAGGAAACGCCGGGCTTCGGCGGCGGCATTGCGCAGCGGAATCGCGGAGATCTGCAAGGTTGCGCTGGCAATGGTCGCGCCCTGGTTCGGCGCACGCTCGGTGTCGCCCAGCACCATGCGCACCTGGTCCATGGTCAGGTCCAGTTCTTCAGCGACGATCTGCGCCAGGGAGGTGCGAATGCCGGTGCCCAGGTCCACGTGGCCGTTGAAGGCGTACACCAGCCCGTCATCGTTCACTGCGATAAACAGCCCCAGTTCCTTGGGCTTGACCGTCGGTGTACCGCCCTTGGCCACCGGCCCCGAAGGTGGCAGCACATCGTCGACGATCAGCAGGACGCCGGCCTTGGCCAGCCATTGGTCACGGGAAGGGATTGCATCAGTCATGGTCATCGATCCACGTTCAAGGCATTTGGCGGGCGGCACGCAGCACCGCGCGGAGGATTTCGATATGGGTGCCACAGCGGCAGAGGTTGCCAGACAGTTCGCTGCGCACCTCGGCTTCGCTGGGGTTGGGATTGCGGTCGAGCAAGGCCTTGGCGGTCATGATCATGCCGTTGAGGCAGTAGCCGCACTGGGCGGCCTGTTCATCGATGAAGGCCTGCTGCACCGGGTGCGGGGTCTGGCGGGTGCCGAGGCCTTCGAGGGTGACGATGTTGCGGCCCACGGCACCCGACAGGGGGAAGACGCAGGAGCGTGCAGCCACGCCGTCGATGATCACCGTGCAGGCGCCGCACTCCCCCAGGCCGCAGCCGTATTTGGGGCCGTTGAGTTGCAGGTCATTGCGCAGGATCAGCAACAGCGGGGTGTCGGCCATTGCGCTGACTTCGCTGGTGTGGCCGTTGACCTCAAGCGTTACCGTGATGTTCTGGCTGGTCATTCGCTTCGCCCGTTGGATTTGGTGAAGTGTCCACTACATCAAACAGTCAAAAAAAAGCGTCGCGTACCTGGGGTCTCGCGACACACTTGACGGGTGAAGTGGTTACTACATCAACGTAGAGCAAAAACGGTGCCAGAAGATGGATGAATAGCTGTGGCGAGGGAGCTTGCTCCCGCTGGGTTGCGAAGCGACCCCAAAAGATGGGCCTGCTGCGCAGTCCAGCGGGAGCAAGCTCCCTCACCACAGGGGATCGGGGTCAGGTTTGGGGGTCTTCGATCATTTTACGTAGCAGGAAGAGTACGGCGACGCGTTCGGCGGGGTTGAGGTTGCTCAGGGTCAGTTCGGTGATGGTGGCGGCGCAGGGCACGGTTTGCTGCACCAGGGCGGCGCCGGAGTCGGATAGGTTGACCACGACTTTGCGTTTGTCCTGCGGGTCGGGTTCGAGGGTGATCAGTTCGCGGGCCTTGAGGCGTTCGACGATGCCACGGATGGTCGCCTGGTCGACGGCGGTGGCCTTGACCAGTTCGGTGAGCGAACTTGCACCGTGATCGCGCAGGGCGCACAGGGTGACGAACTGCACAGCGGTGAGCTGCGAGTCGCCGACGTTCTGCTGGAAGATCGCCAGGTGGCGCTGGTAGGCCTTGCGCAACAGGTGGCCGACTTGCTCGGAGAAAACGTAGGAATCAGGCACGGCGGGCTCGGGAAGGCGGTGGTCGATGGGGTGGCATGATGGCGGGGTTGTGGAAATGACTCAAGGATCTCATTGCCGGAACGCGGTTGAAATGTGGGAGCGGGCTTGCTCGCGAATGCGGTGTGTCAGGTGGCGCATGTGTGACTGACGTACCGCATTCGCGAGCAAGCCCGCTCCCACATTGGATGTTTAGTGGGCCAGGGAGGCCTTGGGGGCTACGACGTCGCCGGCGATGACTACGGCCTCATCATCGAGGTAGACGTCGCAATTGCGCAGCGGGATGTCCATGTGGCACGGGGTCTTGCGGGTGCCGCCGACTTCGGTGTTGGGGCCGGTGGAGAACAGGAAGTTGCCGTAGAACGCGCGGGCGTCCATGCACATGCCGTCGTTCTTGTCGTGCAGGCCCATGGCCGTCCATTGCGCCCGTGGCTGCAGGCCCCAGCCGATGTGGGAGATGCCATATACCTCGGGGTCGTTGAAGTATTTCATGTAGTCGCGCAGGTATTCGGCCTCGAAACCACCGTGGATTCTGGTGATGAAGCCCTTCTCGATCTCCAGGGTGATTTTCTCCCGGGTGTAGGTCTTGAACGGCAGCAGGATGTCGCCGATATCCAGCACCAGCACGCCCTCTGCAGTTTCCTCATTGGGCCAGGAGAACAGGAAGCCGCTCGGCCAGTGGTCCCAGCGTCCCGGTTCGTCGGCAAAGCCGTATTCGGTGACGGACGGGTATTGCCCCAGCGCCGCCCGGAAATCACTGCCGGCGCGGGATTTGACGTGGATCGAGCGGGCTTTTTTCAGCAGTTCTTCAGCGGCCAGCACGCGCACTTTGTCCTCTTCGGTCGGCAGCATGCGCGCCAGCACTTCCGGGGGTTCCACCGCCAGCAGGATGCGCGTGCCGGTCTTGAGGATCTGTTCCTGCTCCGGCGAGTGCAACAGCATCATGGTGTCGACGATCAGGTCTGCCGCTTCCAGCGCCCGCTGCGCCGCGATATTACCGGTCAGGGCCGTGTCGCCACAGTAGGCCGTCATGTCATTGCCCATCGCCCGGGGATGGTTGAACGACGGCAACTCCACCGCATACACCTTGGCCCCCAGGCGCTGCGCCGCGTCCATCGCGGCGCGCACGGTGCGCGGGTCGGAGTAATGGCTCTTGAGCACGGCGACGCTCTGGGTCGGGTCGACCTTCGAGAGCTTCAACACATGCTCAAACATCTGGGTCAGTTCGCAATCACTTACCGGCATTTCCTGTCTCCTCAGCTGCTGCACCAAGATCTTGCAGGGCGCTTCACTCTAGTGCGTTTTTATAGCGTATACGCCAATTAATCACGATAAGAACTGATTTCAGCATGGACTGCAAGCACCACGCCAAAACGTTACGAATCCACACAAACCCAGTGATATATGGAGATAACCGGTTACAGGGGATCGATATGGCCAAAAAAACAATTTTTCAGGCGTGGGCTTTTCATTTGAAAAAATGAGCGTATACACTTTAAAAACCTTGCGGACAGACGCCGCCGGCCATTATTCGAAAAAGAGGACCACGCCCCATGGGAAGCACACAAAAAATCGCAATCGTCGGCGCCGGCCTTGGCGGTGCCGCCGCTGCCACCCTGCTGCAACAGGCAGGGTTCGACGTGGACATCTACGAGCAGGCGCCGGAGTTTTCCCGCCTGGGTGCCGGGATCCACATGGGCCCCAACATCATGAAAATCTTCCGCCGCATGGGCATCGAAAAACAGCTGGACCTGATGGGGTCGCACCCCGAGCACTGGTTCAGCCGCGATGGTGAAACCGGCGACTACCTGTCACGCATTCCCCTGACTGGCTACGGCGCGTCCTACATCACCGTGCATCGCGGCGATCTGCACGCGCTGCAGATGTCCACCCTCAAGCCCGGCACCCTGCACTTCAACAAGCGCCTGGAAACCCTTGAAGAAACCGATACCCAGGTGCGCCTGACTTTCGCCGACGGCGAGGTAACCTACGCCGACATCGTGATCGGTGCCGACGGCATCAACTCGCGCATTCGTGAAGAGCTGCTGGGTGCCGAAAAACCGCTGTACAGCGGCTGGGTCGCGCACCGTGCGCTGATCCGTGGCGACCAGTTGGCCAAGTACGACCTGAAGTTCGAAGACTGCATCAAGTGGTGGACCGAGGACCGGCACATGATGGTCTACTACACCACCGGCAAGCGCGACGAGTACTACTACGTCACCGGCGTGCCGCACCCGGAATGGGACTTCCAGGGCGCCTTCGTCGACAGCAGCCGGGAGGAGATGTTCGACGCCTTCAAGGGCTACCACCCGACCGTCCAGGCCCTGATCGAATCCACCGAAAGCGTGACCAAATGGCCGTTGCGCAACCGCAACCCGCTGCCGTTGTGGAGCCGTGGTCGCCTGGTATTGCTGGGCGATGCCTGCCACCCGATGAAACCCCATATGGCTCAGGGCGCCGGCATGGCCATCGAAGACGCCGCGATGCTGACGCGCTGCCTGCAGGAAACCGGGATCGGCGACTACCGCACCGCGTTCGAGCTGTATGAAGCCAACCGCAAGGAACGCGCGTCCCGGGTGCAGGCCGTGTCCAACGCCAACACCTGGCTGCGCACCCAGGAAGATCCGGACTGGGTCTACGGCTATGACCTCTACGCCCAGCAACTGAAATCGGGGGTGGCGGCGTGAGCAGCTTTCTCTACGGCGGCAATGTCCAGGCCAACGGTATCCGCCAGCATTACCTGCGTTACGGCGGCAAGGGCCCGGCACTGATCCTGATTCCCGGCATCACCAGCCCGGCGATTACCTGGGGTTTTGTCGCCGAACGCCTGGGTTTGCACTTCGACACCTACGTGCTGGACGTGCGCGGTCGCGGCCTGTCGTCCAGCGGACCGGAGCTGGACTACAGCGCCGACACCTGCGCCGATGACATTGGCGCATTTGCCGACGCCCTGAAGCTCGAGAGCTATCACCTGGTCGGCCATTCCATGGGCGCGCGGTTTGCCGTACGCAGTGCGGTGCGCCATCCACAAGGTGTCAACCGCGTGGTGTTGATCGACCCGCCGATGTCCGGTCCGGGTCGCCGCGAATACCCAAGCAAACTGCCGTGGTACGTCGATTCGATTCGTCAATCCCAGGTCGGCATGGATGCAGAGGCGATGCGCGCCTTCTGCGCCACCTGGACCGTCGAACAACTGCAACTGCGCGCCGAATGGCTGCACACCTGCTACGAGCCGGCTATCGTGCGTGCGTTCAATGACTTCCATACCGTCGACTTTCATCAGGACCTGCCCCACCTGGGGGCTCCTGCCCTGCTGATTGTTGCCGGACGCGGCGGTGTAATTCAGGCCGAAGATGTCGCGGAAGTCCGACAGTTACAGCCGACCCTACAGGTCGCCCATGTGCCAAATGCAGGACACATGATCCCCTGGGATGACCTTGAAGGCTTTTTCGCTGCCTTCGGCGACTTCCTCGGCCAGCCCCTGACTGCATAACGGAGACCATCATGCTCAAGCCTTATCGCATCGGCCAGATTGTGCCGAGCTCCAACACCACCATGGAAACCGAGATCCCGGCGATGCTTAACGCGCGCCAGGCGATCCGCCCGGAACGTTTCACCTTTCACTCCAGCCGCATGCGCATGAAGCAAGTGCGCAAGGAAGAACTGGCGGCCATGGACGGTGAGTCCGACCGTTGCGCCATCGAACTGTCCGACGCCAAGGTCGACGTGCTGGGCTACGCCTGCCTGGTAGCGATCATGGCCATGGGGCTGGGTTACCACCGCAAGTCCGAGCAACGCCTGCGCAAGGCCACCGCCGACAACGACGCCAACGCCCCGGTGATCACCAGTGCCGGCGCCCTGATCGAAGGCCTGAAAGTCATGGGCGCCAAACGCATCGCGATTGTTGCGCCGTACATGAAACCGCTGACCGAACTGGTGGTGAACTACATCCGCGAAGAAGGCTTTGAAGTGGTGGACTGGCGCGCCCTGGAAATCCCCGACAACCTCGAAGTGGCCCGCCACGACCCGGCCAACCTGCCGGCGATTGTTGCCGGGATGAACCTGGAAGGTGTCGACGTAATCGTACTGTCGGCCTGCGTACAAATGCAGTCCCTGCCCGTGGTCGCGAAGGTCGAAGCCCAGACCGGCCTGCCGGTGCTCACCGCCGCCATCGCCACCACCTACGCCATGCTCAAGGCCCTGGACCTGGACCCCATCGTCCCCGGCGCCGGCGCCCTCCTGTCGGGAGCCTACTAAAAACGCTTTTGTGGCGAGGGAGCTTGCTCCCGCTGGGGTGCGAAGCGCCCCCAAAAAAACAGGCCTGCTACGCAGCCCAACGGGAGCAAGCTCCCTCGCCACAAGGGTATGTGCACCGTCCAACACCGAGGACTGAAAGATGAGCGAACAATCCGCCGACGCCAACTACCAGGGCGTCTGGGGTAACCGAATCGGCTTCGGCAAAAAATCCGCCCTGCTGATGATCGACTTCATGCAAGGCTATACCACCGAAGGCGCGCCACTGTTTGCCCCCGAAGTGCGCATCGCCGTGGCCGAAAGCGTCGACCTGCTGGCCAGCGCCCGCCAACACGGGATCACCGTAGTGCACACCAATATCCGCTACCATCCGGGCCATTTCGCCGACGGCGGTATCTGGGTAAAAAAGGCCCCGGTGATGAAAGACATGGTCGAGGGTAACCCCCTCGCCGCCTTCTGTACCGAAGTGCTGCCCCTGGCCAATGAAGTAGTCATCACCAAACAATACGCCAGCGCGTTTTTCGGCAGCAGCCTGGCCCCGATGCTGCACGCCCAGGGCATCGACACCGTGGTGCTCGCCGGCTGTTCCACCAGCGGCTGCATCCGGGCCACCGCAGTGGATGCGGTGCAACACGGGTTTCGTACCATCGTCGTGCGCGAATGCGTCGGCGACCGCCACCCGGCGCCCCATGAAGCCAACTTGTTCGATATCGACAGCAAGTACGGCGACGTGGTGAGCAAGCAGGAGGCGATGAGCAAGTTCAAGGAGCAGTAACGCGTCAACAGGAACCACGACAAAGAGCGTGGTCCGGAAAAAACTGAGCGCCCACGCTGGAATGCAGTCGAATGTGGGAGCAAGCCCGCTCCCACACTTGATCACCTCCAACAGGGCCACCTCAGTCTTCTGTCACTGCCTTTGGAAGTCGCTTTCACAGCACTCCGAAGTGCTGAAAAAGCGGCCGTATAAAAACCATAAGTCACCGCCAGGAGACACCCCAATGCCCATTGCGAATGCAGCGCCCGCGACTACGGTCGCCGATCCGGTCCACACGCTCTACCACAAGATCACCTGGAAGCTGATTCCGTTCCTGTGTTTCTGCTACCTCGCGGCCTACCTGGACCGCATCAATATCGGCTTCGCCAAACTGCAGATGCTCGACCAGCTGCACTTCAGCGAAACCGCGTTCGGCCTCGGTGCCGGGCTGTTCTTTGTCGGCTATATCATCTTCGAAGTCCCCAGCAACCTGATCCTGGAAAAGGTCGGGGCGAAGATCTGGATCGCCCGCATCATGATCACCTGGGGCCTGCTGTCGGCCTGCACCATGCTGGTCACCTCCACCACCCAGTTCTACATCCTGCGGTTCCTGCTGGGTGCGGCCGAAGCCGGGTTTCTGCCGGGCGTGCTGTATTACCTGACCACCTGGTTTCCCACCCATCGCCGGGGGCGGATCATCGCCCTGTTCATGATCGGCCTGCCGCTGTCCAGCGTGATCGGCGGCCCGTTGTCGGGCTGGATCATGGGCCACTTCGACAACATGGCCGGCCTGCGCGGCTGGCAGTGGCTGTTCCTGATCGAAGCGGTGCCCAGCGTGCTGCTCGGTGTGTGGACCTTCTGGGCGCTGCCCAATACCTATCAGCAAGCCAAGTGGCTGTCGCCGGAAGAAAAAACCCTGCTGGAAAGCGAACTGCGCAAGGACGACGCCGACGGTGCCGCCAGCAAACACAGCTTCCGCGACGGCTTCTTCAACCTCAAGGTGTGGATGCTCGGCGGTATCGACTTCTCGATCCTGCTCAGTGCCTATGCCATGGGGTTCTGGATGCCCACATTCATCCGCAACGCCGGGATTACCGACACTTTCCACATCGGCATCCTCACGGCCCTGCCCAGCGTGGCGGCCCTCTTGGGCATGCTGCTGATCGGCGCCAGCTCCGACAAACACCGCGAACGCCGCTGGCACATCATCGTGCCGTTCTTCATCGGCGCGGCGGCGATGGCTACCAGTACGTTCTTCACCCATAACGTGGTCGCCACCGTGGCGCTGTTTGCGATTGCCTCGGCGGCGATCATCGGTGCGGTGCCGGTGTTTTTCAGCCTGCCGGCGACCTTCCTGAAAGGTACCGCAGCGGCCACCGGCTTTGCCCTGGCCTGCTCGCTGGCGAACATCGCAGGCCTGGTGAGCAACTCGCTGATGGGCGTGGCGATTGACGTCACCGGCAGCAGCGCAGGGGCCTTGTGGTTTTTTGCCGGCTGCCTGATTCTCAGCAGCTTCCTGGTGATCGCCTTGCCGGCGAAGCTGGTAAACCGCTAACAACAACAATTTTTCGGGTGAGTCTCCATGCAAGGTTTCATCAAGCGCTGTGCCCTGCTTGTCGCCGTGGGCCTGTGTGCCGGTACGGCGCAGGCCGCAGAAAAGGTCATCTTCGACACCGACTTCAACGTGCTCAACGATGACGGCCAGGCCTTTATCATGCTCGCCCAGCTGCACGGGCAAAAACGCATCGACCTGCTGGGCATGACCCTGGTCAGCGGCAACGCCTGGGTCGACCAGGAACAGGTCGACGCCCTCAAGGCGGTGGAACGCATGGGTGTGGAGAAGGAAGTCGGCGTGTATTCCGGCGCCGCCTACCCGCTGCTGCATGACTACGCCACCTATGAGGCGGAAAAAGCCCTGTTCGGTTCCGGCTGGCCGGGTGCGTTCAAGAACCCGCGGCCAACCAGTGCCTCACAACTGGTCGCGCCACCGGACGGCCTGGCGACCCACACCAGGCTGCGCAAGGAAACCGCCGCCCAGTTCATCGTCGACAGCGTACGGGCCAACCCCCACGAGGTAACGATCCTGGCGGTCGGCCCGCTGACCAACATTGCCCTGGCGATTCGCTCGGCCCCGGACATCGTGCCGCTGATCAAGCGCATCGTGTACATGGGCGGCGCGCTGGAGATCCCGGGCAACACCACGCCGGCGGCGGAGTTCAACTGGTGGTTCGACCCGGAGGCTGCGAAGATCGTGTTGCGCTCGCCCATCGAACACGTGATTTTTCCCAACGATGTCTGTGAGAAAGTCACCTTCGACAAGTCGGTGTATGAGCGGGTGATCGCACACAAAGGCCCGATTGCCGACCTGTACAAGCACGAGTTCGGGCCACTGTTCGCCAAGGACCCGGCTTACCACAGCTTCACCTGGGACAGCCTGCCGGCACTGTTTCTCGTGAACCCCGGGATCGTCACCGAATCCCGCGAGCTGTGGGTGGACGTGGATGCCACCTTCGGCGCCGACTATGGCCGGGCACTGGGCTACAAGAAAGGCGCGCCGGTGGGCACGCAAAAGGCCAAGGTGGTCTTCGCGGTGGACCAGAAGCAGTTCTGGGACGGTTATGTAGGGTTGGTGACGCTGCCGACGCCGGTCAACATCTTCCGCTGAGTGCGCCGGAACTTGAGGGGCTGTGGTTTAATTGCGCGCTTTTGCCCAGCCCTTCAAGGAATCCGTTGTCGATGAATCAGCCCGCCACCAAAGTCCTGGTCATTGGCTACGTCTGGCCAGAGCCCCGCTCCTCGGCGGCCGGCGGGCACATGATGCAGATTCTGGAGAGCTTTCTGGCCCAAGGCTGGGACATCACCTTCAGCAGCCCGGCCACCACCGGTGAGCACAAGGCCGACTTGCCTGCCCTGGGCATTCGCGAATGTGCGATCGAACTGAATAACAGCAGTTTCGATGACTTCATCACGGAACTGGCCCCCGATATCGTGCTGTTCGACCGTTTCATGATGGAAGAACAGTTCGGCTGGCGTGTGGAAAAATCCTGCCCGAATGCCCTTCGCGTGCTGGAAACCTCCGACCTGCAAAGCCTGCGGGACGCACGTCAAAAACGCTTCAAGGATTTCCTGAAGGCTCACCCCGACGCCGACGACTTCAGCCCGTTGTTCACCCAGGACCTGGCCGCCGAATTCGCCTGCATGGCCGACACCGACCTGGCCAAGCGCGAGATCGCCGCGATCTACCGCTGCGACATCAGCCTGATGATCTCCGACGTGGAAATCCAGTTGCTGACCGAACACTTCAAGGTGCCCGCTGCCCTGCTCCACTGGTGCCCGCTGATGCTGGCGCCGCCCACCGAAGCCTTTGCCCCCTTTGCGGACCGCGCCCACTTCCTGAGCATCGGTAATTTCCGCCATGCGCCGAACTGGGATGCGGTGTTGTGGATGAAGAACAGTGTGTGGCCGCTGATCCGCCAGCAACTGCCCGGCGCTCAACTCCACGTGTACGGCGCCTATACGCCACCCAAGGCCACCGCGCTGCACAACCCGGCCCAGGGCTTCCACGTGATGAATTGGGCCGAGGATGCATTGCAGGTCATGAGCGCTGCGCGTATCTGCCTGGCGCCACTGCGTTTTGGTGCCGGGATCAAGGGCAAGCTGGCCGACGCGATGCTCTGCGGCACACCCAGCGTTACCACACCGATTGGCGCCGAAGCCATGGGCGAACCGTGGCCCGGCGTGGTCGAACACAGCGCCAGTGCACTGGCGGCTGCGGCGGTTGCGTTGTATCAAGACCCGCCACGCTGGACCCAGGCCCAGGAAGATGGCCGGCAGTTACTGGCACGCCGTTACGCCCACGACCTCCACGGCCCGGCCCTGGTGGAGCGCCTGGAGCAGTGCCGCCGCCAGTTGGCCGAGCACCGTCGGAACAATTTCACCGGCAGCATGCTGCGCCACCACCTGCACAAAAGTACCCAGTACATGGCGCAGTGGATCGAGGCGAAAAACCGTACGCTGTAGACACAGACGCTGGCGAGGTGGCGCGCAAGGGGGCATTATCCTTTTCGCAACCACAATAAAGCGACTGCAGCATGACCCGAGCAGCGAGAATCACCGATCCTTCCTACGAGCTGATGGACGATCACAACGGTCTGTCCATCATCTATCGCCAACACGGCTTCCCGTGCCCGTTGGTGCGCTGGCATTTCCACAAAGAATACGAGCTGCACCTGATCGTTGCCAGCTCCGGCAAGGTGTTTATCGGCGACTACATCGGCAACTTCTACCCGGAAAGCCTGTTCCTCACCGGCCCCAACCTGCCCCACAACTGGATCAGCCAGGTGGCCGAGGACGAAGTGGTGCCCAAGCGCGACATGCTGGTGAACTTCACCGACGAGCTGTTCGACGGCGGCAGCCATATCTTTGCCGAGCTCAAGACCCTGGCGCCACTGCTGGAACGGGCGCAATACGGCATCGAATTTCGCTGCAAGAAAACCATCGCCCAGGCCATGACCCTGATGCAGCGCATCGAGGACGCCCAGGGCATGGCGCGCCTGGGCCACTTCTTCATCCTGATGGAAGTGCTCAGTGCCTGCGAGGACTACCAACTGCTCTCCGGCGTGACCACGCCGCAACTGGCGGATGAACACAGCATCGACCGCACCAACCGCGCGGTGGACTACATTTTTGCCCACTACGCGCGGGAGCTGTCCCTGGAAGAGGTGGCCGAATACCTCGGCATGAAACCCACCTATTTCTCCCGCGTGTTCAAACAAGCCACCGGCCGCACCTTCATCGAATTCGTCAACCGCCTGCGTATCAGCAAGTCCTGCGAGCTGCTGGCCGATGGTGACAAAGCCGTGACCGATGTGTGCTTCGAGTCAGGCTTCAACAACATCTCCAACTTCAACCGCCGCTTCCAGCAGCTCAAGGGCATGACCCCCTCGCACTACCGGCGCCTGGCGGTGCAGCGCCTGACCGAACAGAACCTCGCCTGAAAACGCGCGTTCCTGTGGGAACCCGCATGTGTGGGAGCGGGCTTGCTCGCGAATGCAGTGTGTCAGTCAGCGCAAATGTCGGCTGATTCACCGCCTTCGCGAGCAAGCCCGCTCCCACATTTGCATCGCGCTCACGCAGGAAGCCGATCGCTCCCAGCGAATCGTTTCAGCAATTTTCCGCTGCAGTGCAAAAAAGTATCAGTAAAAGTGCTCCCAAGGATTTGTCAGCACGTCAATTGAAGGCTGTAATCAACGCACACTCTTCCAGCTGTCGTGGAAGACACAACAACAATAACTGTCCTTCTGCAGCCCCTGGGCGCAGAAATGGAGTGCGCGATGAAGTTCACAGCCAAAGCTCTGCTTGCCTGCACCTGCATGACCCTCAGCGCCGTCAGTCTTGGCGCGCAAACCCTGACCATTGCCACCGTCAACAACAGCGACATGATCCGCATGCAAAAGCTCTCGAAAACCTTCGAGACCGAGCATCCGGAGATCAAGCTGAACTGGGTGGTACTCGAAGAAAACGTCCTGCGCCAACGCCTCACCACCGACATCGCCACCCAGGGCGGACAGTTCGACGTGTTGACCATCGGCATGTACGAAGCTGCACTCTGGGGCGCCAAAGGCTGGCTGGAACCGATGAAGGACCTGCCTGCTTCCTACGACCTGGACGACGTTTTCCCTTCCGTGCGTGACGGCCTTTCCGTCAAGGGCTCGCTGTACGCCCTGCCGTTCTACGCCGAAAGCTCCATCACCTACTACCGCACCGACCTGTTCAAGGACGCCGGGCTGACCATGCCCGAGCACCCGACCTGGACCCAGATCGGCGAATTCGCCGCCAAACTCACCAACAAGGACAAAGAGCAGTACGGCCTGTGCCTGCGCGGCAAGGCTGGTTGGGGCGAGAACATGGCGCTGATCACCACCCTGGCCAACGGCTACGGTGCACGCTGGTTCGATGAGAAGTGGCAACCGGAATTCAACGGGCCAGAGTGGAAAGACGCACTGAACTTCTACGTCGACAACATGAAGAAATCCGGCCCGCCGGGGGCTTCCAGCAACGGTTTCAACGAAAACCTGGCGCTGTTCAACAGCGGCAAGTGCGCGATCTGGGTTGACGCCAGCGTCGCCGGCTCGTTCGTGACCGACAAGACCCAAAGCAAAGTGGCTGACCACGTCGGCTTCACCTTTGCCCCCCACGAGAAGACCGACAAAGGTACTTCGTGGCTGTACTCCTGGTCCCTGGGGATTCCAACCAGTTCCAAAGCCAAGGACGCTGCCAAGGTGTTCACCACCTGGGCCACTTCCAAGGAATACAGCCAGTTGGTCGCCAAGACCGACGGGATTGCCAACGTACCGCCAGGCACCCGCAAATCGACCTACAGCGACGAATACATGAAGGCCGCGCCGTTTGCCAAGGTGACGCTGGAATCGCTGAAAGTCGCCGACCCGAAAGACCCGTCGGCCAAGCCGGTGCCGTATGTGGGCATCCAGCTGGTGACCATTCCTGAATTCCAGGCGATTGGTACCCAGGTCGGCAAGTTCTTCTCCAGCGCACTGACCGGTGGCTCCACTGCCGAAAAAGCCCTGGCGGATGCACAGACCTTCACCGAACGCGAAATGAAGCGGGCCGGTTATCCCAAGTAAAGCGGGCACACCACCGTAAATGCTTTATGTGGGAGGCTCTTGGTGGGAGCTGGCTTGCCTGCGATGCAGACACCTCGGTCTGTCAGTTAAACCGGGGGATGCCATCGCAGGCAAGCCAGCTCCCACACAAGCCAGCTCCCACATTGACCGCGCTTCGACTCTCGCTCTGCATGTACCTGACTGGTCCTGATCACCATGAATACCACCACTGCCCAAGTGCAAACCGCTACGCCGGACAAGCCGCGTAAAAGCCGCCTGATCAACCCCGGCTGGTTCCTCGTCAGCCCCTCGGTGGCCTTGTTGCTGCTGTGGATGATCGTGCCGCTGGGCATGACCCTGTACTTCTCGCTGATTCGCTACAACCTGCTCTACCCCGGCGAAAACCAATTCGTGGGGCTGGAGAACTTCACCTACTTCATCACCGACTCGGGCTTCCTGCCCGGCGCCACCAACACCCTGTTGCTGGTGGGCAGCGTATTGCTGATCAGCGTGGTGTTTGGCGTATTGATCAGCGCCCTGCTGGAAGCCAGCGAGTTCTTCGGTCGCGGCCTGGTTCGGGTGTTGCTGATTTCACCGTTCTTCATCATGCCCACCGTTGGTGCGCTGATCTGGAAGAACCTGATTTTCCATCCGGTGTCGGGGATCCTCGCCTACGTGTGGAAGCTGTTCGGCGCCCAGCCGGTGGACTGGCTGGCCCATTACCCGTTGCTGTCGATCATTATCATCGTGTCCTGGCAGTGGCTGCCCTTCGCGATCCTGCTGCTGATGACCGCCATGCAGTCCCTCGACCAGGAACAGAAGGAAGCCGCCCGCCTCGACGGTGCCGGCGCCATCGCGATCTTCTGGCACCTGACCCTGCCGCACCTGGCACGTCCGATTGCCGTGGTGGTGATGATCGAAACGATCTTCCTGCTCTCGGTGTTCGCCGAAATCTTCACCACCACCAACGGTGGCCCCGGCTACGCCTCGACCAACCTCGCCTACCTGATCTACAACCAGGCGCTGGTGCAGTTCGACGTGGGCATGGCCTCGGCCGGCGGCTTGATTGCCGTGGTCATCGCCAATATCGCGGCGATCATCCTGGTGCGGATGATCGGCAAAAACCTGACTGACAAGCCTTGAGGGCCGCGCCATGACGCTTCAACAATCCCGCCGCCTGCAAAGCGTGTTGCTCGGCACCCTGGCCTGGGCCATCGCGATCCTGATTTTCTTCCCGATCTTCTGGATGGTGCTGACCAGCTTCAAGACCGAAATCGACGCGTTCGCCACGCCGCCGCAGTTCATCTTCACGCCGACGCTGGAGAACTACCTGCACATCAACGAGCGCAGCAACTACTTCAGCTACGCCTGGAACTCGGTGCTGATTTCCTTCAGCGCCACCGCCCTGTGCCTGCTGATTTCGGTACCGGCCGCCTACTCCATGGCGTTCTACGAGACCAAGCGCACCAAGGGCACGCTGCTGTGGATGCTCTCCACCAAGATGCTGCCGCCGGTGGGCGTACTGATGCCGATCTACCTGCTGGCCAAGAGCTTCGGGCTGCTGGATACGCGCATTGCGCTGATCATCATCTACACCCTGATCAACCTGCCGATCGTGGTCTGGATGGTTTACACCTACTTCAAGGACATCCCCAAGGACATCCTCGAAGCCGCCCGCCTGGACGGCGCCACCCTGTGGCAGGAAATGGTCCGGGTGCTGCTGCCGATCGCCAAGGGCGGCCTGGCTTCCACGGTGCTGCTGTCGCTGATCCTGTGCTGGAACGAGGCGTTCTGGTCGCTGAACCTGACCTCGTCCAACGCCGCGCCGCTCACTGCATTGATCGCCTCCTACTCCAGCCCCGAAGGCTTGTTCTGGGCCAAATTGTCTGCCGTGTCGACCCTGGCCTGTGCGCCGATCCTGATCTTTGGCTGGATCAGCCAGAAACAGCTGGTCCGCGGTCTGTCCTTCGGCGCCGTGAAGTAACGGCTCCTTCAAAAATATTTAGAAGCGGAGGCCCATCATGGCCAACCTGAAAATCAAGAATCTGCAAAAAGGCTTCGAAGGTTTCTCCATCATCAAGGGCATCGACCTTGAAGTGAACGACAAGGAATTCGTGGTGTTCGTCGGCCCGTCGGGCTGCGGTAAATCCACCCTGCTGCGTTTGATTGCGGGCCTGGAAGAAGTCACCGAAGGCACCATCGAGCTGGATGGCCGCGACATCACCGAAGTCACCCCGGCCAAGCGCGACCTGGCGATGGTGTTCCAGACCTACGCCCTGTACCCGCACATGAGCGTGCGCAAGAACATGTCGTTTGCCCTGGACCTTGCCGGCGTCGACAAGAAGATTGTCGAGAGCAAAGTCAACGAGGCGGCGCGCATCCTGGAGCTGGGCCCGTTGCTGGAGCGCAAGCCCAAGCAATTGTCTGGCGGCCAGCGTCAGCGTGTCGCCATCGGCCGGGCGATTGTGCGTAACCCGAAAATCTTCCTGTTCGATGAACCGCTGTCGAACCTCGATGCAGCGCTGCGCGTGCAGATGCGCCTGGAGCTGTCGCGCCTGCATAAAGAGCTGCAAGCCACGATGATCTACGTGACCCACGACCAGGTCGAAGCCATGACCCTGGCCGACAAGGTTGTCGTACTCAACAGCGGCCGCGTGGAACAGGTGGGCTCGCCGCTGGAGCTGTATCACCAGCCGGCCAACCTGTTTGTGGCAGGCTTTTTGGGCACGCCGAAAATGGGTTTCCTCAAGGGCAAGGTCACTCGCGTTGACCCACAGAGCTGCGAAGTCGAACTGGACGCCGGCGGCCGCATCAGCCTGCCCCTGAGCAGCGCGACCTTGAGCGTCGGCAGCGCCGTGACCCTGGGCATTCGCCCGGAGCACCTGGAAATCGCCGCGCCGGGGCAAGCCACCCTGACCGTCACCGCCGACGTCGGCGAGCGCCTCGGCAGCGACACCTTCTGCCACGTGATTACCGCCAGCAAGGAGCCGTTGACCCTGCGGATCCGTGGCGACATGGCCAGCCAGTATGGCGAGACCCTGCAGCTGTACCTGGACCCGACCCAATGCCATCTGTTCGACGCTGAGGGTGTTGCCGTGGCCCGCCCACTGCGCGCCGCCGCCTGATTTCGCGAGAATTTCCCGATGAAACTGAACAAGCAAAACCTCACGCAACTGGCGCCCGAAGTGCAACTGCCGGCCTATGCGATTGCCAATACCAGCCAGGGCATCGCGCACATCGGCGTTGGCGGGTTTCACCGCGCCCACCAGGCGTATTACACCGATGCCTTGATGAATACCGGCGTGGGCCTGGACTGGAGCATTTGTGGTGTGGGCCTGCGCAGCGAGGACCGCAAGGCGCGGGACGACCTGGCCGGCCAGGACTACCTGTTCACCCTGTATGAACTGGGCGACACCGACGACACCGAAGTGCGCGTGATCGGCTCCATCAGCGACATGCTGCTGGCCGAAGACGGCGCCCAGGCGTTGATCGACAAGCTGGCCAGCCCGCAGATTCGCATCGTCTCGCTGACCATCACCGAAGGCGGCTACTGCATCGACGACAGCAACGGCGAGTTCATGGCCCACCTGCCGCAGATCCAGCATGACCTGGCCAACCCGGGCTCGCCGAAAACCGTGTTCGGGTTTATCTGCGCGGCGTTGACCCAGCGCCGGGCCGCCGGGGTGCCGGCATTTACCGTGATGTCCTGCGATAACCTGCCCCACAACGGCGCTGTGACCCGCAAGGCGTTGCTGGCCTTCGCCGCGCTGCATGACGCTGGCCTGCACGAGTGGATCAAGGCCAACGTGAGCTTCCCGAATGCGATGGTCGACCGCATCACGCCAATGACCAGCACCGCGCACCGCCTGCAACTGCATGACGATCACGGCATCGACGACGCCTGGCCGGTGGTCTGCGAGCCGTTTGTGCAATGGGTGCTGGAAGACAAGTTCGTCAACGGCCGCCCCGCGTGGGAGACGGTGGGCGTGCAGTTCACCGATGACGTGACACCGTATGAAGAGATGAAGATCGGCCTGCTCAACGGCAGCCACCTGGCATTGACGTACCTGGGCTTCCTGAAGGGCTATCGCTTCGTCCACGAGACCATGAACGACCCGTTGTTCGTGGCCTACATGCGCGCCTACATGGACCTGGACGTCACGCCCAACCTGGCGCCGGTTCCGGGTATCGACCTGACCGAATACAAGCAGACCCTGGTGGACCGCTTTTCCAACCAGGCGATTGCCGACCAGCTGGAGCGCGTGTGTTCCGATGGTTCGTCGAAGTTTCCCAAGTTCACCGTACCGACCATCAACCGCCTGATTGCCGATGGTCGCGAGACCGAACGTGCTGCGCTGGTGGTGGCGGCCTGGGCGCTGTACTTGAAAGGCGTGGATGAGAACGGGGTGATCTACCGCATTCCCGACCCACGCGCCGATTTTTGCCAGGGGCTGGTCACGGAAGATGCGTTGATCAGCAAGCGGCTGCTGGGGGTGGAAGAGATTTTTGGTACGGCTATTCCCAACTCGCCCGAGTTTGTGGCAGCGTTTGAGCGGTGTTTCGAGAGCCTGCAGGATGTGGGTGTGAGCAAAACGCTGGAGCGGCTGCTCGCCAATCTCAACTGACGGAACCGAATCAAAAATGTGGGAGCGGGCTTGCTCGCGAAAGCGGTGGATCAGTCAATATTTGCATAACTGACACACCCTATTCGCGAGCAAGCCCGCTCCCACATTGACCGAGTTCTCCATAACAATGTGCTGAGCGACCTACCATGACCCAGCAAAACCTCTACCTCGGCATCGACTGCGGCACCCAGGGCACCAAGGCCATCGTGCTGGACGCCAGCAGCGGCAAAGTCCTGGGCCTGGGCGCCGCCAGCCATACGCTGATCAGCGGCGCCAATGGCCGCCGCGAACAACACACCCAGGAGTGGCTCGACGCGTTTACCGAAGCCACTCACCGCGCCTTGCAACAGGCTGGCGTGGACGGCCAGGACATTCTCGCCATCGGCGTCTCCGGCCAGCAACACGGCCTGGTATTGCTCGACGACCAGGGTCAGGTACTGCGCCCCGCCAAGCTGTGGTGCGACACCGAAACCGCGCCGGAAAACGATCGCCTGCTGCAACACCTGGGCGGTGAAAGCGGCTCCCTGGAACGCCTCGGCGTGGCCATCGCGCCGGGTTACACCGTGTCCAAACTGCTGTGGACACGCGAACAGCACCCGGAGATTTTCGCCCGCATCGCGCATATCCTGCTGCCCCACGACTACCTGAACTACTGGCTCACCGGCCGCGCCTGCGCGGAGTACGGAGATGCCTCCGGCACCGGTTATTTCAACGTGCGCACCCGTGAATGGGACCTGTCACTGTTGCGCCACATCGACCCCGAAGGACGCCTGGAAGCGGCCCTGCCCAAGTTGATCGACGCCAATCAGCCAGTGGGCACCATCCTGCCAGCCATTGCCGAACGCCTGGGCATTAACCCGAATGCGCGAGTCTCCAGTGGCGGCGGCGACAACATGATGGGCGCCATCGGCACCGGCAATATCGCCCCCGGCGTGATCACCATGAGCCTGGGTTCATCCGGTACCGTGTACGCCTTTGCCGATCAGGCCAATGTCAGCCCGCAGGCGTCGGTGGCGACTTTCTGTTCATCCAGCGGCGGCTGGCTGCCGTTGATCTGCACCATGAACCTGACCAACGCCACCGGGGTCATCCGCGAGCTGTTCGACCTGGACCTGGCGGCGTTCAACGGGTTGGTGGCCCAGGCACCGATCGGCGCCGACGGCGTGAGCATGCTGCCGTTCCTCAATGGCGAGCGGGTGCCCGCCCTGCCCCACGCCACCGGTAGCCTGCACGGCCTGACCATGACCAACCTGACCCGCGCCAACCTGTGCCGCGCCGTGGTCGAAGGCACTACCTTCGGCTTGCGCTATGGCCTGGACCTGCTGCGCCAGACCGGCCTGCAGAGCCAGAGCATCCGCCTGATCGGCGGCGGCTCGAAAAGCCCGGTGTGGCGGCAGATGGTCGCGGATATCATGAACACCGAAGTGGTCTGCACCGAACAAAGCGAAGCCGCAGCCCTGGGTGCGGCAATCCAGGCCGCGTGGTGCCAGTCCGGTGAAAGCCTGGCGCAGTTGTGCCAGCGCTGCGTGAGCGTCGACGCAGCCAGCCGCACACTGCCGGATGCCGGCAGCGTCAGCGCCTACCAGCAGGCTTATGAGCGTTATCAACAGCACGTGGCATCCCTTTAAGAGCGAACGAATATGTATTTGGTATGTGGCGAAGCGCTGTTTGATTTTTTCAGCGAGGACGATGCCAGCGGCAAGGCATCCAGGGTCAATTACAAGGCGATTGCCGGCGGCTCGCCGTTCAACGTCGCGGTAGGCTTGCGTCGACTGGGAATCGACGCGGGATTTTTCGCCGGGATCTCCGACGACTACCTGGGCCGACGCCTGTTGCAGGTGCTCAAGGACGAAGGCGTGGGCGAGGATTACCTCGTGGAATTCTCAGCACCCACCACCCTGGCAATGGTCGCAGTGGGCGCCAATGGCTCACCGCAATACAGCTTTCGCGGTGAAGGCTGCGCTGACCGCCAGTTGCAACCTGAGCATCTACCGGCGTTGGGCGACGAAGTGCGTGGCGTACACATCGGCTCGTTCTCACTGGTGGTGCAGCCGATTGCCGACACCCTGCTGGCCCTGGTACGCCGGGAAAGCGGCAAGCGCCTGATCAGCCTCGACCCCAACGTACGCCTGAACCCGGAGCCGGATATCGAGCTGTGGCGCGCCCGCGTGGCCGAGCTGGTCAAACATGCCGACCTGATCAAGGTCAGTGACGAAGACCTGCACCTGCTCTACCCCGGCCAAACCCCGGAAAGCGTCCTGCAAGGCTGGTTGCAGCACCGTTGCCAGCTGGTGTTCCTGACCCGCGGCGGCGACGGCGCCACGGTGTTCAGCCGCCAGTACGGCAGCTGGTCGGCGCCGGCGGTCAAGGTGGTCATGGCGGACACGGTAGGGGCTGGCGATACCTTCCAGGCCGCGTTGATTGCCTGGCTGACCGAGCAGCAACTGGACTCGGTGGAGGGCCTGCAACAGCTGACCCGGGAGCAGATCAGCAGCATGCTCACCTTCGCTATCCGCGCCGCGGCACTCACCTGCAGCAAGACCGGTCCGGACCTGCCCTATCGTCGTCAGCTGGACTGACAAATACGCGGCAAAAAAATCAATATGCCACTATGTAAGCCACGTATCACGTGGCTTACAGCCCTGCGGTTATCTGTCCGAAAATTCTGCATTGTGTAAAAACTGTACTAGACCCAAGAAACATGTGCAGTTTCTATAACAAAAACAGGGCAGATCCATGCGCAATAAACGGACTTTTCAGCCTTGCGCCGTGTTGGCTGTCGGCATCCTCTCACTGCATTACCTGGCCCCCCAACAAGCCCTGGCGGCTTGCGTGCTCACCCCGGGTCCTGGCAACGATGCCTACACCTGCGACAGCGGGAGCAGTCCGACTGGGCTTACGGACCTTGCCGGCAATAACACCCTGACCCTGCCCGCAGGCGGCACGGGCACCATCAACGGCAATATCACTTTCGGCGCCGGCACTGATTTCGTCGACATGAACTCCGGGCGCATTGTCGGGAGTATCACCCAGGGCGACGGTGCCGATCGCTTCCAAATCAGCGCCGGCACCGTGACCGGTGCGGTTTCCCAGGGCAACGGCATCGATGATTTCGTGATGAGCGGCGGGCAGATCCAGTCCCTGGCCCAGGGCGATGGCCGCGACACGTTCCTGATGACCGGCGGCACCATCGTCGGCGCTTTCGAGGATGGCGACGTGGCCCGGCAAACCGCAGGCACCATCGGCCGGGTCGACATGAAGCTCGACAACAACATCTACGACATGTCCGGCGGGTCGATCCTCGGCAACCTGGTGACCGGTTTCGGCACGGATACCATCATCGTCTCCGGCGGCAGCATCGGCGGCAATATCAGCACCAGTGGCGGCAACGACAGCATTACCGTCAGTGGCGGCGTGATCAACGGCGAGATCCGCGCCAGTGTCGGCAACGACACACTCAACTGGCTCAATGGCGGCCAGATCAGGTCCGCGGTGCTGATGGGCGATGGCGACGACACCGCGCTGCTCAGCGGCCTCGACGAAAACCTGCTCGGCACGACGCCTTCGATTGACGGCGGCCTGGGCAACGACCAACTGACCTTCGACAACACCACTTCCAGCACCGCCGCCCGCTATATCGGCTGGGAAACGGTCAACCTCAACAACAACTCGCGTTTCGACCTGGCCGGCGACTTTTTCCTAGGCGACAGTGCCAGCAATACCGGCACCTTCAACATCGATGGCAGCAGCACCCTGGGCGTGACGCAAGGCAGTATCCGCCCCTACACCGCAGGCGCACTGGCCACTCTGAATAATGCCGGCACCATCGACATGACCAGCCGCAGCAACAGCGCCACCGATACGTTGACGGTGTACGGCAACTACGTCGGCAACAATGGGCAGCTTTGGTTGCAAACCGTGCTGGGCGACGAGAACTCGGCCACCGACAAACTGGTTGTGTCTGACGGGACCATCAGCGGGCACACACAAATGACCGTGAGCAATCTCGGCGGCCTGGGCGGTCTCACGCAAAACAGCGGAATCGAAGTGGTGCAAGCCCTCAACGGCGCCACCACCAGCACCGATGCGTTTGCCCTGAAAGGCTCGGTATCTGCCGGAGCTTATGAGTATCTACTGTTCAAAGGGGGTGTCACCGCCGGCACGGAAAATAACTGGTACTTGCGTTCGTCGGTGGTCGCCGTGCAGCCACCGGTGGTGCCACCTGTACCGCCGACGCCACCGGTGGTGGTGCCCGTGCCGCCGATCCCGCCAGTGCCGCCCGTGGTCGCGCCGGATGAACCGCCCGTCGAGCCACCGACCTCGCAACCCGTCGCCCCGGTCGAGCCCCCTGCTCCGCCACCCAGCCAGGTCGCGGCTGCCACCTCGCCGGAGTCGGAAGCGAGCAACCCGGTGTTGCCTGCCGCCATCGCCGGGGCCGAGCCGATTCCGTTGTATCGCCTGGAGGTGCCGGTGTACTCGGTGGTCGTCCCGGCCGCGCAGTTGATGACCCTGCAAGCCCTGGGCACCTTCCACGACCGCCAGGGCGAACAAAGCCTGCTCAGCGAGACCGGACCGGTTCCGGCGGGCTGGGGCCGTGCCTATGGCAGTGACTTCAACAAGAGCTGGTCGGGTACGGTATCGCCGAGCTTCGACGGTTCCATCAAGGGCTATCAAGTGGGCCATGACCTCTACGCCTCCGAGACCAGCGGCGGACAGCTCCAGCGTTTCGGCCTGTTCATCGGCCAAAGCCGCCTGCAAGGTGACATCAAGGGCTTTTCAATGGGCTTCCAGGACAAGCGCTCCGGGCGGGTCAAGCTGGATGGCGATAACTTCGGCGCCTATTGGACCCTCACCGATCCCAAGGGCTGGTACGTGGACCTGGTGGCCATGGGCACGCGCTTCGACGGTGACAGCAAGTCCGACCGTGACGTGAAGATCGACAACAAGGGCCACGCCCTGGCCCTCTCGGCGGAAGCCGGCTACCCGATTACCGTCTCCGAACACTGGGTGGTGGAACCCCAGGTGCAGGTGATCAATCAGCAGATTGACATGGACCACCAGAATGACGGGATCTCCAAGGTTTCATTCGACTCCCAGGACTACTGGACCGGCCGCCTCGGCGCACGCCTGAAGGGGCGTTACCTGGTGCAGAACACCCCGATCGAACCGTATGTGCGAGCCAACGCCTGGCGCACCTTCGGTGGCAGTGACACGGTGACCTACGACGACGTGGACCGGATTAAAACCGATCACAAGTCATCCACTGCCGACCTCGGTGTGGGCGTTGTCGCCAAGTTGTCGTCCACCGTCAGCGTGTACCTGGCGGCGGACTACAACACCCAACTGGACAGCAACACGCTGGAGGGTTTCAGCGGTAACGCCGGGGTACGCATGAGCTGGTAGGCTCACGCCTCCCGGGGGCAGGTAACCGCGCGGGCAACGATGGCGCCCACCACCGCACCCGCTATCGGTGCCGCCCAGAATAGCCACAACTGCATCAGGTATTCCCCGCCGGCAAACAATGCCGGCCCGGTGCTGCGCGCCGGGTTGACCGAGGTGTTGGTGACGGGGATGGCCACCAGGTGAATCAGCGTCAGGGTCAGGCCAATGGCAATCGGCGCAAACCCGACCGCCGCACCCGGGCCGGTGACACGCATGATGATGAACACAAAAAAGAACGTCGCCACCACCTCGACCACCAACGCAGCCAGCAGGCTGTACTGCCCGGGGCTCAATTGGCCATAGCCGTTGGCGGCGAAAGCGCCCACTTCAAACCCCGGGCGGCCACTGGCGATCAGCGCCAACACGGCGGCGGCGACAATCGCACCGGCCACCTGGGCAATGATGTACGGCACCACGTCCCCCCCCGGCATCCGGCGCCCCACCCACAAACCGATGGTCACCGCCGGGTTGAAGTGCGCACCGGAAATACTGCCCACCGCGTAGGCCATGGTCAGCACCGTCAAGCCAAAGGCCAGGGCGACACCGGCAAAGCCGATCCCAAGCTCCGGAAACGCCGCGGCCAGTATCGCGCTGCCGCACCCGCCGAAGGTCAACCAGAACGTCCCAAGAAATTCTGCTGCGATTTTCTTTTGCAAACCAACTCCACCCAATGCCAACGCCATCCGATTGATGGACCCGGCGGCGACGGTAGCAAGCGGGGTTAACCGGCTCGTATCAGACTTTTCCGGTTAAAGCGCGCGAGATATCGACGGTGCTGAAGATGAAGCTTTTGTCAGTAAAGCCTCACTTAATCGATGGTTAATCCCCCGGGACGACAGTTGAATCGACCGCACTCGCATGGCACTCGCCATTGCCCAGGGCGGCCGCGGCTCATCACGTTGTTGAGCCTGCGAACGACTTGCGGAGAAACACCATGAAACTGGGTACGTTAATGCTCGGCGCTGCACTGGCCCTGACGACTGTAACGGGGATGGCGCAGGCTGACACCGCACCCGTCATCACGCCTTACCACTACGGCGAGAAGATGGATGTGCAGAAGGTACTTGCCATGCACGAACCCGACACTAATGTCTGCAAAGTGATCAATGCCGATATCAAGTTCGTGGACAGCCAAGGGAAAGTCCAGGACGTGGGTTATCGCAAAATGTCCGAGGCGTGTGATTTCCAGAACTGATGTGATTGCAGCGCCGTTGCAGGGGTGAGCGAGCTCGCTCCTGCGGTCGCCAGGCGTTACCCTTGCCGGCCGCTTCACGGCCGAAAGGATCAAGGAAACGGCGTTGGGCCTGGCATTTATCCAGGCCCGCAAGTCTTCACTGACTGAAGCTCAACCGTCCGTTTAATAGAAAGGACGCGCGCCGGCTCGTTTGAGGGCCGGGGCCTGGGTGTGGGTATGCTTGAGGTCTTCACGCAACTCGGTAATCAAGTTGCAGATCGCCCGACTGCTGTCGAGCTTGTTGGCGCAAATGCCGGTGACCACCAGGTCGACCCGGTCATGATCGATCTCGTGATAGACCTTGACCGTCAGCGAGGCGTCCGACGCCTTGGTGACTTCACAGCGCTTGGGCAGAAAACTTCCTTCAATGATGCCGCGTAGTTCCAGATCCGAAAGCATGGCCGACCTCTCCTTTTATGAGATTGCCAATCGATTGTTATCAATATTCTTATTGCTGGCGACCGTGATCAGACGTTCACCTTTTTGCGCCTTGCCAGCCCTGGCAGACGGCTTCACGTACCCAGCCTACTAGGCCGTTCAGAGTTGCGTTGGATCCTTTCCTCATAAGCGACAACGTTACTTATATAAGTTACGTGGCAGACCGCCATTAACCCGTTCGTTTGGGGGATCAACAGCGGTATTTGTTGCTCATTCAGAGTTGTAACAGGATCTTATGAAGCATTAAACATGCCGTCGGGCATGGCCTGCCAAGGCCCAGGAAAATCGGCATATTCGAACGAAATACCGGCCACCGACTCATGCATCCTGCAATAAGCACCGGTTGGCGTCATGCAAATTGAAAGACTGTAAGAACAAGCGCCTTCCCGAAACTATTTCCAGCGGAAATAAACACCCTCCAAACGGGTGGCTGCGACTAACATTAAATTTTCATTAGATTAAACGTTTAATCTGCTTGAGCCGCCACTCGTTCGGCAACATGTCGCAAACTATCAAAGTTAATATTGGCTCCCGAGTTGATCGCCACCCATGTTTGTCCCTGGATCCCGGTCTTCGCGACATGCTTGCGGATACCCGCCACAGCCAGCGCCCCCGAAGGTTCGGTAATTGATCGCGTATCGTCGTAGATCAGCTTGATGGCGCTGCACAGTTCGTCGTTGCTGACGGTGATCACCTCATCCACGTGGTGTCGGCAGATTTCAAAACCATGGGCGCCTATCTGGGCCACGGCAGTCCCGTCGGCAAAGCTGTCGACGCTCGGCAGCACCACCCGGCTCCCTGCGCGCAAGGCTGCCAGCAGGCAACTGGAGCCTTCGGGCTCGACGCCGACGATGCGCACTTCGGGGCGCAGGTATTTGACGTAGGCCGCGATACCGGCGATCAATCCGCCGCCGCCCACGGGGACAAAGATCGCGTCCAGCGGGCCCTGCTGTTGACGCAGCACTTCCATGCCCACGGTGCCCTGCCCGGCAATCACGTCCGGGTCGTCGAATGGCGAGACAAAGGTACTGCCTGTGGCCTCGGCCAGTTGCAACGCGTGGGCCAGGGCGAACGGAAAGCTGGCCCCATGCAACACCGCCTCGCCGCCTCGGGAGCGCACGCCCAACACTTTCAACTCCGGGGTGGTGCACGGCATGACAATCGTCGCCTTGATCCCCAACTCCCGCGCCGCCAATGCCACGCCCTGGGCATGATTACCCGCAGAAGCAGTGATCACGCCTCGCGCCTTTTGCTCGGCACTGAGCTGCATCAGTTTGTTGTAGGCGCCTCGAATCTTGAAGGAAAAGGTCGGTTGCAGGTCTTCGCGCTTGAGCAGGATCTGATTGTCCAGCAATGCCGACAGCGCCGGCGCCACCTGCAACGGCGTACGCACCGCCAGGTCGTAGACCGGGGCGGCCAGGATCTTCTTCACGTAGTGCTCAAGCAATCCCGAATCCTGGGGCTGGCTCGCGGGGCGGGTACTCATGGATGTCTCCTGGGTGTTTGCAGGGCCCTGAAGACGGAAAAACAAAACCCGCCTCTAGGGCGGGTTTGGGTACAGCCGAGCGCTATCCCGCCAAATGAGGAATGGCGGTAATAATGCTTGGCTGGCAACGAAAGGTTTGAAATGTCATGAATCAAAATTAACCGGCGCCACCGGGCAAGTCAATGGCGAAACGCCAGGCTTTACGTGGAACATACGAAACGTATACGCTTTGTATATCAACTCGACACAGTGAAGCTCATGGGCATCGTCAAGATCACCGACCAATTGCACGAACAACTCCGTCTGGCCAGCGCCACCATGGACCGTTCCATCAACGCCCAGGCCGAGTTCTGGATCAAGATCGGCCTGCTCGCCGAACTCAATCCACACCTGGCCTATAACGACCTGATCAACAAACTGTTGCTGGACAAGCCCGACCTGATCCGGGGGCGCAGCGAATGATCAAGACCACCGAACAACTTGCCGTGATGCGCGAATCCGGCCGCCTGTTGGCCCAGGTGTTTACCATGCTCGACGGTTTTGTCGCCGCCGGCCAGTCGACCCTGGAGATCGACAGCGCGGTGGAAGCCTTCATCCGCAATGACCTGCAATCGCGACCGGCGAGCCTGGGCCAGTACGACTATCCCTTCTGCATCAATACCTCGATCAACGAGGTAGTGTGCCATGGCATGCCCAGCGCCAAGGCCGTGCTCAAGGACGGCGACATCGTCAACATCGACATCACCCTGGAGAAAGGCGGCTATATCGCCGACTCCAGCAAGATGTACATGATCGGCAATGTCTCGCCCAAGGCCCGGCGCCTGGTGGAAATGACCTTCGAAGCGATGTGGGCCGGCATCCGCCAGGTCAAGCCCGGCGCACGCCTGGGGGATATCGGCTACGCCATCCAGAACCATGCCCAGAGCAACGGCTACAGCGTGGTGCGTGAATATTGCGGGCATGGCATTGGCCGCGAGATGCACGAAGACCCGCAGGTCCTGCACTTCGGCCGCCCCGGTACCGGGCTCGAACTGCGTGAAGGCATGGTGTTTACCATTGAGCCGATGCTCAACCAGGGCAGCGCCAAGGTGCGCAGCTTGAAGGATGGCTGGACGGTGGTGACACGGGATAACAGCCTGTCGGCACAGTGGGAACATACCGTGGCGGTGACGCGGGATGGGTTTGAGGTGCTGACGTTGCAGCCCTGAATGCTGGAGCGAGATAACTCGCTCCAGCTACTGATAGCACTTATATCGGGGCAATGACCTGCTTGAACAAGCCTTTGAGCTCCTCATTCCCGGAGTCCACCAAATGATTGTCGTCGAAATACAATGGCACACCGCCCTTGGACCCCATGCAGCGCCCGTTCGGGCATAGGTAGGGCGTCGGATCAATGACTGTGGCATTGCACTGTTTCGCGGCAGCCTCGATCGCATGCACGGCAATGCGGTTTCGTTGCTCGTAGGCGTTCAAGGAAATCGAAATGTCCGATGTGCTCTGAAAGATTCGCTTATGCAGGTTCAAGCCTTTGTAGATACTGAAGGGCATTTCTGGAATAGGCTTGACGATATACACCGGATGGTTTTCAGCGATAGAACACACGGTCCTGGTGTATTCGGCGGTGTAGGTATCGACAAATGCCTGGCCGGCAAGATGCTCCTGGCCGGGGAAGTAAATACGATAGCTGTTGCCCCTGCTCGAATCCGAATACAGCGATGCACGACTGAACAGAACCACAGGGACACCGTGGTAAGACGTTTTGAGCCTGTTCATCTTGTCAGCGTTGAACCCATGGCATTGGCTGGCAAGTTCCTTATCGTGCATATCGAAGTGCTGCAGTGTTGGGCAACCACCGCGTGCCCAGGACAGTGAAGCCTGCGGGTTTTCAATCTGCACCGCTGCAGCGGTGGCTTGGGCATGGCTGTCGCCGAAGATGATGACAGACACCTCGCCTTTGCCCAGTTTGCACTCGGCTGCATCGTAGGGATTGGCAAAGCACTCCTGCTCATACAGCTTGCTGACGTAAGCCGGCTGGCCCAAATCGACATAGGCGAACCTGATGCCTGGATGGTCCTTGACCACGGACGAAGTGATCGCTGAAACGCCCACCACCCCCACCACCAATGATGCATATTTGAAAATCGCACGGGGTGGCGTAGTGATTTTTCGTGTCCTTGACTCGACGAAGTAATACGAAAGCGCGCCCAGCACGAACGACAGAACAATGCCGGCCGTCACGTGCGGCCAACTGCCCAGCAGCCCACAGGTGTAAAGAAGTACCACCAGCGGCCAGTGCCACAGGTACACGGAGTAGGAAAGCGTACCCGAGAACTGCAACGCCCTGTTGGTACTGAAGGCCGACTCGGTATTGGCAGCAATCACCAGCGCGGCACCGAGTACCGGCAACAGGGCCAGATACCCGGGCCACAGGTCTTGTTCCGAAAAACACAAAATACTGGCCAGGATCGCAGTGAGCCCCATGCCTTCGAACATCAGGCTCGTTCGTTTGCCGATCTGCAGTGGAAACAGGAATACCAGCCCACCCACAATCAGTTCCCAGGCACGGGTAGGCAACATATAGAAGGCAAAGACCGGATTGCTGTTGGTCACATACACCGACGCTGCCAGGGAAGCCAGCGCCAGTACCACGAGGGCGATCCTGGCTTTGTGTAGGCCCAGCATCTTGTGCAGTGCCATCAACAGCACCGGATAAATCATGTAGAACTGCCACTCGACCGACAGCGACCAGGTGTGCAACAGCCAGTTCTCATGCAGGGGCGCAGCGAAGTAATTGCCGCCCTTGGCAAACATAAAGTTGGAACTGAACAACAGGCTGCTTTTGATCGTTCTGATCAGCTCTCGGTAGTCATCCAAAGACAGGTAGACAAAACCGAAAACCAGTAGACCCACGCACAGCGCCACCAGCGCCGGAATAATGCGGCGGGCCCTTGAAGCATAAAAGCCCAGTAGCGAGAAACGCTGTTGTTGCAGACCGTTGAAAATAATTCCGGTCATGAGGAATCCGGAAATGACAAAGAAAATGTCTACTCCCGCATACCCGCCCTGGAACCCACCGACTTTGAAGTGGAAAAGCACCACGGCCAATACGGCGACTGCGCGCAAGGCATTTATATTTTTTCGGAATTGCATTTTACCTATCCATGGCTTGGATCTTTGCGGAGCGGCATTGTAGTGGCCATGGTGGCTTAGTAAAATGAAAATGTGGCATTTCCGTTACACGCTAAACCGGTTTGTCTCCTCCTCCCGCAATCCGCTTCAACCCCAGCACCATCAACCCCGCCCCGAGTCCCATCGCGGCCATGAACAATGGGTACGAAATCCACCACGGCGTGCCCGCCGTCATCATGCTGAACTCCGACATCCCGCCCACGCTGGCGATCAGGTTCAACGGCAGGAACACAACGTTGATCAGCGTCAGCTTGCGCAGCAGGTTGTTCATGCTGTTGTTCATCAGGTTGCCCCGGGCGTCGATCAGCCCGGAGAACACGTTGGAGTAAATCTCCGCCTGCTTGTAGCACTGGTTGTTCTCGATAATCAGGTCATCGATCAGGCCCAGTGTTTCGGCGCTGAAATGTTCCTTTTCCCCATGGTTGCGCAGGCGCGTCAGCACCGCGCCGTTGCTGTGCAGGGCGTTGATGTAATAGATCAGGCTTTCGCTGAGGTTGAACATCTGCATCAGGTGGCGATTGCTCATCGATGCATTGAACTGCTGCTGCAGTTCCCGGGCGACCATCTTGATCACCTTGAGGTGGCCCAGGTAGTGATGGATGTTGTTGAGCAGCAAGTCCAGCAACACATCCAGCGGCGTGCGCAATGGCCGGCGCGCACCCAGCCCGGAGAGCTGGCTGTCGTCGGTGGCGATCACCAGGAGTTGGTCCCCGGAAAACAACAGGCCGCAGGACGATACTTCAAACACCAGGTTGCCGCCGCCGGAATAGTTCTCCGGGCGCTTCCAGATCAGGAACAGGTTATCGGGGTGGAACTCGATGCGCGACACTTCGTCCGGGTCCAGCGCCGAGGCCAGGGCATGTTCATCGAGCTTGTAGCAGTCGCGCAGGTACTTGCGCTCGTGGGGGTCCGGATTGCTGAACAGCAGGATATTCCCGCTATCGCCCAGGGTGTTGTAAAGCTTGCCCTCGGATAACTCAAAGCGCTGGATCATCGCGCGTCACCACACCTGGCCTTGACGCTTCAACTCCAGGCGTCGCACGAACTCTTCCAGTACCAGGGAATACAAGTCGTCTTGCAGGTAGGCATCTTCGATGCCGGCGTCCATGTTGGGGTTGTCGTTGACCTCGATCACCACCACCTTGTCGCCGGATTGCTTGAGGTCGACGCCGTACAGGCCGTCGCCGATCAGGTTGGCGGTTTTTACCGCCAGTTCCACCACCGCCTTGGGGGCTTCGTGAACCGCCAGGGTACGGCACTCGCCGTTGATGTCCTGGCCGATGGCCTTGTGGTTGTAGATCTGCCAATGCCCCTTGGACATGAAGTACTGGCAGGCAAAGATCGGTTTGCGGTTGAGGACGCCGATGCGCCAGTCGTACTCGGTGTAGAAAAATTCCTGGGCCAGCAGCAACACGGAATGCTCGAACAGTTCGGCGGTGGCGGTCAGCAGCGCTTGCTGGCTTTCGACCTTGATCACGCCGCGGGAGAAACACCCGTCGGGGATCTTCAACACCAGCGGGAAGCCGAGGCGCTCACCCACCCTTTCGAAATCTTCGGGTCGCTCCTTGTAGAGAATTTCGGTGGCGGGCATGCCCAGTTGATGGCTTTTCAGCAGGTCCGTGAGGTAGACCTTGTTGGTACAGCGCAGGATCGAGGCCGGGTCGTCCATCACCACCAGCCCTTCGCTTTCGGCCTTTTTCGCGAAGCGGTAGGTGTGGTTGTCGACGCTGGTGGTCTCGCGGATCAGCAGGGCGTCGTATTCGGCCAGGCGGGCGTAGTCCTTGCGTTCGATCAGTTCCACGTCGATGCCGAGCCCCTTGCCGACCCGGACGAAATTTTCCAGGGCGCGGGCGTTGGACGGCGGCAGTTGTTCCTGCGGGTCGTGCAGGATCGCCAGGTCATAGCGGGCCAGACGGCGGGAGCGCGGTTGACGCCAGATCTTGCGGCTGAAGTTGTCCAGGGCATTGGCGAATTGGTCTTCCTGGTCATCACGCAACTTGTGCAATACGCCAGACTTGATGCCTTCGATGTGCCAGCCGTTATTCTTGCGAAACTCAACTAACAGGATCGGGCAGGGAAACGCTTCAAACAATTGGCGGGCCAGATCCTGCAAGGGTTCAATATTGGTCCGGCCAAAGTAAAGTGTCAGGGTAAAGCCCTCGGTGTTGCTGTAGAGATGATGACTCAAGGCTTTATCGAGGGTTTTATCCAGGTCATCCAGGGCCAGGCCGTACAGGGACTTTTTCGTCAGTTCGCTGATGGTGCGCACCGACGGAATCACCTTGTGCCCCCGCGCCTCGGCCAGCAGCGAGCAGTAATAGCCGTGCCCCAGGTACTTGTAGCTGCGGCACAGGTTGATCACCTGCACGCGCTTGCCCGTCTCGTTTTCCCGGGTTTGCTCAAGGTATTCCTGGGCGGTGACGATGTCTTCGCTGGGGAAGTACGAGGCCCAGTCTTCCTTGCGCTCGACAATGATCACGACCTGACTTGCACTCTTGGGAGGGCTGGAAAAATAACCGTTGGAAGTTATTGTCGCCGCCACTGTTTGCTCGGATACTTCACGCCAATGACCTTGTACCGCTGACATATTGATTGATCCGCTTTAGAGAACTAGACCTTTTCTATTAAGCACGATCTTTTAGAGAAGTCCCGTTTCGTTACGCAACTTTTACGGCGGTCACATGGCTCTTTCCTTTCGCGTTGCAACACCCGATGACGTGCCTGCATTGGTGGCATTGGAACAGCACTGTTTCACCACGGACCGGCTCTCCACCCGCAGTTTCCAGTGGATGGTCAGTCGCGCCCACGGGCAACTGCTGGTGGCAGAAAAACACGGCGAATTGCTGGGCTACGCCCTGGTGCTGTTCCACCGGGGCACCTCGCTGGCGCGCCTGTACTCCATCGCCATCGCCGAGTCTTCCCGGGGCCTGGGCCTGGGCAAACAACTGCTGACGCGCATCGAAGCCTGTGCGGTGGAGCATGACTGCGCCTACCTGCGCCTGGAAGTGCGTACCGACAACCCCGGCGCCATTGCCCTGTATGAGCGCAACGGCTACCGGCGCTTTGCCCTGGTCAACGACTACTACGAAGACCACGCCCCTGCCCTGCGCCTGGAGAAACGCATCCTCCAGCACCAGGACGCGCGCGCCTTGAGCGTGCCCTATTACCAGCAAACCACCGACTTCACCTGCGGCGCCGCCAGCCTGCTGATGGCCATGGGTGCCCTGGAACCTGCGCGGGTGGCCCAGCGCCGGGAAGAACTGCAGATCTGGCGCGAGGCAACCACCGTGTTCATGACCGCCGGCCATGGCGGCTGCAGCCCTCAGGGTTTGGCGCTGGCCGCCTGGCGCCGGGGCTTTCGGGTGCGCATGCAGGTCAATGTCAGCGGGCCGTTGTTTCTCGACGGGGTACGTGATCAGCATAAAAAAGACGTCATGCGTTTGGTGCATGACGCCTTCGAGGAAGAGTTGGCCTTGAGCGACGTTGAGCAAGTGCTCGGCGGCCCGCTGGATTTACCCCAGGTGCTGCGCGACGGCGGCCAGCCGCTGGTGTTGATCAGCAGCTACCGCCTGACCCGCTCCAAGTCGCCCCACTGGGTAATCGTCACCGACTGCGACGAAGACTTCGTGTACCTGCACGACCCGGACGTGGATCACAGCCAGCACCGCCAGCCCATGGACTGCCAGCATCTGCCGGTCAGCCATGGGGAGTTCGAGCGAATGTGCCGGTTCGGCAATAACAAATTGCGGGCAGCGGTGGTGGTGTTCAGGCGACTTGCTTGATCCCGGCCTTGGCTTCCAGTTCGCGCACCAGCGGTAATACACGCTTGCCGAAGTATTCCACTTCTTCCTGAAAGTGCAGGAAGCCGGCCAGTACCAGGTCCACGCCGACCGCCTTCAAGGCGACGATGCGCTCGGCAATCTGCTGCGGGGTGCCGATCAGGTTGGTCTTGAAGCCGTCGTTGTATTGCACCAGATCCTCGAAGGTCGACTTGGCCCAGTTGCCCTCACCTTCCGGTGATGCCTTGCCCGCCTGCTTCGCCGCGTCGCCAAATGCGTTGACGGCTTCCGGGTCGGCCTGCTCGATGATTTGCGCGAGCACGGCGCGGGCTTCTTCCTCGGTGTCGCGGGCGATCACAAACGCATTCACACCGACTTTCACCGAATGGTTATTGGCCGCCGCCTTGGCGCGAATGTCATCGACCTGGGCCTTGATGCCTTCCGGGGTGTTGCCGTTGGTGAAGTACCAGTCCGACACCCGTGCCGCCATGTCCCGCGCGGCCCGCGAACTGCCACCCTGGAAGATTTCCGGGTGGGGCTCGCCCAGTGGCTTGGGCTTGAGGCTGTAGTTGTCGAAGCGATAGAAATCACCCCGGAAGGTGAAGTTGTCCTGGGTCCAGATGCCTTTCAGGGCGCGAATGAATTCTTCGGAACGGCGATAACGCTCGTCATGCTCCAGCCAGTGTTCGCCGATGGCCTGGAACTCGCCCTTGAACCAACCGCTGACAATGTTGACGGCCACGCGGCCGTTGGTGAGTTGGTCGATGGTTGCCAGTTGCTTGGCCGCCAGCGCAGGTTGCCAGGGGCCCGGCAGGATTGCCGCGATCACCTTGAGCGTGGTGGTGGCCGCCAGCAACGCGTGGCTGAACGCGACCGACTCATGCTGGTATTCGGCGCCATAACCGGCGGTGAAACGAATCTGTGTCAGGGCGTATTCAAAGCCGGCTTCTTCAGCCAACTGCGCCAGCTTGCGGTTGTAGTCGATGCCCCAGTGGGTGCGCTGTTCGATCTTGCTGACCACCAGCCCTCCGCTGACGTTGGGCACCCAGTAGGCAAATTTGACGGCTTGCTGACTCATTGGACTGTACCTCGCGGATTGGCATGTACGAGGTGTGGAGCAGCAACTGTGCCAGTGGGCGTGAGAGGCCCGCACTACCGGCCTTCGAGCGCGGAAACAGGCGAAAAGCAGCCTGTTCCGAGCTGTCGTGGATTGCAGCGGTTTGTCGTTTTGCTGTTGCAGGAACAACAGTTGAATCGGCACCCGTCCCGTAAATACGTGCCTTCGCGCCCGGCATGGACCGTGCAATAGCTCACCTATCTCACTGCCCAGGAACCGTCCCCATGACCGAACATCACGTGATCAATCCACTGTCCACCGGCGTCGATTATCACGCCCTGGCCGAACGCTTCCGGCCGATTTTCCAACGCATCGCCGAGGGTGCCGTAGAGCGCGAACAAACCCGCGCCCTGCCCTACGAGCCGATCCAATGGCTCAAGCAAGCCGGCTTTGGCGCCGTGCGCGTCCCGGTGGAATACGGCGGTGGCGGCGCCTCCCTGCCCCAGCTATTCGAACTGCTGATCGAACTGGCCGAAGCCGACTCCAACGTGCCCCAGGCCCTGCGCGGGCACTTCGCGTTTGCCGAAGACCGCCTGAATGCCGCCCCCGGCGCGGCGCGAGACCTCTGGTTCAAACGCTTTGTCGACGGTGACATCGTGGGCTGCGCCTGGACCGAAATCGGCAGCGTGGCCATCGGCGATGTCGTCACTAAAGTCAGCCCCGACGCCGACAAATGGAAACTCAACGGTGAAAAGTTCTACAGCACCGGCAGCCTGTTTTCCGACTGGATCGACGTCTATGCCCAACGCAGCGACACCGGCGGCGATGTGATTGCCGCCACCCGCACCCGCCAGCCCGGCGTGGTGCAAAGCGATGACTGGGACGGCTTTGGCCAACGCACCACCGGCAGCGGCACCTCGCGTTTTACCGATGCGGTGGTGGAGGCGGAAAACGTCATCGACTTTGCCACGCGCTTCAAATACCAGACTGCGTTCTATCAGTTGGTGCTGCTCGCCACCCTTGCCGGCATCGGCCGCGCGGCCCTCAAGGATGTGGCGCATCAGGTGCGCAGCCGCAAACGGATCTACAGCCATGGCAATGCCGCCCATGTGAGCCAGGACTCGCAGATTCAGCAGGTGGTGGGTGAAGTGGCAGCACTGGTATACGCCGCCGAAGCCAGCGCATTGAAAGCCGCAGTTCCAGCGCAGCGGGCTTATGTGGCGCGGTTCGGTGGGGACGATGCCGTGGAGCGCGAAGCCAATGTGACCGCCGAAATCGAATCAGCCACGGCGCAGGTGGTGGTCTCGGAACTGATCCAGCGCGCCACCACTGAACTGTTCAACGCACTGGGGGCTTCGGATGTGCGCCAGGGCAAAGCCCTCGACCGGCACTGGCGCAACGCCCGCACCGTGTCGTC
The DNA here is from genome assembly GCF_013385495.1 of Pseudomonas sp. F8002. Lineage (NCBI taxonomy): Bacteria > Pseudomonadati > Pseudomonadota > Gammaproteobacteria > Pseudomonadales > Pseudomonadaceae > Pseudomonas > Pseudomonas sp. F8002. The sequence goes on along the minus strand of NZ_JACAPW010000029.1, from coordinate 62,165 downwards.
CCACAACCCGGTGATCTACAAGGCGCGGATTGTCGGCGACTGGGTGATCAACCGCACCGAGCCGCCGTTTGTGTGGCAGATCGGCAATGGGCCGGCGCGTTAAAACGCCAGCTTGAAGCCGATCATCACCAGCATGAACGCCAGGCAAGGACGCAATATCCCGTCCGGGACCTTGCCGGCCATGTGGCTGCCGACATAAATCCCCGGCAGCGAGCCCAGCAACAGGAAGCCCAGCAGGGTCCAGTCCATGTTGCCCATGCTGGCGTGGCCGAGGCCGGCGACCAGGGTCAGCGGCACGGCGTGGGCGATTTCGGTACCCACCAGGCGCTTGGTGGCCAGGAACGGGTACAGGATAAACAGCGCCACCGTGCCCAGGGCACCGGCGCCGATGGAGGTCAGGGCCACCATGGTACCGAGGACAGCGCCGGTGATGATGGTCAGCGCATTGAGGTTGCGCGGCGCCATCTTGTAGTCGTCGCCGGCATGCCGCTGGGCAAAGGCCAACAGCTTGTTCTTGAACAGGATCGCCGTGGCCGTCAGCAGCAAGACCACGCCCAGGGACTGCTTGATCACCGCGTTCAAGGCGGCGGGGTCGGTGTCCAGGCTCTTGAGAAACCACAAGGTCAGCAACACGGCGGGCACGCTGCCCAGGGTCAGCCAGCCGGTGATGGTCCAGTCGATGTTGCGATTCTTGCTGTGAACCAGCACCCCGCCGGACTTGGTGATGGCGGCGTACAACAGGTCGGTGCCCACGGCGGTGGCCGGGTTGATGCCGAACCAGAGCAGGATCGGCGTCATCAACGAGCCCCCGCCTACACCGGTCATTCCCACGATAAATCCAACAATCAGGCCAGCAATCGAGAAACCAAAATTACCTACATCCATTACCACTACCTGCGGCCTTATAAAATTCTGGCCGCAGCATAGCGATTTTTCTTATAACTACTTATATCAAAACGATCTGACTTTATGCCTTTCTGGTCAGCCGCTGGCTGCGATAAGCCTGGGTCTGGTACGGAAACGCAACCGTCTCACGGCCGCGCAAGGCCGGATGCGTGTTGATCAGCGACTGCAACTGCTCAGTCACCTGCGCCTTTTCTGCCGGTGGCAATGCGGCGATAAAGCTCACGGAAAGGAAGCGGTCCATGATCACTTCCTGGGGGCTGCCGACATGGCTGTAGGGGAAGCAGGTCATTTCGGGGGCGGAAAAATACTCGCCGGTAAAGGCCTCGCGCCAACGTCCGGTATGAAAGCGCGGTGTGTCGCCCTCGTAGGGCGTGATGATTTCGGTGATGGCCGCGACCCAGTCCACCGACTCATCCCGCACATTCCAGATCAACCCCAGGCGACCCTCCGGCTTGAGCACCCGGTGAATTTCCGCCAGGGCCGCTTCCGTGGAAAACCAATGGAACGCCTGGGCACACACCAGGGCATCAGCGGTGGCCGACTCCAGGGGGATGGCTTCAGCGGTGCCCGACAGCAGGCGCACCTGGGGCAGCAGTTTGTGCAACTGCGCGCCCATTGCCTCCACCGGCTCCACTGCGATCAACGTCGGCGCCACGGTGCTGAGCAAGCGGGTGAACTTGCCGGTGCCGGCGCCCAGGTCGATGACCGTGGAGTGGGGATTGATCTGCAGGGCGTCGGTGAGCCAACCCGTGAGTTGCCGTGGATAGTCCGGCCGGCCTTGGGCGTACGTGACGGCCTGAGTAGAGAAACCCTGTTGAGCAGACTTGTGAACACCGGTCATCGTCAATCTCTCCTCTGGTAGTGCGGGGGCCCACAGTGTGCGCCCTTGAAGATTTATTTTCTAATCGCTGCATCCGTTTGCGCGTGCCGTGGGTAGTACAGGTAGCAGCGCCTTGCTGCCCTTATGGAGAGACACCGATGAACGCCAAAGCCCTGTTCTGCGTGACCTGCCTTTTCGCCGCTGCACCGACTGCCTTTGCCCAGACCGGTTTACCCGACAGCATCAAGGTGCCGGACGGCCACAAGGTGACCATGGAAACCACCGGAGTCGGCGAAATCACCTACGAATGCCGGGACAAGGCCAATGCTGTCGGCCAGACCGAATGGTTTTTCGTCGGGCCCAAGGCGGTGCTCAATGACCGCAGTGGCCAGCAGGTCGGTAGCTACTTCGGCCCGCCGGCCACCTGGCAGGCCAAGGATGGTTCGAAAGTCACCGGCACCCAGTTGGCCGTGGCGCCGTCCAGCCCTGGCAACCTGCCTTATCAACTGGTCAAGGCCAACCCCGCCGAAGGCAAGGGCGCGATGAGTGGCGTCGCGTATATCCAGCGGGTGGCCCTCAAGGGCGGCGTGGCGCCAGGCACGGAATGCACGGCGGCCAACAAGGGCAAGCAGGAAGTGGTCAAATACCAGGCCGACTACATCTTCTGGGCGGCCAACTGACCAGATTCGTCTACGCTGCTGCGAAAGCGCCCCGGGCTCACCGCCGGGGCCTCCACCTGGGAACCTGTCTTTGCCTGAAGCCGATTTTGACTATCAAGCCTGCCTGCTGGCCTGCGCCCGTGGCGAACAACCGGCCTTGCGCCGGCTGTATCAACAGGAAAGCAGCCGGCTGCTGGGGGTCGCGTTGCGCATCGTGCGTGACAAGGCCGTGGCCGAAGATATCGTGCATGACGCCTTCATCAAGATCTGGAACGGCGCGGCCAGTTTTGACCCGCACAGAGGCTCGGCCCGCGGCTGGGTATACAGCGTGACCCGGCACCTGGCGCTAAATGCCGTGCGCAGCAATGGACGCGAGGTGCCCCTCAGCGAAGAGCATGAAAGCGCAGAGCGCGCTGACACCTTCGACTATCAGGCGCACTCGGGGCGGATCTACAGCTGCCTCGAACAACTCGACCCGGCCCGCCGCAACTGCATCCTGCATGCGTATGTAGACGGTTATTCCCACAGCGAAATCGCGCACAAACTCGGCACCCCGCTGGGTACCGTGAAAGCGTGGATCAAACGCAGCCTCGCGGCATTGCGTGAGTGCATGGCATGAACAGCATCGACGAACTGGCCAGCGAATATGTGCTGGGCACCTTGCCCACCGAGCAACGCACCGAGGTGGAACAGCGCCTGGCCACCGATGCCGACTTGCGTGCGGCAGTGGACGCCTGGGAACAGCGCCTGCTGCCACTGACTGGACAGGCCGCCCCGGCAACGCCTTCGGTGTATTTATGGCGACGCATCGAGAGCAGCCTGGGGCATTCAGCCACCCGGGACTCGCCGGTCTCATGGTGGAACAGGCTGGCGTTGTGGCGCGGACTGGCCGGCGCCGGCATCGCGGCGAGCCTGGTATTGGCGACACTGCTGTTGACCCGTACGGTCGCCATCAACCCGACCGCGTATGTGGTGGTGCTGGTAGCCCCGCAAAACCAGGCCCCGGGCTGGGTAATCCAGGCGAGCAATACCCAGGAAATCCAGCTGATTCCCCTGGGCATCATGGAAGTACCGGCAGACAAGACGCTGCAGTTCTGGACCAAGGGCGAAGACTGGCAAGGCCCGGTGTCGCTGGGCTTGGTCAAGCCGGGGCAGACGTTATCTGTGCCCCTGGACAAACTCCCGCCACTGGCGCCGAACCAGCTGTTTGAGCTGACCCTGGAAAATCCCGGCGGGTCGAAAACCGGCAAGCCGACAGGTCCGATTCAGGCAATTGGCCGGGCCGTTAAAGTAATCTGAACGTAATGCAATGTTGTGGAAGGCCAGTTCGCGCATGTGCATTACATCTCGGGGCTATGGCGTCACCATTGCGCTATAGAATCGGGCTCGGAAACCCGGCTCCCTGGACCCTTCATGCCCTCAAAAATCCGTTCGCTGCTGATTCTCGCACTTGTCGTCATCTTCACCGGCATCGGCGCCGGCCTGGGCGGCATGCTGCTCGCCTTGCTGCTGCACGGCATCCAGCATCTGGCCTACGGCTACAGCCTCGACAGCCTGATCAGCCATGAAACCTTTTTGCTCGGCGTCACCGCCGCCGCGCCCGAACGCCGGGTGCTGGTGCTGATCACCTGTGGCCTGGTGGCCGGTGTGGGTTGGTGGTTGATCTACCACTATGGCCGCCCGTTGGTGAGCATCAAGCAGGCGGTCTCCGCCCAGGCACCGATCATGCCGCCCAAGACCACCCTCGCCCACGCCGTGCTGCAAATCATCACTGTGGCCCTCGGCTCGCCATTGGGCCGTGAAGTGGCGCCACGGGAAGTCGGCGCGCTGGCCGCCACCTGGTTGTCACAGCGGGCGCGACTGGCGCCGGACATGCATCGGCTGATCGTCGCCTGCGGTGCGGGCGCCGGGCTGGCGGCGGTGTACAACGTGCCGTTGGGCGGCGCGGTGTTTGTGCTCGAAGTGTTGGTGGGTGTGTTCAGTTGGCCGGCGGCAGTGATTGCGTTGGCCACCTCGGCCATCGGCGCGTCGGTGGCCTGGATTGGCTTGGGCGCAGAGGCGCAATACGTGGTGCCGCACTTTGTGCTCAGCCCAGGCTTGATCGCCTGGGCGCTGGCCGGCGGGCCGGTGTTTGGCCTGGCCGCCTACGGATTCACCCGGCTGACCGGCGCGGCCCGCAGCAACGCCGCCCGTGGCTGGCGGTTGCCGGTACTGTCGTTGATCAACTTCACGATCATCGGGGGCCTGGCGATTTTCCTGCCGCAGATCCTCGGCAACGGCAAGGGCCCGGCGCAGCTGGGCTTTGACAATGAGCTGACCATCGGCCTCGCCGCGGTGCTGCTGGTGGTCAAGGTACTGATCACTGCGAGCAGCCTGCGCGCCGGTGCCGAAGGCGGTTTGCTGACCCCGGCGCTGGCCAACGGCGCCCTGCTCGCCATCATCCTCGGCGGCGCCTGGAGCCTGCTGTGGCCCGGCGTGCCGCTGGGGGCGTTCGCGATCATCGGTGCGGCGGCGTTCCTGGCATCGAGCATGAGCATGCCGTTGACGGCAATCGTGCTGGTGGCGGAATTCACCCGCATCGACCATGACTTCCTGGTGCCGATCATTCTCGCGGTGGCAGGTTCGATGTGCATGAGCAAGCTGTGCGTCCTGTGGGAAAAGCGTTGAAGAAGCTGGATTAAAACCCCGACACGCGCCATCCTCCGCGCTTTAAGCCGCCCCATCAGCGGCGTTCCACGCACAAAGGATATGCCCATGCACGACCAACCCCTCGCCCCCGCCGATTTCGAGTTCATCGACGACACCCTGCTCAAGTACGGCGACGACCACTCGGTGCTGAACCTGGCCGAGCTCGACGGTTACTTCACCGCCCTGGTTTCAAGCCCCGCGCAGGTGGAGGTTGCCGAATGGTTCCCCGGTATCTTTGGTGGGCAGAACCCGGATTGGGAAAGCCCGGAAGAAGCTGGCCAGTTCCTTGAACTGTGCGTGCGCCATATGAACGCCATTGCCACGCAACTGGCGACCGACGCCCAGGGTTTCAAGGCACGTTTCGAGGAAACCGAGCATCAGGACCAGCCACTGACCCTGGCGGAAGAATGGTGCTTTGGTTATATCCGTGGCGCCGCTATCGGCAACTGGCCAGAGCTGCCTGCCGAACAGGCCGGGCAACTGGAAAAGATTTCCTGGTGCGCCGAGCAGGACAACTTTGAACTGCCGGCAGACCTGGATGTTGACGCCCATCAGCAACGGGTAGCCGCCATCGAACCGGCCGCCCGTGCGTTGCACGACTACTGGTTGGCCCAGCGCTGAACGCAACACCTGTGGCGAGGGAGCAAGCTCCCTCGCCACATTTATGTTGTTCCTCCAGATTCAGTTGCCGCTAGTTGAAATCGACGTCAAACGCCTGATAGAACGCATTGCCGGTGTTGGCCACGATCCACATCAACACCAGCACATGCCGGCCCTTCTTGCCCTTGGGCAATGTCACCTGATGTTCAACCTTGGCCTTCAGTTCGGCCGAGTGCTGGTAATACGGCACCTGGGTATAGAAGTCCTCGAAGAAAGGCTTGGCCTCCAGTTGGGCGCGGCTGATGCGCTGCCTGGGATCCCAACCGTCCCGGGTGATCAACCAGCGATAGCCACGAGTCACGTGCGCGGCGGTGTAATCCCACTGCACCTTGAACACCTGGCCGGCTTCAACATTCAACAACGGCCAGTTAAACGGAGTGTTGAGCTTTTTAGCCATTTCTTCGTCGGTGAAGTTCACGCAGTCGCGGGCATCGGTCTTGCCGCCGCTGAGGATGTGCCCGTCGGCGGGCGGCGTGACGCTTTGATCGTCGGTTTCATAGGGCGCCGGAAACGGCCCGGCGTTGAGGGCCGGGAAGTTCTTGCCGCCTTCCATTTCGTTGACTTGCCAGTTTTCCAGCAGGCCACGCTCTACCGCCACCGAGCCACGGCTGGCGGGTGTCACGACGCGACCATGCCTGAGTTGAGTCTGGGGTTTGTTCATTTCAGTCACTCCTTGATTGAAGACTTCCCCTCATGGGAAGCGCCTTGAACTTAGCCCACCTCGCCGGGTTGTCTACCCGACGTTCCTGTCAGACAAATCGCGTCATGTCCTTGTTTTGCGTAGCTTTCGCACTGGTCTTGCACCAGAGTTATCGTCGGTCCTACCCTGCGACAGGCGATCGGACTACAGCGGCTGTCCATGAACGCCTGGCCTCAGGTGTTGAGGATCATCTCAAACCCGCCATAGATCATCCGTTGCCCATCAAACGGCATCGGATTGACGTCTGCCTTCAGGCGCGGGTCTTCCATCACCTTGCTCATCCCGGCGTCACGCACCTGCCGCGACGGCCAGACGATCCAGGAAAACACCACGGTTTCATCCTCCTTGAGCTTGACCGCCATGGGAAACGAGGTCACCTGCCCCTGGGGCACGTCATCGCCCCAGCACTCGATGATATTCAGCGCGCCATGGTCCTTGAACACCACGGCGGCGGCCTTGGCATGCTGGATGAATTGTTCGCGGTTTGCGGTGGGCACCGCGATCACACAGCCATCTACGTAAGACATGATCACTCTCCTGATTCGACGGGTTGTTGTGCCTGTAGTCGATCAATCAGGCGCTCAATCGACATCAACGTGGGAAATGTCGACCAGTGGTGTGTTATCGATTGCGATGCCGGGCCGATTCTTGATATGACAGGCGCCTTCAACAACAAAGCCCACTCAAAGGACTGACCCGCCATGACCGCCCACGCCACCGCCTTCCACGCCCTGCACCACGCCCAATTGCTGATCCTGCCCAACGTTGCCGATGCCGGCGGTGCGCGCCTGGTGGCGCAACTGGGCAGCCAGGCCGTCGCCACCAGCAGCGCCGCAGTCGCCTGGACCCATGGCTACAAGGACGGCAATCAACTGCCTCTGCCGTTGCTGGTGAGCACCGTGCAGTCCATCGCCCGCGTCATCGATGTGCCGCTGAGCGTGGACATCGAGGCCGGTTATTCCGACGACCCGGAGCACGTGGGCCGGGTGATCAAGGCGGTGATCGACGCCGGTGCCGTCGGGATTAACATCGAGGACGGTGCCGGCACGCCTGAACTGCTGGCCCGCAAGATCGAAGTCGCCCGTCGTGTGGCTGACAACTGTGGCGTGAAGCTGTTTATCAATGCCCGCAGCGACGTGTATTTGAAAGGATTGGCCCCGGAGCCACAGCGCCTTGAAGAACTCCTCAAGCGCGCCGCGTTGTACCAGGGCGCAGGCGCCGACGGGCTGTTTGCCGCCGGCATCCACCTGGAGCACGAAATCCAGCAGCTCTGCCAGGCGACCAACTTGCCAGTCAACGTGCTGGCCTGGGCCGGCCTGCCCGCGCCCGAGACGCTGCAAGCCTTGGGCGTACGCCGCCTCACGGCCGGCTCGAGCATCGCCGAATTCCTGTATGGCATCATGCACAGCCTGGCCGAAGGTTTCCTGCGAACCGGGAAACTCGATATCCATGAGCTGAAGGCGTTCACCTACGGCGACTTGAATGGCCGCATGCCGGGTTAAGACGTCCCACGTACCAACGGCATATTGGCAACAATAAATTCGATAAACACCCGCAGCTTGGGCGGCACCTGCCGCCCCGACGGCCACAGCAGGTTGAACTGGCCACCCTCCCAGGTGTAATCCCCAAGCACCTCCACCAGATGCCCGGCCGCGAGTGCCTCGCGCACCACGAAGTCGGCCGCATAAGTCAGGCCCTGGCCCTGCACCGCCAGCTCCATGCGTCCTTCCACCGAATTGCAGATCATCGAGCGCGGCAGCTCAAGCTCCAGCGCTCGCTCGTCGCGGCGCATCTGCCAGGCCTGGAGTTTGCCGGAGGCGGGAAAGCGGAAATGGATGCAGCGATGTGCGTACAGGTCTTCCGGGCAACGCGGCGTTCCGTTCCGAGCCAGATAGTCCGGGGAGCCAACGACCAACATTCGATAGGTGCCCAGCGGACGCGCCGACAGCCCGGAATCCTTCGGTACACCGCTGCGGATTACCGCGTCGAAACCTTCGGCAATCACGTCCGCCAGGCGGTCGTTGAAATCCAGGTCCAGCTGGATCTGCGGGTACAGCGCCTGGAACTCGCCGAACATCGCCAGGAACGGCCGGGCAATCATCGGCAGGCCAACCCGCAGCGGGCCCTGGGGCGCGACAAGGGTTTGCGACAGCTCTTCACCCGCCACTTCCAGCTCCGCCAGGACTCGCCGGCAGCGCTCGACAAATTGCGTACCCTGGGCCGTGAGGGTGATGCTGCGGGTGCTGCGATGAAACAGCCGCACACCAAACTTTGCTTCCAGCCGGGCGATGCTCTTGCTCACCGCCGACGCCGAGATGCCCAGCGTCCTGCCAGCACCGACAAAGCTGCGGGCTTCAGCTGCCGCGACAAACACGCCGATGGCATTCAGGCTTTCCATACGCTTACCCATTAAGGACTCTGGAGTCCATTCTAAACAGAACTCAGGCCTGTTTTTCCGCTAATTGTTCACGCCTATGGTGGTGGCTCGTTCCCCAGCCACAGGCTTTTTCCCATGAAGATTTTCCTTACCGGTGCCAATGGTTTCGTCGGCGGCAGCGTTGCCCATCACTTGATCGCCCAAGGGCACAGCGTGCGCGGCCTGCTGCGCGACCCGCAGAAAGCCGGGCGCTTGCAGGCCCAGGGCATCACCCCGGTGATCGGCAGCCTGGATGACCGCCAATTACTGATCGACGAAGCACGCCAGGCCGACGCCGTGATCGATGCTGCCAACAGCGACCACGCCGGTGCCGTCGACGCGTTCATCGAGGCGCTGCGTGGCTCGGGCAAACTGCTGATCCACACCAGCGGCTCCAGCATCATCGGCGATGACGCGTTGGGTAATACCTTGTCCGAACACATCTTTGACGAAGACACCCCCTTCATCATCGAGGCCCCCAAGCAAGCCCGCTACGACATTGACCTGCGCATGATGGCTGCCGCCGACCAAGATATTCGCAGCGTGGTGATCTGCCCGAGCAACATCTATGGCGTGGGCCATGGATTGACCGATCACAGCTTCCAACTGCCGTTCCTGATGGCCCGTGCCCGGGAAACCGGGGTGATGCGTATCGTCGGGGCCGGGGTCAATCGCTGGTCCAACGTGCACATTGATGACGTCGCGCAACTGTTCCTGCTGGCCGTGGAAAAAGCCCCGGCCGGCGCGTTTTACTTTCTGGAAAACGGTGAGGCGTCGTTTATCGATATGGCCGCCGCACTGGCCAAGCGCATGAACCTGGGCGCGGTGCAGTCATGGCCAGCCGAAGAAGCCGAGCAACATTGGGACCCGATGCATGTGCATTACACCTTCGGCACCAATAGCCGGGTCAAGGCCAAGCGCGCTCGCGCCGAGCTGGGTTGGGCGCCGCGTCACGCTTCGATCCTCGACTGGATCGGCAGCGAGATGCCGCTATGAGCCGAGTCTGGATGATTACCGGCAGCGCCGGCGGCCTGGGTGCCGGCATCGCCCGCGCGGCGCTGGTCAACGGCGACCAGGTGGTAGCCACCGACCTTGACCTGGCCCGTCTGGACCAGACCTACAGCAGCGACCAGGTGATGACCGCCGCGCTGGACATCCGCGATGAGCAACAGGCCCAAACGGTGGTGACCGCAGCAGTGGCGCGATTCGGACGCATCGATGTGCTGGTCAATAACGCAGGCTACGGACAGTTCGGGCCATTCGAGGAAGTCGAGCCCGAGGCCATCGAGCGTCAGTTCGCGACCAACGTGTTCGGCACCTTCAACGTCACCCGCGCAGTGCTGCCGGTGATGCGCCGCCAGCGCAGCGGGCACCTGGTGATGATGTCGTCCAATGGCGGCTTCAAGGGCGTGCGTGGGGCCTCGATGTATTCGGCGTCGAAGTTTGCGATTGAAGGGTTTTCCGAAGCCCTGGCCGAGGAAGTCGCCGAGTTCGGCATCCGCCTGACGCTGTTGGAGCCCGGGGCGTTTCGTACTGACTTTCTCGACAGCCGCATGCTCAAGCTCGGCACCCGGGCACTTGAGGATTACGCCGAATTTCGCGCCCGCACGCTGGCGGTCTTCGAGGCTCGTAATCACCGGCAAATCGGCGACCCGTACCGACTCGGCCTGGCGGTTGTGCAATTGGCGGCTCTGGCAGCACCGCCGTTGCGCTTCGTCGCTGGCAGCGATGCGCTGAGTGTCGTCGAAGCCAAGCTGGACCAGGTTCGCGCTGATCTTGAACGCTGGCGCTCGCTGTCCACCTCCACCGATTTCCCTCAATAAAGGCCTCTGTCATGACCGACCTCATCGCCCGCGTAGAACAGCTGGAAACCCGCTTCGCCCTGGAGCGCCTGATCAATGAGTACGCCCACGCCTTCGACGCCCGCGACGAAACGCTGCTGCGCAGCATCTGGCACGACGACGCACGGCTGGACCCCGGTGCCGCGTTCGGCTGCCATGACGGCGTCGCCGCGATCATAGCTTCCGCCCACCTCAACTGGGCAGCCATGCCGCATATGCATCACTGGATGGCCAACCCGCTGATCGACATCAGCGGCGATACCGCCAGCGCGAGGGTTGCGGTGGATTGCCTGTGCACCCATAACGAACTGGGGCAGGTGCAGATCAGCGGTCTTTATCACGATCGGTTCGAACGCCGGCAAGGGCAATGGGCGTTCAGCGAGCGGCGCTTTGAGCTGCATTTCCTGACACCACTGGCCGCCTGGAAGCCGGTGGCAGGGCTGGAGGCGTAGATCCATGCTCGACAAGGGTGGCGTGTTTGGCCGATTATTCGTGTCCGCCAAACGCCACCCGCCTTGAAGCAGGAGCCTTGTACCTTGAGTTCGCAGAAAACCGTGACCGTTACACCGCCCAACTTTCCATTGAACGGCAAGGTAGCGCCCCCCGGCTCCAAATCCATTACCAACCGTGCCCTGCTGCTGGCGGCCCTGGCCAAGGGCACCAGTCGCTTGAGCGGCGCGCTGAAAAGCGATGACACCCGCCACATGTCGGTGGCCCTGCGGCAGATGGGCGTGGTGATCGATGAACCGGACGACACCACGTTCGTCGTCACCAGCCTGGGCAAGCTGCAATTGCCGGCGCAGCCTTTGTTTCTCGGCAACGCCGGCACCGCGATGCGCTTTCTCACCGCCGCCGTGGCCACCGTACAAGGCACCGTGGTGCTGGACGGCGACGCCTACATGCAAAAACGCCCGATCGGCCCGCTGCTGGCGACCCTCGGCCAGAATGGCATCCAGGTCGACAGCCCTACCGGTTGCCCACCCGTGACCGTCCATGGCACTGGCCGCGTGCAAGCCAAGCGTTTCGAGATCGACGGCGGCCTGTCGAGCCAGTACGTGTCGGCGCTGTTGATGCTGGCGGCGTGCGGCGAAGCCCCGATTGAAGTGGCACTGACCGGCAAGGACATTGGCGCCCGTGGCTATGTCGACCTGACCCTGGACTGCATGCGCGCCTTCGGTGCCCAGGTGGACATCGTCGATGAAAGCACCTGGCGCGTGGCCCCGACCGGCTACACCGCCCACGATTACCTGATCGAACCTGACGCTTCCGCCGCCACCTATTTGTGGGCCGCTGAAGTGCTGACCGGTGGCCGCATCGACCTTGGTGTCGCCCCGCAGGATTTCACCCAGCCCGATGCCAAGGCCCAGGAAGTGATCGCGCAGTTCCCGCACATGCAACCGGTGGTTGTCGGTTCGCAGATGCAGGACGCAATCCCCACCCTCGCCGTGCTCGCCGCGTTCAACAACACACCGGTACGTTTCACGGAACTGGCCAACCTGCGGGTCAAGGAATGTGATCGGGTGCAGGCACTGCATGACGGTCTGAATGAAATCCGTCCGGGCCTGGCGACCATTGAAGGTGATGACTTGCTGGTAGCCAGCGATCCGGCCTTGGCGGGTACCACCTGCAACGCGCTGATTGACACCCACGCTGACCACCGCATCGCCATGTGCTTTGCCCTGGCGGGCCTGAAGGTCTCGGGGATCAGGATCCAGGACCCGGACTGCGTCGGCAAGACCTATCCTGAGTACTGGAAAGAGCTGGAAAGCCTTGGGGTCCATCTGACCTGGTAAGCCGCCGGCGCCGGTAACGGGAGGGAGATTGCATGACGATTCGCCAACCCTGCCCACCCGGCGTCTGCGACTGCAATCGTGAGCAACTGCTCGACCTTCCCGGCGCCGATGCGCGCATCCTGCACCTGACGCGCCAGGAAGAAAAACGCCTGCTCGAACGCCTCGAAAACCTGCAAAGCCTGCCCGACCTTGAGCGCATGCAACAGCTGATGTACCAGCAACTGGGCATTCGCGTGCATGTCGCACCGGGTCATACGGAAGTGAAGACGATGCGCGGGATTCAGATCGTTATCGATGACTTGCCGGGGTTGTGTCGCAAGACCCGGCAGTCGATTCCGGCGGCGATTCGCAAGGGCATGGAGAAGCGGCCGGAGATTGCGTATCGGTTGCTGGATGCTCATGACTTGTTTCGCGAGGGTTGAGGGCAGCCTTCCATTTGCGGCGATTTTCTCGCTTGAGCCTGCGGGCCGTTTTGTATTCGAGGCGAGCCTGGGCCATCTCCTGAGTACGCGGGGGCCGAAAACCGGCTTTGTAACGCTTGCGTTCGTGGCGAAGTAGAACGAGTTCTGCGCGCATTTGGCGGTGGCGTTTAGTGTTCAGGAGGTAGAGGCCTAGAAGCGAGAACAAAAGCCCTGTCGAGAAAGTAAAAAGATCTGGTGTGTAGCTGATAGTGAACATCACCGCAGAAAAGCTCAGCACACAACAGCCAACCATTATCCAGACTCCCCACGCTCGCCCTCGCACAACAAGAGCATTTCCCACCGACAAGATCACTGACATTACGCCCATATCAAGACCCGAGTAATTGCGGTAACCAGAAATCCGATGTAGATAGGTGCTGCCCAAAAGCGCGCTCGCCATAACAAGCGCAAGAAGCGCGCAAAAAAAAGCACCAATAAAAACCGGGCCATACCGAGCCAGAAAGGCCTGACGTGAATGCCTCAATTCCATCATTCAAACTCTTCGTATAGGCCGATAGCGACGGTTCTAATATTCCCGGACAAACCGCTGCCGGTAATACTCATAGACGCGCCAATCGCATCCTTTATTTGCGTGACCGTCGCTTGATTGATTTGTGTAGCCGTGTAGCTTTTTGGCAGAGTCCCCATGCGTTGCTGAAGTTTCCGTAGTGCGTTGCCCATATTAGGGGCTCGAAGCGTCAACAGCTCCCTGGTCAACGCTTTTCTCTGTTGCCTACTCAGGTCCTTGGACAACTCCAACCAATTCCTGCCAGTTGATACCTTCCTGGCCCGCATGAGTTTCAGCGTCGTCAAACCGGACGTGCCAGCTCCTAGAAGCGATACGCCATCCAGTACCGGCATTACGTAGCGATACCACTCAGCTTCATTTAGATCATCGTTGATCGCAGGGTCTTTCATCTCATTACGAGTCCTGTACAGACCCGCGCCGCATTGAAAAGAGCTTGCCACGGCTGCTGTGAAAGCCATACCTGCCACAGCAGTACTTACGCCAGCCGTAAACGGTGTAGCAACTGAGCCACCCGAGAAAACCAGCCAACCCAATACGGCAGCACCACAGGATAACCCTGCGCCGAGCGCCTCAAAAACCACCTGCGACTCCCTCGGCTCCTTCTGCAGCTCCCGTACAAAATCCAGCCGCGCCATGTACCTCGGCGCTTCACGCAAAACCACCCGTTTGGGCAACACACTGCAAATCGGCTGAAACTCACGCAACGTCACCGGCCACAGTTGATCATCGAGGTACACCACTCCTGCCCCCGCAATCGCCGGATCGGCATCGATCGCGGCAAACAATCGGCCGAGGTCGATACTGCCTTCGATCCGTTCGCGGGTGGTGCGATGGGCCGCGGGAAAACCGTCTTTCAAGACGCTGGAAGTCATTCCTTTACTCCTGGATTGCACAAGAACGCAGAGAGTAAGAGTGATCCGCTTAAAAAATTGTCGGAAAACTCCTCTTTTCCAGACAGGCACTTCCCGATCACATCTCAGCGTCTTGTGGGCAATCATTCCAATTGGAAAAGTACGCCCCGCGCCACTACCGGCGACAGTGAGGACAAGGAGCAACAATGGCGACTGATATGTTTTTGAAGCTGGGCGATATCAAGGGTGAGTCCAACGACCAGGCACACCGTGATGAAATCGAGATCAGTAGTTGGGGCTGGGGAATGAAACAATCAGGATCGATGCATTCTGGTACGGGTGGCGGTGCTGGCAAGGTCAATATAAGAAACCTGTCGATTACCAAGACTCTGGACAAGTCCACGCCCAACCTGATGATGGCGTGTTCCACCGGCAAACATTATCCCGAAGCCCGGCTGGTGGTTCGTAAAGCGGGCGGTGCCAGCGCCGTGGAGTACCTGGTCATTACGCTCAAGGAAGTCATGGTGACGTCCTACGAAACCGGGGCAGTGACAACCAGCGATGTGCTGACCGAAGAAGTCGGCCTGAACTTCGCCAAAGTCGAGGTCAGTTACCAGCCGCAAAAAGCCGATGGTGGCAAGGATGGTGGAGCGCTCAAGTACGGCTGGAATATCCGCGAGAACGTTAAAATATAACGAATAAACCGGGCGCAGACTCGGTTGGCTTGACGGCGCGCCCACACCTCTTATTCCCCCTTCCCCCCGCAAACAACCACTCATGTCGCTTGGTCTCAGTATCCCGAGGTTTGCCGCCGGTGATCGCGATCACTCCATAGTCATGACTGCGCGGGCCGCCCAGGCAGTTGGGGTCGATGATCATCTCGCCAACGTCGTGTTGGTGAATCACGTGGAAGCGATCAGCAACAGGGATTTTGAAGCTTTCAACCAGGGCATCATGCAGTCCCTGGGAAAGGGCTTTCAGGTACTCGGGGGATTTTCCGCGATACAGGGAGATTCGGGCGTAAGGCATGGGGTTACTCCGCAGGATTTCACCTAGCCCGACGCCAAGGCCCAGGCAGTGATTGCGCAATTCCCGCAGATGCAGCCGTGGTCATTGGCTCGCAGATGCAGGATGCCATTCCAACCCTCGCCGTACTGGCCGCGTTCAACAACACGCCGGTACGCTTCACCGAACTGGCCAACCTGCGGGTCAAGGAAGGTGACCGGGTGCAAGCCCTGCATGATGGCCTGAATTAAATCCGTCCTGGCCTGGCGACCATTGCGTGCATATCGCGCCCGGTCATACCGAAGTCAAAAGCATGCGCGGGATTCAGATCGTTATCGATGACTTGCCGGGGTTGTGTCGCAAGACCCGGCAGTCGATCCCGGCAGCGATTCGCAAGAGCATGGAGAAGCGGCCGGAGATTGCGTATCGGTTGCTGGATGCCCATGACTTGTTTCGCCAACAGTGAAGCAACCTGGCGATCCAGCCCGACCCCGCCGCAGGTGTCGGCTACCAGATAAGCCTGCCACCGCCTTGCTGCTTCATTTCCGTTCCGTGCCCAGCCAACAGGTCACGCAAACTCATTTCGGGGTACTTAGCGTGCCGCTGTTGTTGTTCTTCATTCAGACCCGCGAATTCGTCCTGCTTTGGGTCATCCTTTGGGACATACGGGGAGTTCATTGCCATATTGGGAATATTTGAAACTGTCATAATCATTTCTCACTTTAGGTTATTTGAGCTTACCAATGTAGGCAGCTCACTCTGCGTGGCATAAATCAAGCAACAGTTCCTTGCAGCGCCAAATTTAATTGGCTTCACATTCGCAAGGCTCCAGGGTGACGAAGAGTTGTCGCCCCAGCTTTGCCGCCGTCTCCAGATGCTGTTCCGCAGCGCCGCTTTCCGAGTCCAGCAGCAGCTCGGATGTCAGCACTTTCGCACCGCAGTAATCAAAGATCCCATGGTCGATTTGCGTGCGCATGGCGTCGGCATAGCCGTGGCGTTCAAACACCCCTTCGTCCGCCCCGCCAACGCCCAGTAAGTGCACCTGCAAGTGGCCGAGTTTTTTCACCACCTTCGTCTCAAGGCTGTAGTCGATCGCCCAACCGTTGACGAATACCCGGTCGATCCAGCCCTTGACCAAGGCCGGCATCGACCACCAGAAGATCGGGAACACCAGCACCAAGGCGTCGGCGCGGTCGAGTCGGGCCTGTTCGGCCAGTACGTCGGCCGGCGGCGTGGCGCGGGTGCGATGCACTTTATGGTCGGCGGCGTTGTAGCGTGGGTCGAAACCTTCGGCGGCGAGGTCGGCGATCTCGAAGGTGTGCCCTGCGGCAATGATGCCGGCAGCAGCCTGTTTGGCGAGGCTGTGGGTGAGAGATTGTGGGTCGTGATGGGCAACGACGATCAGCGCGTGCATGGCAATGACTCCTTCGGGGGGGTGGCGATGAGCAGGCAAATTGAGTAGGCTTGAGCTAAGTTACCGTTGGTAAGTTACTTTTGGTATATAAGCATGTCAAGCGATCAATCCCCTGCCCCTCGCCGTCGCCTGTCCCGGGATGACCGGCTGCGCCAGTTGCTCGACGTGGCCTGGCAACTGGTGCGCGAGGAAGGCACCGACGCGCTGACCCTCGGGCATCTGGCCGAGTTGGCCGGCGTTACAAAGCCGGTTGTGTATGACCATTTCGGCGATCGTGCGGGGCTGCTGGCCGCGCTGTATGAAGATTTCGACGCCCGTCAGAACCAGGTATTTGCCGCCGCAATCGAGGCCAGCGAACCCACCCTGGATGATCGCGCCCGGGTGATTGCCTCGTGCTATGTCGACTGTGTGTTGTTGCAGGGGCGGGAAATTCCGGGAGTGATTGCGGCCCTGGCCGGCAGCCCGGAACTGGAAACCATCAAGCGCGAGTACGACGTGATTTTCCTCGGCAAGTGTCGCGATGCCCTCGCCCCCTTTGCCGTGGACGGTGTGATTGGCCAGCCCGGTTTACGCGCAATGCTGGGCGCAGCGGACGCCTTGTCCCATGCTGCGGCCAGCGGGGAGATCAGCCCGCTGGAGGCGCAAGAGGAGCTGTTTGCGAGCATCAAGTCGATGGTGAGTCGAGGCGCGCGTTAGCCCAGCCTTGCATGTACAAACATCCGAGCCTTGTGGGTCATCTGGTCGAAGTGACGATCACGCTGTTTTTCGGCATCGACCATCGCCCGCTTGCCGTGCTTTTGCAGGAGGTAGGTGTGGATCTGCCGCACCTCCAGCGAGCTGTAGATCGACGCCACATCCAGCAACCCCATCAAGCCGTCAGTGCTGTAGTCGCGGGTGTTCATCAACACCTGGGTACCGCGCACACCGCGCAGTTGAAAGCCCATGGACTCGAACGCCGGGACCTTCTCCACTGCGCAGGTCAGTTCGGCATGGGGGTAGCGGGCCAGCATGTCCTGCATCATCGCCCGCGCCACGCCTTTGCGCCGATGGCTGGCGTGCACCGCCATGTAAGCCACGCCGCACGCCTCGGGATCGTCCTTCACCGGCAGGTACAGCAGGAAGCCGATCACCTGCTCCTGCGCGTCCAGCGCGACGATCAATTCCACCGCAATGCCCTTGGACCCGCCCAGCGCTTCCAGGTACAGGTGCACCTCGTAGCCGATGGCGTACTGGTAGACGTTGTACAGCAGGTTGCTTGGCGGGATGGCGACCATGCTGATGTCCGTCAGGTAGTCGACCACCATCTGCAGGATCTGCGCGTTGATCGGCTCGGGGCATGGGGTTTCATAATGGGTAAGGCTGAACATTTGAATTCCTGGTGTTTCATTTCAAGGCCCGGCGGATTGTACCTGCTGAAGGGCCGCCGTGGACCCGCAAGCACCCATTGTGGCGAGGGAGCTTGCTCCCGCTGGGCTGCGTAGCAGCCCCATTAAGCGCGCCGCGTTGTTTTCGCGGGAAACAGGATGCAGGTTTTGGGGCTGCTTCGCAGCCCAGCGGGAGCAAGCTCCCTCGCCACAGGGGGGCTGGATGTCCGGGCTCGGCTCATTGCGCACATACCTCCCGCAGGCAACCGCGCAGCCAGCGATGGGCCAGGTCGGCGTCCAGGCGCGGGTGCCAGAGCATCGATACGGTGAAGTCCGGGAACACGAACGGCAGCGCAAAGCGGTAGAGGTCGCTGTGCAGGTTGGCGGTATGCCGCTCCGGCACGCTGGCGATCAGGTCGGTGCTGCGGGCCAGGGCCAGGGCGGTCGAGAAGCCGGCGACGATGGTCACCACGTCCCGGGTCAGCCCGAGCGCTTCAAGGGCTTGATGGACCTGGCCTTGATCACGGCCACGCCGGGACACGTAGATGTGCTGGCCTTCGGCGAAGCGCTGCGGCGTGACTTCGCCCTGGCTGAGCGGATGGCCCTTGCGCACCACGCCGATAAACCGGTCGCGGAACAGCGCCTGGGTCAGCACCTCGGGGCTGGCGCTGCTGTCGACCACGCCGGTTTCCAGGTCGACACTGCCATCGCGCAGCGGTGTGCTGCCTTTGTCCGGCTTGTGCACGAAGCGCAACCGCACGCCAGGCGCTTCCCGGGCAATCCGCGTCAACAGCGCCGGGCCGAAGTTTTCCACAAATCCGTCGCTGGTGCGCAAGGTGAAGGTGCGTACCAGCTGGCTCAAATCCAGGGTCGCAGCGGGTCGCAACACCGCTTCGGCGTCCTGCACCAACTGGCTGACCTGTTCGCGCAACGCCAAAGCGCGCGGCGTAGGTACCAGGCCGCGGCCGGCACGGACCAATAACGGATCGCCGGTGGTTTCCCGCAGTCGCGCCAGCGCCCGGCTCATCGCCGACGGGCTCAGGCGCAAGCGTTGAGCAGCACGGGCGACGCTGCCTTCGGCGAGCAACACATCGAGGGTGACCAGCAGATTGAAATCAGGTGTCGACACGGCAAACCTCATAGGGCGTTTGGCGCACGTATAAAGTGCAAATGCTGCGCCTTCCGCCATGTTAGGTGACGGCGTAGATTTCTGACAGCGGTCAAACCCTGGAGCCTCTTGATGAAATCACCTGCACCCCGTGGCGCTCTCGTCGCCCTGTCACTGTCCATGTTGCTGGCGTCCTTGGGCACCAGCATCGCCAACGTCGGCCTGCCGAGCCTGGTGCAGGCGTTTGATGCATCGTTCCAGGTGGCGCAGTGGGTGGTGCTCGCCTACTTGCTGGCGATCACCGCCGTGATCGTCAGCGTTGGGCGACTGGGCGACCTGATGGGCCGCAGCCGTTTGCTACTGGCGGGGTTACTGCTCTTCACCGTGGCCTCGGCCTTGTGCGGCATGGCCCCGTCCCTCGGGTTGTTGATTGCGGCCCGCACCCTGCAAGGCCTGGGCGCGGCGATCATGATGGCGATGACCATGGCGCTGGTGGGCGGCACCGTAACCAAGGAACGCACCGGCCGCGCCATGGGGTTGCTGGGCACGATGTCGGCCATGGGTACCGCGCTGGGGCCAAGCCTTGGCGGGGTGTTGATCGCGGGGTTTGGCTGGCGCGCGCTGTTTTTCATCACCGTGCCGCTGGGTTTGCTGACATTTGCCCTCGCCCGGCGTTATCTGCGCGTCGACCGCCATGGGCAACAGCCCGCGCAATCCGGGTTCAGTTTCTTGTCGACTTTACGGGATTCAACGCTAAGCGCTGGCCTGGCCATGAGCGCGCTGGTATCGGCGGTGATGATGGCGACCTTGGTGGTCGGGCCCTTCTACCTGACCCACGGTGCAGGCCTCGACCCCGCCTGGATGGGCCTGACAATGGCAGTCGGGCCCTGCGTTTCGGCATTCACGGGCATCCCTGCGGGACGTTTGACCGACCGTTTCGGCAGCGGCCCGATGACCATCGCCGGGCTGCTGGCGATGCTGGCGGGGTGCCTGCTGCTCTCCCTGGCGCCGCTGAACCTTGGGGTTGCCGGGTATATCGCCCCGCTGATCATCCTCACCCTCGGCTACGCCCAGTTTCAAGCCGCCAACAACACCGCCGTGATGAGCGACGTACTGGCAGACCGCCGTGGCGTGATCGCCGGCTTGCTTAATCTGTCGCGCAATCTGGGCCTGATCGCCGGGGCTTCGGCCTTGGGCGCAGTGTTTTCGCAGGTTTCAGGTGACCTCGCCACAGCCACTCCCGCCGACGTGGGAAGTGGGATGCAAGCCACGTTCGGCGTGGCATTGGCACTGATTGGTGTGGGCCTTTTCCTGGCCCTACGCACCCGGTTCCGCGTAACACCTGTCTTGACAAGGTAAAATCGTAACGACTATTGTCTGACAACCTGATTACCAAGGTTTTCCCATGCTTGAGCTCCAGCGCCCTGATTCGCTCGTTATGCGCGTTGTCAGCGCCATTCGTGCAGAAATCGATTCCGGCCAACTGGCGCCCGAAGCGCGCCTGCCCACCGAACAGCAACTGGCTGAACAACTCAATGTCAGCCGTTCGGTGGTGCGCGAAGCGATTGCCCAGCTCAAGGCCGACGGCGTACTGACTGCGCGGCGTGGCCTGGGCTCATTTATCTCGCAAACCCCGGCCGGCACCGTGTTCCGCTTCCCGGAAAAAAACGGTCGCCGCCCGGACCTGGCGCAAATGTTCGAAGTGCGCCTGTGGATCGAAACCCAGGCCGCCTCGATTGCCGCCCAACGCCGCGACGCCGCCGACCTGCAGCGCATGAAGACCGCCCTGCAGGAAATGCACGACAAACGCGCCGACTTTGACGCCGCCGCCCTGGCCGATGTGGAATTCCATCGCGCCATCGCCGAGGCCAGCAAGAACGACTATTTCGTGGCCTTCCATGACTTCCTCAGAAGCCAACTGGCCAGCGCCCGCAAGACCGCCTGGGAAAACTCCGCCACCCGCTTTGTCAGCGGCTCGGCCGATGCCACCCAGGAACACACTGCGCTCTACCAGGCCATCGTCGACGGTGATGCCCAAGGCGCTGCCGCCTGTGCCGAGGCTCACTTGCGCGCCGCAGCAAGGCGCCTGCATCTGGAACTGCCCGCTATCAATTGACCGATCCGAACCCGTTTAAAGCGTGCCGATGGCGCGCTGTTTTTTAACAAAACCATTAGTCTGACAACCTGATAAGCAGACTGAAATGCGTAGGTATCCAAAACAATGATTTATGACTTTTGCATCATCGGCGGCGGCATCGTCGGTTTGGCCACCGCGATGGAGTTGCTCAAGCGCCAGCCCAACGCCTCGCTGGTGATCCTGGAGAAGGAAAGCCTGTTGGCCAAACACCAGACCGGCCATAACAGCGGCGTGATCCATGCCGGCATCTACTACGCGCCGGGCAGCCTCAAGGCCGACTTGTGCAAACGTGGCGCCGAAGCGACCAAGCAGTTCTGCACCGAGCACGGGATCAAGTTCGAGGTGTGCGGCAAGTTGCTGGTGGCTTCGACTGATCTGGAAGTACAACGGATGGAAGCGCTGTACGCCCGCTCGCAGCTCAACGGCATGAAAGTCGAACGCCTGGACGCCGACCAGTTGCGCCAGCGCGAACCGAACATCGTCGGGCTGGGCGGGCTGTTTCTCGACGCCACCGGCATTGTCGATTACCGCGAAGTCTGCGAAACCATGGCCCGGGTGATTCGTCGCGCCGGCGGGGAAATCTGCCTGGAACGCACCGTCACTGCGATCGTCGAGGACACCGACAAAGTCACCGTCAGCACCCGGGGCGAAAGCTGGCAGGCCAGGCATCTGGTGGTGTGTGCAGGTTTGCAATCGGACCGCCTGGCCGTGATGGCCGGCGTCAAGATCGACCACCAGATCATCCCGTTCCGTGGCGAATACTTCCGCTTGCCGGAATCGAAGAACACCATCGTCAACCACCTGATCTACCCGATTCCCGACCCGGAGCTGCCCTTCCTCGGCGTGCACCTGACCCGCATGATCGACGGCAGCGTCACCGTTGGCCCGAATGCCGTACTCGGCCTGGGTCGCGAGAACTACCGCAAATTCTCGGTGAACTGGCGCGACGTGGCGCAGTACGCGAGCTTCCCGGGCTTCTGGAAAACCATCTGGCAGAACCTCGGTTCGGGCAGCGTCGAGATGAAGAACTCGCTGTTCAAGTCCGGCTACCTGGAGCAGTGCCGCAAGTACTGCCCATCGCTCAACATCGAAGACCTGCTGCCTTATGAAGCCGGCATCCGCGCCCAGGCCGTGATGCGCGACGGCGCCCTGGTGCACGACTTCCTGTTCGCCCAGACCCCGCGAATGCTCCACGTGTGCAATGCGCCCTCACCCGCTGCCACCTCCGCGATTCCTATCGGCGCAATGATCGCCGACCGCATGTTCAAGCCCCACTGACGCACCGCACCACGCCTCACTTTGACAATAAATATAATGACTCATAAGGAAGTACAGAATGACGGCTACAGCCCGCACCCCGGACGTTGAAACCCCCGAGCAAACCAGGAAACGCCTGCGCAAAGTCGCGGCCGCGACGATCTTCGGTTCGATGCTGGAGTGGTATGACTTTTACCTGTACGCCACCATGGCGGCGATTGTGTTCTCGAAGATTTTCTTCGATAACAGCGACCCGAAAGCCGCTACGCTGATGGCGTTTTCCACCTTTGCCATCGGCTTCATCGCGCGCCCGTTCGGCGGCATTCTGTTTGGCTACCTGGGCGACAAGTTCGGGCGTAAACAAGTGCTGGTGCTGACCTTCTGCATGATGGGCGTGTGCACCACACTGATCGGGCTGATCCCCAGCTACGCCTCCATCGGCATCTGGGCGCCGATCGTGCTGGTGTTTATCCGCATCATCCAGGGCCTGGGGGCCGGTGCCGAACTGTCCGGCGCGGCGGTTACCTCCTACGAGCACGCCTCAGAAGGCAAGCGCGGCAGCCAGGGTGCATGGCCGGCGCTCGGGCTGAACCTGGGCTTGCTGCTGTCTTCGCTGACCGTGTACCTGCTGACCATCAACGGCAATGAATTCCTGCTGGCCGGCGGCTGGCGGATTCCGTTCATTTGCAGCATCGCGCTGGTGGGTGTGGGCCTGTGGGTGCGCAACAGCATCCCGGAAACCCCGGAATTCAAGGAACTGAGCAAGGAAACCGCAAAGGCCAAGGCGTCGCCGCTCAAGGCGCTGTTCAAGAACGACCTCAAGGGCCTGGCCGTGGTGTTCTTCGTGGCGATTGGCTACAACGCGTTGAGCTACATCTTCAAGACCTTTTCCCTGGCTTACCTCACCCAGTTCAAGGGTGTCGATGTGCACGTCACGTCGCTGTCGGTGACCATTGCCAGCCTGATCGCCATCGTCGCCGTGCCATGCTTCGGCTGGTTGTGCGACAAGTGGAGCAGCAAGACCGTGCTGATGCTCGGCGGCCTGCTGTCGCTGCTGTTTGCCTACCCGTTCCTTGCGCTGCTCAATACCGGTGAAAGCCTGATGATCTATGTCGCCATTGGCGTGGGCACCGGCATCCTCGCGCCGATGATGTTTGCGCCGCAGGGTTCGTTCCTGAGCCGCCAGTTCCCGACCCAGACCCGCTCCTCGGGCTTTGGCACCGGGCGGGAAATCGGCACCGCGATCGCAGGTGGCCTGGCGCCATTAGGGGCGTTGTCGATGGTGGCGGCGTCGGCCACTCACTCCACTGATGGCGTTGTGATAATCCTCGCGATCTCGTCCCTGCTGGTGGTGGTGTTCGCCTTGTGCGATCAGGGCCGTAAACACTCGGCATTCAAGAACTGAGGCAAAAAGTTCGGACCAACGGGTGCATGGATGCCCCTTCATCGCGCATCATGGGCACTTTCAAGCTCAAGGGAAACGTCCATGCGCGTTCTGTCATTGATGATGGGTCTTACGACGCTGGCCGCCAGTCTGGTGTTTACCGCCCAGGCGCAGGCGGGTGAAGAAAGCCTGTTGGTCGACTCGATCAATCAATACCGCAGCCAGGTCCAGCGCTGCGGCAACCAGGGTTTCCAGGAATTGCCACCGCTGGCCAGCGACACGCGGCTGGTGTTGCCGGTCAACAGTGTCGGCGACTTGCAGCAGGCGCTGGCGCGGGCGGCGTACCCGATGGTCAACGTCCAGGCCATCAGCCTGTCCGGGCCCAGGAACGCCGAAGCCGCGATGAAAGCCGTGCGCGAAAGTTTTTGCCGGGTGGTGCTCGACCCGCAGTTCATTGATATCGGCGTGAGCAACAGCGGCCAGGACTGGCGCATCGTGCTGGCCCGCCCGCTGCTGACCAGCGGCCTGGGCGAGACCCAGACCGAAGGCAAGAAGGTGCTCGACCTGATCAACACCGCCCGCCAGCAATCACGCCAATGTGGCGCCCAGGCCTTTGCCGCCACCACACCCCTGAGCTGGAACGAAGCACTCGCCAACGCCGCCGCCGGCCACGCGCGCAACATGGCCAACGGCAACTTCTTCGATCACCTGGACCACGATGGCCGCACCCCGGGTGACCGGGCTGAACTGGCAGGCTACATCGGCCAGCAGATCGGCGAGAACATCGCCGCCGGCATGGACACCCCACGCAAGGTGGTCGACGGCTGGCTGGCCAGCCCCGGGCACTGTGCCAACCTGATGAACCCGCAGTTCCGCGAAATGGGCGCCGCCTACGCCATGGACCCGAAAAGTGATGCCGGCATCTACTGGACCGGGTTGTTTGGCGTGCAGCAGCAATAACGGTTTGTATCCCAACGTATCTTCCCGGCGAGGCGACACACTGCGAGGTGCAGGGCCCCGGCGATGACACATTGCGGATACGCCGGCGCGGTTTCCTGTGCACACCGGCCCACCCCGGGCCACTTGCGAGGAAACCGTCATGTCCCAGAACAGCACCGTGCTCTACACCGGCAGAACCCACACCACCGGCGGGCGTGAAGGCGCGTCCCACAGCGATGACCTGCACCTGGACATCAAGCTGTCGCCGCCCGGCTCCAAGGCGCCCGGCACCAACCCCGAGCAACTGTTTGGTGCCGGCTGGTCCGCCTGCTTTATCGGCGCAATGGGCAAAGCCGCACAAACCCTTCACATCCGCCTGCCCGCCGACACGGCAGTGAGTGCCGAAGTGGACCTGGTGAACAGCCCGGAAGATGGCTATTACCTGCAGGCGCGCCTGCGGGTCAGCCTGCCGGGTATCGAACACTCGGCGGCGCAGGCACTGGTGGACCGTGCCCACCAGACGTGCCCGTATTCCAAGGCCACCCGCGGCAATATCGCGGTAACGATTACGGTGGCCTGAAGGGAGCTCAGCGAAGCATTATCCGGCCGAGACACTAAAGTGCCATCTAGTGGATAATCCCGCTGAACTGGCTGAGTCCCGGGATGTCTGTAGCTTGGCATCCCTACCTCAGCGAACCGTGGCAAGAAGGCGTTCACCGAATGACAAACTGGCTGCAAGGCGGCGGCGAAATGGCCGAACGGGTCCGGCATCACAACTGGGCCAATACGCCATTGGGGCCTTTGGAACACTGGCCGGACGTACTGAAGACCACCGTCGCCCTGTGCCTTGCCTCCAGTTTCCCCCAGGCGATCGTCTGGGGGCCTGCGCTGATCACGCTTTACAACGACGGGTTTATCCCGATTCTCGGCGACAAGCCTGATGCCCTCGGGCGGCCATTCAACGAGATCTGGCAGGAAGCCTGGCCCCAGATCAGTCCGATCGCGGATGCCGCCTTCGCAGGTGAAGCCACCTTTATCGAAAACTTCCCGCTGACGATCGAACGCGGCGGCGCGCCGGAGCAGGCGTACTTCACCTTCTGCTACAGCCCGATCCGCGACGTACAGGGCAAGGTGGTCGGCATGCTCGACACCGTGACCGAAACCACCGCCACCGTGGTTTTGTCCCAGCGCCTGGCCGAGCTGAATGCAAGCCTGGAGCAGCGCGTCGACGAAAGGACCACCCTGCTGACCCAGACCGAAGCCGCCTTGCGTCAATCGCAAAAGCTTGAAGCCATCGGCCAGTTGACCGGTGGCGTGGCCCACGACTTCAACAACCTGCTGACCATCATTCGCTCATCCGTCGACTTCCTGCGGATGCCGAGCCTGTCCGAAGAGCGTCGCCAGCGCTACATGAGCGCGGTCACCGACACCGTGGACCGGGCCGGCAAATTGACCAGCCAGTTGCTCGCATTTGCCCGGCGCCAGCCGCTGAACCCGGAAGTGTTCGATGCAGGCCTGCGGGTGAAAAACATCGGCGAGATGCTTGAGACGGTGACTGGCGCGCGGATTCATGTGCACGTCGAACTGCCCGGGCAGCCGTGCTACATCCGCGCCGACTCCAGCCAGTTTGAAACCGCCCTGATCAACATCGCCCTCAACGCCCGGGACGCGATGAACGGCCAGGGTAGCCTGACCCTGCGACTGGACGCCGATCAAGCACTGCCGAGCATCCGTGGTGACGCCGGTTCACGCCAGGCGTTCATCGCCATTTCACTCACCGACACCGGCAGCGGGATTCCCGGGGAGACGTTCGAGCGCATCTTCGAACCCTTCTTCACCACCAAGGAAGTCGGCAAGGGCACCGGCCTGGGACTGTCCCAGGTGTTCGGCTTCGCCAAGCAATCGGGCGGCAACGTCGATGTGGCCAGCCAGGTTGGCCAGGGCACGGTGTTTACCCTGTACTTGCCGCAAGTGGTACCTGAAGAGAGCTTCCAACGTGACACCCCGGACACCTGCGGGCTGATCACCGAATGCGCCCAGCGCCATATCCTGGTGGTGGAAGACAACCTGGAAGTGGGCCGCTTTGCCAATCAGATCCTCCAGGACCTCGGCTACCAGACCACCTGGGCAACCAATGCCGAACAGGCGCTGGAACTGGCCGGCGCAGACGCGTTGGGGTTCGATGCGGTGTTTTCCGACGTGGTGATGCCCGGCATCACCGGGGTGGCCCTGGCCAGGGAACTGCGACGCCGCCGGCCCGGCCTGCCGGTGGTACTGACCTCGGGCTACAGCGAGGAACTGGCGGAAAGCGGCTATGAAGGCCTGGTGTTCCTGCCCAAACCCTACTCGGCCGACCAGGTCTCACAGGTGCTGGCCAAGGCGCTGCTCAAGGGCTGAGGCCTATTCCGCGACGGCCACCTGGTTACGCCCGAGGGCCTTGGCGCGGTACAGCGCCTTGTCTGCGGTGTTCATCAGGCCGTGCAGGTCCTGGTCCACCGCGCGGGCCCAGGCCACGCCGAGGCTGGCGGTCAACCCCTTGACCGGCTCGCTGGTCAGCCCGGCGATGGCCTTGATCAACTGCTCGGCGATGTCCCGCCCGGTCTCCAGCGACGTATCCGGCAGCAGCACCGCAAACTCCTCGCCCCCCAGCCGCCCATACACATCGGCCTGGCGAAACGACGCGCTGATCACCCCGCCGATCTGGCGCAGCACCTGGTCCCCGGCCTGGTGGCCGTAGGTGTCATTGATGTCCTTGAAGTGGTCCATGTCCATCATCAGCGCGCACAACGGCTGCTGGTTATGCCGGCACTGTTCGTAGAGCAACTGCGCATGCTCGAAAAACGCCCGGCGGTTCATCAGGCCGGTGAGTTCGTCGGTTTGCGCGGCGCGGGCGGAGATGTTGTGGGCTCGTTCCATTTGCCGGGTCAGGCGAAAGGCTTTTTCCAGGGCATCCGACAGCTTGCGCGTGGCGCCACCGACAAACGAAGAGAACACCAGCACCGCCAGGGCCATGCCGACTTGCATCGACGACGGTTGAAACAGCAGCCACAGGGTGCACGGCAGCAGCACCAGGCCCATGGAGACCAGGGTCATGTAGCGATAGGCTGAATAACACGAGACTGCGCTGACCGACATGCCCACGGTGAACAACATCACCAGGGCCTGGGACAGGCGGTCGTCGGTGGGCATCAGGGCGAATGCGCCGATGCCCCAGACCCCGGCCGACAACATCAGCGTTACCCAGTAGCGCCGCTCCCAGCGCGCGGGGGTGCGTTCACTGTTGGGGCAGCGAAACCAGTCCATGAACATCCACACCCGCAGCAACGACGTCCCCGCCAATACCACCAGCCAGACCAGCATTACCCGGTGATCAAAACGTTCCCAGCACAGCCAGCACAGCATGGCGGCCGCCATATAACTGCCGAACACTGCAGAGAATGACTGGCGAAACAGCTGGTGCAATCGATCTGTTCGTACCTGCTCCTCGATGAAGCAATCCTGGTCCTGCCCACGCCCAAGGCCATTCATTTGGTCCGCCTGATCTTACTGCCGCGACAAAGTGCCATTGTGGCATCCTGCCAGTAGCCCTAACAACTGAATCAAGCGTGCTAGAGCGCCGAAAGCAGGATAAATATAGGTGAACACCTTCTCGCTCGCTCCAAGGATCAGAGTCCACCCATGAATACCCACCCGATTACCACCGAACGCCTGATTCTCAGGCCCGCAGCGGCCGATGATGTGGCCAGTGTATTTGCCATTTATGGCGATCCCGAGACCAACCGCTACAACCCGGCGGGCCCCTTGACGGACCTGGGCCAAGCCGAGGCCGCCCTGGCTCGCTGGCTGCTGCACTGGACAGAACATGGTTTCGGCCAATGGGCGATTGCCACACAAGAGGCGCCGGACCGCGTGATCGGCTTTGGTGGCATCACCTTGTACCCCTACAACGACGTTGAGCGGATCAACCTGGGCTACCGCTTTGCGGTCAGCGCCTGGGGCCAGGGCTTTGCAACCGAGATTGCCAGGGCGGCGTTGCAGTTTGCCTTTGTCGAACTG
Organism: Pseudomonas sp. F8002; assembly: GCF_013385495.1. Classification (NCBI taxonomy): domain Bacteria; kingdom Pseudomonadati; phylum Pseudomonadota; class Gammaproteobacteria; order Pseudomonadales; family Pseudomonadaceae; genus Pseudomonas; species Pseudomonas sp. F8002. The sequence continues at coordinate 33,177 of NZ_JACAPW010000029.1, read as the reverse complement.
GACCAGCCGCAGGTGTACGGCGTGGTGCGTCCGGCGCATACAGCGTCGATCAAGGTGCTGGAGAAAATCGGCATGCAGTACATCGATGAGCTGGACGATGTACCCGGTCAGGCGCCGAGCCTGGTGTATGTGGCACGGCGGGCCCTCTGACCTTTGTATCGCAGTGTGTCCAAACACCGCTGCGATACAAAACCTTTAACCCACGGGTTTTCTCGAAACAGACGGGATACACAACTACGTTCAACTGTGAGCCAGGCACACCACCCGCCGCCGGAGACTCACCATGCACACACAGTTGAACCCCCCACCCCGCCGCCTGATGGGCGCGTCGCTGCTGGCCTTTGCGCTGTTGCAGTTCGGTGCCCTCGGTGTCGCCAGTGCACAGGACGCGCAAGCACCTGCGGCGGCCAGCGCAACTGCCCACAGCGCGCTCGGCCCGTTGAAGCATGTGAAAGCCGGCTTGCTGGATGTGGCCTACGCCGAAGTCGGCCCGGCCGATGGCCCGGTGGTGATACTGCTGCATGGCTGGCCCTACGACATTGACAGCTACTCCGAGGTAGCGCCGCTGCTGGCTGCCCAGGGCTACCGGGTGCTGGTGCCTTACGCCCGCGGCTATGGCGATACCCATTTCCTGTCGGCAAAGACCCTGCGCAACGGCCAGCCGGCCGCCCTCGCCGTCGACCTGATCGACTTCATGGACGCGCTGAAGATCAAGCAGGCCGTGCTCGGCGGCTATGACTGGGGGGCGCGCACCGCCGACATCGTCTCGGCGTTGTGGCCTGAGCGGGTCAAGGCGCTGGTATCGGTCAGCGGCTACCTGATCGGCAACCAGGCCGCGGGCAAGAACCCATTGCCGCCCAAGGCCGAGTTGCAATGGTGGTACCAGTTCTACTTCGCCACCGATCGCGGCGCCGCCGGCTATGCGAAAAACACCCACGACTTTGCCAAGTTGATCTGGCAGATCGCCTCGCCAAAATGGGCATTCGACGACGCCACCTTCGACCGCAGCGCCAAAGGCCTGGACAACCCCGACCACGTCGCCGTATCGATCTTCAACTACCGCTGGCGCCTGGGGCTGGTGCAGGGCGAGAAAAAATACGCTGCGCTGGAACAGAAACTGGCCACTGCACCCTCCATCAACGTACCCACCATCACCATGGAAGGCGACGCCAACGGCGCGCCGCACCCGGCCGCAGAGGACTATGCCAAACGCTTTACCGGCAAGTACGAATACCGCCTGATCAGCGGCGGCATCGGCCACAACCTGCCGCAGGAAGCACCGCAAGCCTTTGCCAAGGCTGTGATCGATGCGGACCACCTGTGATGAAGCGCCTGCATCTTGCTGCACTCGTCGCTGCAACAGCTGCCGTGGTGGCCACCGCTACCGGGTTCGCCTTTGGCGGCCCGGCCATCAGCGAGCCTTCGCCGATCTACGGCGTGACCATTCCCGACGGCTACCGTCAATGGGAGCTGATCGCGCCGGCCCTGGAAGCCGACCCGCTGAATGAACTGCGGGTGGTGCTGGGCAATAAAGTGGCGCTCAAGGCGTACCGCGACGGCACGCTGCCCTTCCCCGACGGCACTGTGCTGGCGAAACTGGCCTGGAAACATGTGCAATCGCCGGAGTTCAAGACCGCGTCGATTCCCGGCGCGGCGACTACCGTGCAGTTCATGGTCAAGGACTCGAAGAAATACGCAGCGACCGGAGGCTGGGGCTTTGGACGGTTCATCAATGGCAAGCCGGTAGACCAGGCGCAGCATGAGACGTGCTTTGCCTGCCATCAGGCGCTGGTGAAGAACCACGATTATGTGTTCACCCGGCTGGCGCCTTAGCGCAATAGCCCTTTTCAACAACAAACGCCGTGGCGCTCACGCCCGGCTTCAGGCCCAACTCGGCCACCGCGTCGCGGGTCACGATGGAAAACACCTTCGAACCGCCCGCCAACTGCTCGCCGCCGGGCAGGGTCAACACCACTTCGGCATTGACCGCGCCGTGCTGGACCTGGCTGACCTGGCCTTTGGATACGTTGCGTGCACTGACTTTCATGGAAACGGTTCTTGTCTTGACTTGTAGGTTGGGAATTGCCGCGCATGGTTAAACGTTGCCTTGTGTAAAAACAACTGTAGCGCCCTGCTCTGGCTGGAACCCCACGCCAATAAAGAAGGCCGCCCAATGGGCGGCCTTCATCTGGAGCAGTTACCGACGACTGATTAAAACAGTGCGTAGGTGTAGTTGAAGATCAGGCGGGTCTGATCCTGGTCGGCGGTGCCGGTGTTATGGCCGTGGTAGCTGCCGGTACGGAACGTAGTACCGAAGCCTTTCAGCGGACCTTCCTGCACGACGTAATCAAGACGGAAATCGGTTTCGCGTTCCGACTGATCGCTGCCACCGGCAACCTTGGCCTTGATGTCGCTGCCGTTCAGGTAGGCAATCGAGGCTTTCAGGCCCGGCACCAGGGTTCTGAAGTCATACAGGTACTGACCGAAATTGACCTGCTCGCCCGCACGGGAGAACTGGCCAACCACCGCGTCGGTGAACAGGTAGAAGTCGGAACCGGCCGCGCCTTGGGCGGTTGGATCGGCGATGCTGCCCTGGTTGACCCAGACGAAGCCACCGTCATCACTCACGCCGATATGGCCGAGCATCAACTGGCTGCCGCCCAACTGATAGGTGAAGGCAGCACTGTAGGTTTTGTTGTCGACTTCACCGGCGTGCTTGGCATAGCCGCCGTTGTTGTTGAACGCATAGCCGGCCGAACCGTTTTTGCCGTCGCTGGTGCTGTCGAAATAACGCAGGTCAGTCTTGAACGACTGGTCATTGCCCAATGGCAATACGTGGACCAGGCCGAAATAGTTCTGTTTGTAGAAGTCTTCCAGGTTGGCGTAGTAGTACTGCAACGTCAGGTTTTTAGCGATGACGTTGTCAGAAGAACCAAACGGCTGGTAGTCGACACCACCGAAACGGAAGCTGTCGCTGTCGCGAGTGGCACCGGCCACGCTCAAGCCCGTGGAGTTGCTCGATGCACGACCTTCAGCCTTGTTCAGCTCGCCGCCGGTGAAGGTGACGTTGGGAATGTCCTTGGAGGTCAGGATGCCGCCGTCAAAGGTTTGCGGAGCGGCACGGCTGTCGTTGGACACCAGGATCGGCAGGATCGGGGCCAGGCCACCGCCCACGTGCAATTCAGTCTGGGAAATACGGAATTTAACGTTGCCGGCTGCGCGACCGAAGCTGTCAGCAGGCTCGGTGCCGTTGTTCTTCACCGGGAAGAAGCTGTTGCCGTTACCCGACAGGCCATTGCCCGCTGCGTGGCCATCGCCACCGTCCAGGCGCAACGCGCCGAAAGCCATCACGTCGAAACCTACGCCGACGGTGCCCTGGGTGTAACCGGATTTATAGTCGAAACGCAGTACTTGAGCCGCTTCCCGCAGGTCGTTCGCCGTGCCGGAGTGAACGTCGGCGTTGTAGTACATGGTGCGCGAACTGATCGAAGAATGACTGTCTTCGAGGAAGCCGCTATGGCCGTCACCCGTGCCGAGTGAGCCAAGACCAAAGCCGTCTGCGCTGGCGTGTTGTGCAAGGACAGCCGCCGTGATGGCCAACGCTAATGTAGAGAGTTTCATTTACTGCGCCCCTGTGAACATTATTTTTTTACTGTCCTTCGAGCGAATACCGTTGCGGCCCTGCAAACGCTGCGGATTGTGGCATGGGGCCGATGGCGCAGATTGTGAAATTTTTGTCATGTACCGATGAAAAAACCGTCATGAAAAGGCCGTACAAGCCGGCCTTTTTCGAGGGTTGAACGGCCTGCGGTTGTACGACAACCGCTACTGCGCCGTGCGCTGATCAGGCTGGAGTCGGTGGCGAAAATGCGAGAAATGGTAGGCAACCGCCAGCCACATAAACCATGCAGGCATCACGCAAAGGGCCAGGCGGGTATCTGGGCGAAGTGCCAGTAGGCAAAGTACGAACGCCAGGAAGCCAAGTGAAACCCACGCCAACGGCACGCCTCCGGGCATTTTGTAGAGGGATTTTTCATGTAGCTCCGGGCACTTTTTCCGATAGGCGATGTAGGACGCCAGGATGGTCGACCAGGTAAAGATCACCAGGATCGCCGAGACAGTGGAGACGATGGTAAAGGCCGTCATCACTTCCGGGACTATAAACAGCAGCAACAAGCCCAGCAGCATCAGGAAGGTGGTAAACGCCAGGCTGATAAACGGCACGCTGTTTTTCGACAGTCGTCGGAATATCCCGGGTGCGTCTCCCAGGTCCGCCAGGCCGAACAACATGCGACTCGCCGAAAACACCCCGCTGTTGGCCGAAGAAGCCGCTGAGGTCAGCACCACGAAATTCACAATCCCGGCGGCGGCGGGAAAGCCGGCTACCAGGAACAGCTCGACAAAGGGGCTCTTGCTGGGGGACACCTGCTCCCAGGATGTCACCGCAATGATGCAGGCCAAGGCCAGCACGTAGAACAGGATGATCCGCAGCGGAATCGAGTTGATTGCCTTGGGCAGTGTCTTCTCCGGCGAACGGGTTTCGGCCGCCGCCGTGCCGATCAACTCGGTACCGGCAAACGAGAAGATCGCCATCTGGAACCCGGCAAAGAAGCCGAACACGCCATTGGGAAACGCCGCCTGTTTATCCAGCAAATGATTCAGGGAAGCCGTGACGCCGGTGGGCGACACAAACGAGCTGGCAATCAACACCACGCTCACACTGATCAGGGTCACCACGGCGATGATCTTGATGATCGCAAACCAGAACTCCACCTCGCCGAACAGCCGCACCGTCAGCACATTCAAGGCAAACAGGGTCAGCAGCATTGCAATCGCCGGTATCCAGGCCGGCACGTGCGGGAACCAGTACTGGAAAAAGCCCCCGACCACCACCGCATCCCCCACCACCGCCACGCTCCAGCTCAGCCAGTACGACCAGCCAAGAAAAAACGCCGCACGCGGCCCCAGGTAGGCACCGGCAAAGTCGGCGAAGCTCTTGAAGTTCAGGTTGGACAGCAGCAGCTCACCCATGGCGCGCATCACGAAATACACAAACAGCCCGATGATCATGTAGATCAGGATGATCGAGGTGCCGGACAGCGCGATGATCTTGCCCGAGCCCATGAACAGGCCGGTGCCGATCGCACCGCCCATGGCCATCAGCTGGATATGGCGGTTGTTGAGGGTGCGTTGCAAAGCGGGCTTTTCAATCAGCCCGGGCACGGTTGTTTTCATCACAAAACCTCTTGTTATGTTTTTGAGTTTTGGCAGAAAAAAGTCAGGCGTTGTTTATTGTTGGAATGGCATCGGGATCAGGCGTGTTTGTTCTCGAAACCGTGCAGCACGTTGACCGCGTTGATGCCGATTTCATCGACCATGTAGCCGCCTTCCATCACAAACAGCGTGGGTACGCCGACGCTGGCGATGATCTCGCCGATGCCGAGGAAGTCGCGGCTTTCCAGCAGGAAATGACTGATGGGATCGTCCTTGAAGGTGTCGACGCCGAGGGAAATCACCAGCACTTGCGGCGAGAACGTTCTGAGTTGATTGCAGGCGTCGAGCAACGCTTCTTTGTAGGTGGCCCAACCGGTGTTTTTCGCCAGCGGGTAATTCAGGTTGAACCCCTCGCCCGCCCCGGCACCGCGCTCGGCACTGAAGCCCGAATAGTAGGGATACGACACGGACGGATCGCCATGCAGCGAGACGAACATCACGTCATTGCGGTTGTAGAAGATGTTCTGCGTGCCGTTGCCGTGGTGGAAATCCACGTCCAGCACCGCGACCCGCTTGGCGCCTTGGGTAATCGCCTGTTGCGCGGCAATGGCTGCGTTATTCAGGTAGCAATAACCGCCCATGTATTCCCGCGCCGCATGGTGGCCCGGTGGCCGGCACAGGGCGAAGGCGCTGTTGTGGCCTTCATCAATCAATGCCAGGCCGGTGAGTGCGATATCGGCGCTGGTCTTCACCGCTTCCCAGGTGGTGCTGGTGATCGGTGAACCGGCATCCATCGCGAAAAACCCGAGCTTGCCGTCGATGAATTCCGGCACCTGCTCATTGGCCAGGTCCCGCACCGGCCACACCAGCGGCAAGGCGTCATGGGCACGGCCAATCGCCGTCCATTCGGCCCAGGCGGTTTCCAGGAAGGACACGTAGCGTTCGCTGTGGGCATTGACGTAACAGGCCCGGTCGAACGTGCGCGGCACGATGATATCGCCCAGGCCCACGTGCTTGACCCGGTCACGCACCGTGTCGGCGCGGCTGGGTTGTTCGAAGGACGGCTTGAGCACGCCATCCTTGAGTTCGGTGCCATGGTGCAAACGATGAGAGTCGCTGAAAACAGTCAACATGAAAGACATCCACCCGTGAAAGACAGGTGATTATTTTGTTCTGGCTGCGGTGGGCTTTCTTTGCTTTTACATGCGCCGATGCTAACGTAATCGGGAATTTTTACCCCGAATAGCCGCCATGAAGAAAAATAAAACCAAACAGGTCGCACTCGACGACACCGATCTCGCCATCCTCGCCTTGCTGCAGGAAGACGCGAGTATTTCCAACGCAGAACTCAGCGAGCGGCTGTCACTGAGCCTCACTCCATGCTGGCGACGGCGCAAGCGGCTGGAGGAAGAAGGCGTGATCAAGGACTACCAGGCCAACCTCGATCGCAAGATGCTGGGCCTGGAGATCATGGCGTTTGTGCATGTGCGGTTTGCCGTGCATTCCGACCATACGCCAGAGGACTTTGAGGCCGTGATCAAGGAACTGCCGCAGGTGCAGTCCTGCCACAAGATCACCGGGGATGCGGATTATCTGCTGCAGGTGCTGGCGGAGGATCTGGATGCGTACAGCGATTTTGTGGAGAGCGTGTTGCGGCGGCAGTTGGGGATTGCGTCGATTCAGTCGAGTTTGGCGTTAAGGGAGGTGAAGGCGACAAGTCGGGTGGCCATTCCGGGGCGGGTTGGGAAGTGATCCGATGCAAATACTATTGTGGCGAGGGAGCTTGCTCCCGTTGGACTGCGTAGCGGTCCTGTCGTTGGAGGCGCTTCGCACCCCCAGCGGGAGCAAGCTCCCTCGCCACGGGTTAGTGGTTTTCTGACAGCGCAGTGGCGTTTGGCGGATTGCCGGGGCTGCTGCGCAGCCCAGCGGGAGCAAGCTCCCTCGCCACAGGCTGTGTGTTGTCCGAAGACATCTGACGGCTAGTGCAGGGACTGCTGCAGAAACTCACTGATCAAGCTGAGTACCTGCTGCTGGATCTGCGGCTTGGGACGAGCACCCTTGGCATCCAGGCAAATGAAGCCTTCGCCGGGGTCGCTCTGTTCAATGCGCTCCACCGCGCCCGGCTTGCAGATAGGCAGGAAGCTGAAGTGCGTGGCGTCGCTGATTTCCACGTAGCGCGAAGTCTTCTGCGGCAGGCGCTTGGCCAAGTCGGCCGACTCCAGCGCTGCGGGCAATTCCGGGGACGGCGTGCCCGCCGCAATCACCAGCGTGGGGCGGTTAAGCGCCGCCAGGCTTTCGTCGCTGAAGCCGCGGGCGAAGCCCAGGTCCAGCGAAACGATGGCCGCCACGCGCGGGTCGCTCAAGTCACCGGCCAGTCGCTGCCTCGCCTGCTCGGTGCGACCAACCTCAAGTTGTTCGTAGGCCTTGCAAGGGGCAATTTCCGGATGCAACTTGCAGTCCTCGGTAAAGCGCTGCGGATCAAAGCGGGCACCGCCGACTTCGAGTGCGGTCCAGCCACCGAGGGAGTGCCCGACGACGGCGATCTTGCGTTGGGCCACCGCGCCGAAGCGTTTCGGCTGGGCAATCACGGCATCAATCACCCGATGGATATCCAGGGGCCGTTTCCACAGCTCGGAAGCGGCCGGCTGTGTGCGGTCCTTGCTGGTGGTGCCGGGGTGGTTGGGCGAGGCGACGATGTAACCCTGCCCGGCCAACGCGCTGGCGAGCCAGGACTGGTTGATCCAGTTGCCGAAGATGCCGTGGGAGATCACCACCAACGGATGCTCGCCGGCGGCCGGTGCGGCGTCCTTCAAGGCCGGCGCGCCGTAGAAAACCGGATTGTCGGCGATCAGTTGTGGCGTGCCGGTGGCATCGGTCGGGTACCACACCGCCACCTGCAACGGTCTGCCGTGTTCAGCGTCGGGAATCACCATTTCCTGGAACCCGGTCCTCACCTCACTGGCCTGAGCCAGCCCGGTGACAACCATCAACAACAGCGCAGCACACAGCGTTTTCATCCTTGAGTTCCCTAAGTGGCTAAGCGCCATATTCTGGCATGGCCGTCATGGGAAAGCAGGTGGGAAATCAATGCGCGTATAAATCATCAGGCTATGGCAACTATCCGAATGGTACGACTACCATGTAGTCACACTCCTTTCAGATAGCCCCCAATGATCAAAGCCAGCCTGCGTAGTCACCTGACCCTCTGGTTTGCCGGTTTGTCGCTGCTCACCCTGGTGAGCGTAGGGTTCTACGTTGGGCACATCGCTACCGAGCAACTGAAACTGGCCAGTGGCAATGCCTTGTTGAGCACTGCCCGCTCCACCGCCGCGCTATTGGCGGTGCAGCTGCGTGAACGCCAGCTCGAAGTGTCGCTGCTCAGCCGCGCACCGCTGTTCAGACGGGGCAACCTGGACGATCCGGACATACTGACCTCCATGGAACAACGCACCCAGTCCCGCGCCGAGTACGCGTGGATGGGCGTCGCCGACACAGACGGGCGTGTGCGCCAGGCGGTGAATGGGCTGCTGGTCAACCAATCCGTAACGGCACGGCCCTGGTTCCAGGCCGGTTTGCAGGGCAACTACACCGGCGATCCCCACGAGGCGGTATTGCTTGCCAAGCTGCTGCCGGGCTCCAACGGTGAGCCCTGGCGCTTCATCGACTTTGCCGCACCGATTCGCAATGCCGGGGGCCAGGTGATCGGCGTACTGGGGGCTCACGCCCACTGGACGTGGGTGACACAAATTGTCGAAGCGGCCAAAGGCAATACGCCGGACATCGAGGCGCTGATCATCGACAACGACGGCAAGGTGCTCTACCCGGAACAACTGGCCGGCCAGCAACTGCCCCAGGACCGCCTGGCCAATGACACCGGCTGGTCGGTCGACAACGGCTACGTGACCAGCGCCGTGGCGGTGCCCAGCCCGTCGAATTCCAGCCTGACCTGGTACATCGTGATGCGCCAGCCGCTGGAAATCGCCCTGCACCCTGCCCGCGTATTGCTCTACAAACTGCTGCTGTTGGGCGTCATTGCCGCGGTGATTTTCGGCTTCGTGGCGTATTACCTGGCGTCGTACCTCAGCCGGCCCATCGAAGAACTCGCGCGTTCAGCCAAGCAGGTCCAAAACCAACAGCCTGGCGCGTATTTCCCTCAAGACCATTTCGTACTGGAAATCGCCCAGCTCGGGCGCTCCATCAAGGGCATGACCCAATCGCTGCTTGGCAAGGAGCGCGAACTGCAGGACACCAATGCGTCCCTGGAAGCCACCGTCGCCCAGCGTACTGCCGCCCTCACCCAGGCCAATGCCGAGCTGTTGAACCTGGCCAGCCATGACGCCCTGACCGGCGTCTACAACCGTCGGCGCTTCGATGAAAAACTGGCGGAGTACAGCCTGCTGTTCCAGCGCAGCGGGCGCGCATTTGCCTTGCTGCTGATCGACGTTGATCATTTCAAGCGGATCAACGATACCCATGGGCATGCCGTCGGGGACGATGTACTGCGCCAGCTCGCGCAGTTGATTCAGGACGCCACCCGCGCCACTGACTTCGTCGCCCGTTACGGCGGTGAAGAGTTTGCGGTGCTGTTGCCGGAAATCGAAGCGCCGGACAGCCCGGATGTGGTGGCCGAGAAGATTCGCGCGGCAATTGCCGGAGCGTATTTCGAGACCGCTGGGCAGGTCACGGTGAGTATTGGCGTCGGGCTCGTTGAAGCGTCGGACAGCGACACCACAGTGCTGATCAAGCGTGCGGATCAGCAGTTGTATCGGGCCAAGTCGTCGGGGCGCAATCGCGTGGCGTGACGGTGTAATGCGTCATGAGCCTTTCCAGAAAGCCACAACGCTCTTGATTAAATATCGACAGCCGCGCGCCCATGACCGTAATCTGCCCCACGAACGATGAACCATCGAACTGGCGCGTGTCGCCGGTATCAACGCCTGTCTTGAGCGTTTCTGATCTCAGGTAAATATCCATGTCCATCACCGACAACCTGCTCGCCTTCACCTTCGCCGCCACGTTGCTGACGCTGACCCCAGGACTGGACACGGCCCTGGTGCTGCGCACCGCAACGGTCGAAGGCAAGCAACAAGCCTTGCGCGCCACATTGGGCATCAATGCCGGCTGCCTGCTGTGGGGTGCAGCGGTGGCCTTTGGGCTGGGCGCGTTGATTGCCGTGTCCGAGGTGGCCTTCAACGTCTTGAAGTACTGCGGCGCGGCTTACCTGGCGTGGCTGGGCTTGAACATGCTGCTGCGTCCGCGCAGCTCGCTGGCGCCCGTCGAGGCCGATGGAAAGCCCGGCGCCAACTGGTTCCTGAAAGGCATGATGGGCAACGTGCTCAACCCCAAGATCGGGATTTTCTACGTGTCTTTCCTGCCGCAGTTCATTCCCCAGGGGCATCCGCTGGTGGCGTGGACGTTCGGGCTGGTGAGCATCCACGTGGTGATCAGCCTGGCCTGGGCACTGATACTGATCGGTGCCACGCAGCCATTGGCCGGTGTGCTGCGGCGTGAAAAGGTGATCAAGTGGATGGACCGCACCACCGGCATGATATTCGTGCTGTTCGCGGCCCGGCTGGCCTTCAGCAAGCGCTGAAGTCAGCGCCGGTCCCGATGCCGTACCAGGCCTTCCAGGGTAAACCGCGCCTGCATCAGCACCACATCCCGCACCAGTTCCATTTCCTTCTGGCTCACTTCGGTCCAGTTCAAGGCGGAGAGCAGCTTGGGTTTCTGCACCCGAAACGCCAGGCCCTGGGTGAACAGCGCCATCGAGTGGATCACCGTGCGTTCGTCGTCAACGGCAAGGCCGGCAACGCGCGCGATCAGCAGGCGGATCACGTTGGCGATGCGCGCCTTGAAGCGTTCCTCGAACGCCATGGTCGCGCTTTCAGGGCAGAGCCCGGCTTGATGGCGATCAAGAAACGCCCGCCACGCGGTGGTCTGGGGACTGTCCTGGATCGTTGAAACCACCGCGCCGAGAATGCCCAGTGAGGCGTCGATCAACCTCTGATCGTCGACTCCGGGATCGGCCAGCGCACCTTCTGCGGCTTCAACGGTAGGCGCCATCTTCTGCCACAACAGCGCGATCAAGTGCTCGACGCATTCCAGGTACACGCCTTCCTTGCCATCGAAGTAGTACTGGATCGCGGGCGCATTGACGCCGGCAGCATTCGCGATGTCTCGCGTGGACGCGCCGTCGTAGCCACGCTCGCCAAATACCTCGACAGCCGCCTCGATAATGCGTGCGCGGGTTTCTTCACCCCGCTGATAACCCCCTTCGGCGGCCGGTTTGTGTCGTGCCATGTGCCACTCCATTTTTTTAACGTAACCAAAATATACCAGTTGACAAAAATTCGCGAAAAAACGAATTTATTCCAACTGATATAAAACTGGAGTGACTTGATGTCCGCTGCACCTCCCTCTCCTCAGGTCATTCCTGAAACCACCGTCAACGGCCAACGTGGCAAAGCCCGACGGATTCTACTGTCACTCGCCGGCGTGGCGCTGTTGGCCGGGCTGGCGTGGGGCGCCTGGTGGTGGCTCACCGGGCGCTTTATCGAGACCACCGATGACGCCTATCTGCAAGCCGACAGCATCAGCGTGGCGCCGAAAATCAACGGCTACGTCGCCGAGGTGCTGGTGGCCGACAACCAGAACGTGAAGCGTGGCGACGTGCTGGTGCGCCTGGATGCGCGCAAATACCAGGCAGTGAGTGACGAAGCCTCGGCGACGATTGCGGCCCGCGAGGCCGACTTTGCCAAGGCCCAGGCCGACCTGGTGCAACAGGACTCGACCATCGCCGAAGCACGGGCCCAACTGGAAGGCGCCCAGGCCGACGCCCAGCACGCGCAAACCGAAGTCGCACGTTATGCGCCGCTGGCGCGTTCCGGGGCCGAGCCGGAAGAACGCCTGGCGCAGCTCAACAACCAACTCGCCCAGGCCCGCAGCACCGTGGCCGCCAAGCAGGCCGCGTTGCGCTCCAGCCAGACCCGCTACGGCACCCTCGAAGCCCAGCTCAAGCAAGCCCAGGCGCAACTCGGCGTGGCCAAGGCCAGCGAAGCCCAGAGCCAGCTGGACGTGGACGACGCGGTGATCCGCAGCCCGCTCGATGGCCGCGTCGCTGATCGCGGTGTACGCGTCGGCCAATACGTGCAGCCAGGCACACGCTTGTTGACCGTGGTGCCGGTGAGCGCGATCTACCTGACCGCCAACTACAAGGAAACCCAGATCGGCGAGATGCGCGCCGGGCAGACCGTCACCGTGCATGTGGACGCACTGCCAGGCCATGATATTCAGGGCCATATCGACAGCCTGTCCCCCGGCACCGGCGCACAGTTCGCGTTGCTGCCGCCGTCCAACGCCACCGGCAACTTCACCAAGATCGTGCAGCGGGTGCCGGTGCGGATTTCCCTGGATGTACCGGATGACGACGTGCGCCAGGCACTGGTGCCCGGCTTGTCCGCCACCGTGGAAGTCGACACCCGCACCCACAAGGCAGACGCCAACCATGGCTGAAGCCATCTTGACCGAAGTGCCCGCGGACAAACCGCGCAACGCTTCGCTGACCGACTGGATCGCAGTCGCCGCCGGCTCGCTGGGCGCCTTGCTGGCGACCCTGGACATCTCGATCACCAACTCGGCGCTGCCGCAGATCCAGGGCCAGATCGGCGCGACCGGTACCGAGGGCACGTGGATCGCCACCGGTTACCTGATGTCGGAAATCGTCATGATTCCCCTCGCCGCCTGGCTGACCCGGGTATTCGGCCTGCGCCGGTTCCTGATCGGCACCGCGTTGATGTTCACGTTTTTCTCGATGTTCTGCGGGTTGTCTTCAAGCCTCGGCGCGATGATCGCCGGGCGTATCGGCCAGGGTTTTGCCGGCGGTGCGATGATCCCGACCGCGCAGACCATCGTGCGCACCCGCCTGCCTGCCCATCAGTTGGCAATCGGCACCACGATGTTCGGCATGACGGTGATCCTCGGTCCGCTGTTGGGCCCGGTGATCGGCGGATGGCTCACGGAAAACATCAACTGGCGCTGGTGCTTCTTCATCAACCTGCCCGTCAGCATCACCTTGATCACCTTGCTGATCACCGGCCTGCCCAGCGACCGCATGAACCTCCAGCAATTCATCAAGGCCGACTGGCTGGGCATCATTGGCCTGGCCATGGGCCTGAGTTCACTCACCGTGGTGCTGGAAGAAGGCCAGCGCGAACACTGGTTCGACTCGCAGTTGATCATCTGGTTGAGCATCACGATGGTCATCGGCTTTTTCCTGATTGCCGTCGGGCAAGTCCGCTCGAGTACGCCGATCCTGCGCCTGCAACTGGTGCTCAACCGCAGCTTTGGCAGCGTGCTGCTGATCGCCACGGCGGTCGGCGCCGGGCTGTATGGCACGGCGTACCTGGTGCCGCAGTTCCTCGGCATCCTGTCGGGCTATAACGCGCAACAGTCGGGTTCGATCATGTTGCTGTCGGGGATTCCGGCGTTCCTGCTGATGCCGATACTGCCGCGAATGCTTGGCCGCCTGGACCTGCGGATGATGGTCGGCGTGGGTTTGTTGATGTACTGGGCCAGCTGTTTTCTCGACACCCAGCTCACCGCCCAGAGTGTCGGCCATGATTTCTACTGGTCGCAGATCCTGCGGGGCTTTGGGCAGATCCTGGTGATGATGCCCCTCAGCCAACTGTCGATGCGCTCGGTGGAAACCCGCGATGCGGGTGACGCGGCCGGGCTCTACAACATGTCACGCAACCTCGGCGGTACCTTGGGGCTGGCGCTGCTCGGCGTACTGATGGACCGGCGCAGCCACTTCCACGACGACATGTTGCGCGAAGGCATCCAGGCCAACACCCAGTTGACCCAGGATCAAATGGCGAGCGATACCGCCAGCTACCTGGCGCAAACCGGCGACCCGTCCACCGCCTCGCTGCAGGCCCTCAGTCATCTGGCCAACGACATCGCCCAACAAGCGGCGGTGATGGCCTACAACGACGCGTTCTACGTGCTGGGACTCGCCATGCTGGCGTGCCTTCCCCTGATCTTCATCCTGAAAAAGCGCGCGGCGCAGGCAGGCCAACGAACATGATTTATCGCTCACTTCCCTTGCTCTTCACCGTCGGCCTGCTGACGGCGTGTACCGTGGGGCCGGACTACCAGGGCGCGCCGGATGCCGCGCCAAAGACCCTCGAGGCCGGGCGCTTGCCCCACGCCGACATAGGCCTGCCGCGCACACCGGCGGTCGCCCAGTGGTGGCAAGCCCTGGGCGATCCGCAGCTCAACCAATTGGTGGCCCAGGCCCTGCAAAACAGCCCGGACATGGCGACCGCCCAGGCGCGTCTCAAGCAGTCGCGAGCCAGCTTGAGTGGCGCCAACGCCAACGCCCTGCCCAAGATCACCGGCGATGCAGCGATGCTGAAGCTGCGTTCCCCCGACACCTCGGCGCTGGGTGGCAGCAGTGGCGGTGGTCGCGGGCCATTGAGCCTTTACCTCGCCGGCTTTGATGCCAGCTGGGAAGCCGACCTGTTCGGCGGCACCCGGCGTGCAATCGAGGCGGCCCAGGCGGAAAACGACGCCTCGCAGGCGCAACTGGCCGATGCCCAGGTGCAACTGGCAGCCGAGGTGGTGCAGACCTATGCCGACGTACGTGACCAGCAGGCGCGACTGGCACTGGTGGACGCCAGTGTCGAGATTGAGGAACAGGCGCTGGACCTGACCCAGCAGCGACGCAGCCGTGGCGTGGCCTCGCAGTTACAGCTGGAGCAGGTCCTGACACAGGCCGAAAACACCCGGGCCCAACGCCTGCCGCTGCAAGCGTCAATCGTCGAGGCGATTGACCAGTTGAACCTGCTCTGCGGCCTGGAACCGGGCGAGTTGGACGCGAGCCTCAACACTCCCCGCGCCCTGCCCGCTATCCCTAGCCAGGTGCCATTTGCCGACCCGGCGGCGATCCTGAAAGCACGCCCGGATATCCGGGTGGCCGAGCGCCAACTGGCTTCCAGCAACGCGCAGATCGGCGAGAAAACCGCCGACTGGTTTCCCAAGCTCAGCCTGATGGGCGACTTGTCGTTCTCGGCGGCCGATCCCGGGCACCTGGCGCGCAAGGACAGCGGCACCTGGCTGCTGTTGCCGCGGCTGACCTGGAACGCATTGGACTTCGGCCGGGTGGCGGCCAGTGTCAAAGGTGCGCAAGCCGGGCGCGACGAGGCCCTGGCCCATTACAAAAGCGTGGTGTTGAGTGCGTTGCGTGATGCGGATGTGGCCCTGGCGCGGTATGGCAACCAGCGGCAGAACGTGGTGCTGC
Organism: Pseudomonas sp. F8002; assembly: GCF_013385495.1. Lineage (NCBI taxonomy): Bacteria > Pseudomonadati > Pseudomonadota > Gammaproteobacteria > Pseudomonadales > Pseudomonadaceae > Pseudomonas > Pseudomonas sp. F8002. The sequence goes on along the minus strand of NZ_JACAPW010000029.1, from coordinate 17,663 downwards.
TGCGTAACGTGGAATCTTCGGCGGTGCGGGCTGCGGACCTGACGCGCCAGCGTTATAAGGCAGGTACGGCGAGCACGCTGGATTGGCTGGACGCGGAACGTACGCGGTACCAGGCGCAGGAAAGCCGGATTTCCGGGGATGCGCTGCTGCTCAAGGACTTTGCGTCATTGCACAAGGCGCTGGGGTTGGGATGGACGTTGTAAGAGCCAGAGCAAGCAACCAATAACCTGTGGCGAGGGAGCTTGCTCCCGTTGGACTGCGTAGCAGTCCCATTTTTTTGGGGCCGCTTCGCGACCCAGCGGGAGCAAGCTCCCTCGCCACAGGTCAATATCTTCCCTGACAGGTATGGATCAGCGCGCGGTATTGGCCCGCGCCGCGTGCAGCTTCTTGTAGCTGTCGATCAACCGCAGGTGCCGGTCCAGCCCTTCCAGCTTCATGCTCGTCGGCGTCAAACCATAGAACCGCACACTGCCATTCACCGACCCAATCGCCGCGTCCATCCGCTCGTTGCCAAACATCCGGCGGAAATTCACTTCGTAGTCCGCCAGTTCCAGGTCTTCGTCCAGCTCCATCTCCAGCACCGCATTCACGGCCTGATAGAACAAGCCGCGCTCGACGGTGTTGTCGTTGTACTGCTGGAACATCTCCACCAGTTCCTTGGCTTCTTCGAACTGCTGCAGGGCCAGATAAATCAGCAGCTTCAATTCCAGGATGGTCAGTTGACCCCACGCCGTATTGTCATCGAACTCGATGCCGATCAAGGTGGTGATGTCGGTGTAGTCGTCCAGCTCGCTTTCCACCAGACGCTCAACCAACCCCTTCAATTCCGCTTCGTCGAGGCGATGCAGGTTCAGGATGTCCTCGCGGAAAAACAGCGCCTTGTTGGTGTTGTCCCAGATCAGGTCGTCGATCGGGTAGATCTCCGAATAGTCGGGCACCAGGATGCGGCAGGCGGTCGCGCCGATGTGCTCGTACACCGCCATGTAGACTTCCTTGCCCATGCCTTCGAGGATGCCGAACAAGGTTGCAGCCTCTTCGGCGTTGGAGTTTTCACCCTGGCCGGAGAAGTCCCATTCGACGAACTCGTAATCCGACTTCGAGCTGAAGAAGCGCCACGACACCACGCCGCTGGAGTCGATGAAGTGCTCGACAAAGTTGTTCGGTTCGGTCACCGCATGGCCTTCAAACGTCGGCTGCGGCAAGTCATTCAGGCCTTCGAAGCTGCGGCCTTGCAGCAGTTCGGTGAGGCTGCGTTCCAACGCCACTTCCAGGCTTGGGTGCGCGCCGAACGAGGCGAATACGCCGCCGGTGCGCGGGTTCATCAACGTCACGCACATCACCGGGAATTCACCGCCCAGGGACGCATCCTTCACCAGTACCGGAAAACCCTGGGCTTCCAGGCCCTGGATACCGGCCAGGATGCCGGGGAATTTCGCCAGCACTTCCTGCGGTACATCCGGCAGCGCGAATTCACCTTCGATGATTTCGCGTTTTACCGCGCGTTCGAAGATTTCCGACAGGCACTGCACTTGCGCTTCAGCCAGGGTGTTACCGGCACTCATGCCGTTGCTGAGGTACAGGTTCTCGATCAGGTTGGACGGGAAATACACCACCTCGCCATCGGACTGGCGCACGAACGGCAGCGAAACAATGCCGCGCTCTTCGTTGCCGGAGTTGGTGTCGTAGAGGTGTGAGCCGCGCAGCTCGCCGTCACGGTTGTAGATGTGCAGGCAATGCGCGTCGAGAATCTGCGGCGGCAGTTCGTCCTTGCGGCCCGGCTTGAACCAGCGCTCGTCCGGGTAATGCACAAACGCCGCGTTGGCGATGTCTTCACCCCAGAACTGGTCGTTGTAGAAGAAGTTGCAGTTCAGCCGCTCGATAAACTCGCCCAATGCCGACGCCAATGCGCCTTCCTTGGTCGCGCCCTTGCCGTTGGTAAAGCACATCGGCGAGTGCGCATCGCGGATATGCAGCGACCACACGTTGGGCACGATATTGCGCCACGAAGCGATCTCGATCTTCATGCCCAGGCCCGCCAGAATAGCCGACATGTTGGCGATGGTTGTTTCCAGCGGCAGGTCCTTGCCCGCGATGTAGGTGCCCGCGTCGGACGCCGCGCTCGGCATCAGCAATGCCTGGGCATCGGCATCCAGGTTTTCCACTTCCTCGATCACAAACTCCGGCCCGGCCTGCACGACTTTTTTCACGGTGCAGCGGTCGATGGAACGCAGGATGCCCTGGCGGTCTTTATCGGAGATGTCCGCCGGCAACTCGACCTGGATCTTGAAGATCTGGTTGTAGCGATTTTCCGGGTCGACAATGTTGTTCTGGGACAGGCGAATATTGTCGGTAGGGATGTTGCGGGTTTCGCAGTACAACTTCACAAAGTAAGCCGCACACAACGCCGACGACGCCAGGAAGTAATCGAACGGACCGGGGGCCGAGCCATCGCCCTTGTAGCGAATAGGCTGGTCGGCCACCACGGTGAAGTCGTCGAACTTGGCTTCAAGTCGAAGGTTGTCGAGAAAATTGACCTTGATTTCCATGCGGGATTACCAGAATAGCGAGCAAAATATGGCCGCCATTATCCGGGTTTCGAGGCGTAAGTCTTGTGCTTTCGGGCCTGGCCGATCGTTGGCGATGGGTATCAGCCGTGTTGAAAGTCCGCAATCTGCTGCCACATCGCGATCGGGTTGGAGTACATCGGGAAGTGCCCGCACCGGGCAATCGGCGCCAACCGCACGCCTTGCGCCTGGATATGCGCCAGGTACGACAAATGGGCATTCTGCTCGCCGTACATGAACATGCGCGGGCATTCCAGGCCGAGGAACTTGCCCATCAAGTCGGCGTTATCCGACAGCTCGACCATCGACTGGAAGATCCCCCGCACCGCCCCGGCACGCACCTTGTGCCGCAGGCTCGCCGAATACAGCGCGCTGGCGTAGGCCGGTGCCTGCCGGGTGCGTTCGATAAAGGCGCTGAAAAACGCCTCGGGATCGTCCGCCGGGTAGTCGACGATCTGCCGGCTGAGAAAGCAGTCTTCCGGGGCGATATTGCCTTCGATATCGACAAAGCTCAGCACCCGGCCCGGCAACCGGTGCGCCAGCATCAGCGCGGTGAGGCCGCCCATGGAATGGCCGACCAGATGAAAGCGCTCGATGTTGAAATGCTCGAGCACCTGCAAGGCGGTCTGCAGCAGGAACGGGATGGCGATCTTCGACAGGTCATCGCAAAGGCTCTCACCGCAACCGGGGGCGTCATAGGCCACAAATGGATGACCGTCGAAGGCAGGTTGCTGGACGATGTCGGCGTAGTCTTCCTTGGTCGAGCCAAAGCCATGCAGGAACACGATTGGCGCCAGGGTACCCGCGCGGTGGATCGCGGCGATGTTCAACGGCACATCGTCGACGACGATAGGGAGTTGTGTGTGGGTGAATGGCATGGTGAAGACTCCCTGAAAAACCGATTGGCGGCTCAAAAGCCGTTAATTTCAACGGTATTCAGGTTTCTGTAAATTCCTGATTCGGGAAGGTATTCATAGGCTGATCGTATGAGTCGTTCCATAACGCCCTACCCCGCACTCAATCCCCACAACACGTCCAACACATGTTGCGTAGGCCGCTCAACCTCCCCGGCGCGATGGGCGATCCCCAGTTGCCGCCACAGCAACGGTTGCAACGGCCGCATCGCAATCCGGGTGTCGTGCAAGGGCGTGGACGCTTCATGGGGCAACAACGTGGCCCCGTAACCGGCGGCCACCAGGCTTTTGATTGCGTCGTTGTAATTCAGCTGAATACGCGCCGTCGGCTGGTAGCCGTCATTGGCAAACCACTCCGAGGTCAGGCGCGAAAGCCGGGTGGTGCCGTCATTCAGTATCAATGGTTGTGCGGCCAGCCAGGCGGGGGTCACCACTTCCGGGCATTCCCGGCGCGCCGGCAAAAACGCCATGACCGGGTCGCGCCGCCAGGGCTCGATCCGCAAGCCCTTCACCGGTGCCTGGGGCAGCGCCACCAGGCCGATCTCCAGGGCGCCCTCGGCCAGCTTCTTCAATGTGTCCTGCGACGTGAGCACCGCCACCTGCACATCAATGGCGGGATGATGTTGGCTCAAGGTTTCCAGGGCTTGCGGCAGCAACTGTGCGATGGCTCCGGTTGAGGCTCCCAGGCGCACCCGCCCCGCCAGCCCCTGCACCTGTCGCTCCACGTCTTCAAGCGCCTGCTCGGCATCCGCCAACAAGCGGCGCGCGCGCTCCACCAGGGTTTCGCCAATCGCTGAAGGCTGCACCCGCCCACGGGTACGCGATAGCAGCTTGCCGCCCACTCGCGCCTCCAGGTCGGCGATATGCAGGCTGACGGTAGGTGGCGCCAGGTTGAGCATGCGGGCTGCCTCGGCGAAGGAACCGAGGTCGGCAATCGCCACCAACGTACGCAGGCGGTCCAGGCTGATTTCGCGCATGGGTCAATCCTCGTTCATAAAATCTGAACTTCATCGTTTGGAAATTCAACTTTTCCTATCCTAGCGGCTCGCCGAAGATTGGAACACCTGATTTCCTATCCGAGTGCATCCCATGGCAAATCCTCTTGTATTCATCGATGGCGACCAAGGCACCACCGGGCTGCAGATCCATCAACGCCTGCGCGACCGCACCGACCTGCAACTGATCACCCTCAGCCCCGAACACCGCAAGGACCCGCAACAGCGCGCCGAGATGATCAACGCCTGCGACATCGCGATTCTCTGCCTGCCCGACGACGCCGCACGGGACGCCGTCGCCAGCATCCACAATCCGGCCGTGCGGGTGATCGACGCGAGTTCGGCACACCGCACTCATCCCGACTGGACCTACGGTTTCGCCGAGATGAATCCACAACAGGCGCAACGCATTGCCACGGCGCAGCGGGTGAGCAATCCCGGTTGCTATCCCACCGGTGCGATTGGGTTGCTGCGCCCGTTGCTTGAGGCCGGGCTGCTGCCCGGGGACTACCCGACGACCATTCATGCGGTCTCGGGCTATTCCGGCAAGGGCCGCGCCGGGGTGCAGGAACATGAGGGCACCGACGGCTCGCAGGCGCCCGCGTTCCTGGTGTATGGGCTGAGGCTGGCACACAAGCATGTGCCGGAGATTCAGCAGCAAAGCGGGCTGACGCAGCCGCCGCTGTTTGTGCCGGCCTACGGGGCGTTCCGCCAGGGCATCGTGCTGACCATCCCGCTGCAACTGCGGCTGTTGGCCCCGGGCGTGGACGCCGCGCGGTTGCATGCCTGCCTGTCGCAGCACTACCGCGATACCCGTCACGTACAGGTGCTGTCGATGCAGGCTGCGAGGGGGTTGACCTACCTCGACCCTCAAGCGCTGAACGGCACGGACGATGTGCGTTTGATCGTGCGTGAAAACCACGAGACGGGCCAGGTCCTGCTGGCGGCGGTGTTCGACAACCTCGGCAAGGGCGCCGCAGGTGCCGCCGTGCAAAACCTGGATTTGATGATCAAGCCGAGACCGTAGCGATAAAGGCGCGCAGGTCCGCCAGCATCAACGCCGGCTGCTCCCAGGCCGCGAAGTGACCGCCGGCGGGCATCTCGCTCCAGTGCACGATGTTGAAGGTCTTTTCGGCAAATGAGCGCGGCGGCGGCACGAACACCGGGTCACGAAAGGCGGCAAATCCGGTCGGCACCTGGATGCGGGTGCCGGCCGGGAATTTTGACGATCCCTCAAGGCGCTTGCCGTGATACATCCACGTCGCGGTGACCATGGAAGATGGCGCGAGATACAACATGATGTTGGTCAGCAGTTGCTCCTCGGTAAAGGTGCCCCAGAGATCCGGACTGCCATCGGCGGTAGTGGGCAGATCGGCCCATGTGCCGATTTTTTCGAGGATCCATCCCGCGGCCCCCACCGGGCTGTCGGCCAGCGCGACACCCAGGGTCTGCGGGCGGGTTTCCTGCTGGTGGTTATAGCCGGTTTCCCAGTCGATCAGCACGTCACGCCGGGCGACGAAAGCCTCCTCCTCCGGCGTGGCCGCAACGGTGCCCTGGGCCAGCAGGTCGGCCATGTTCAGGTGAATCCCCAGTAACGCTTCGGGCCGATCATGGGCCATCCACCCGGCGATGCCCGAACCCCAGTCACCGCCCTGAACGATGAAGCGGGTTGGCCCGAACAGCCGGGCCATCAGCCCATGCATGAGTTCGGCCGCCCGACGTGGACCAATCACTCCGGTGATCGGCCTGGAGAATGCAAACCCCGGAAGCGACGGCACGATCACATCGTGTCCGTCAGCCGCCAACGGTTCCAGCAGCGCCTCGAACTCCAGGTACGAACCTGGCCAGCCATGGAGCAGCAGGATCGGCGGCCTGGAACCGTCGCCCCGCACATGGACGAAGTGCAGGTGCTCGCCCTCAATCTCGGTGATGAAGTTGGGCAGTTGGTTGAGGTGTTTTTCGACCCGGCGCCAATCATAGGATTCCAGCCAGTAAGAGACCAGGCGCTGAAGGTCGCGCACGCCAACGCCCGACTTCCACCCTCCCAAATCGGGAAGCTGGGTCCAATCGTAGGCGGCGACTTTGTCGCGGATGGCCACAAGATGTTCGTCGGGGATATTGATGGTGTAGGGCAAGATCATGGGATTCTCCCGGTGAGTTTCCGTATTACATTGCTTTACGCAATACTGAACCCGACAAAAACCGATTTGAACCCCATTACGCCGCTCAAGGCCTTTGCGAAAAACGCACAAGTGAGTTTCCCGTGGACATAACGGACGAACTGGAAATCTTTACCCTCGTGGCCGAGACCGCGAGTTTCTCGGCGGCCGCGCGTCGCTTGAACCTTGCGCCCTCCTCCATCGCGCGGGTGCTGGACCGCATGGAGGCCCGGCTGGGCGTACGCCTGTTGCTGCGAACCACGCGCTCACTGACCGTGACCCCGGAGGGCGCCGCCTATCTGTCGTGCGCCCGGCGGATCCTCACGGACCTGCGGGAAACCGAACAGCAGATTACCGACCAGAGTTCACCCCGCGGGCGCCTGCGGGTCAGCAGTTCGCTGCTGTATGGCAGGACCTTCGTGATCCCGCTGTTGGGCGAGTTCATTCAGCGCTACCCGGACATCCTGGTGGACATCAACCTGACCGACACCGTGGTCGACATCGCCGCCGGGCAAGCCGACGTCGCAGTGCGATTGGGCCCGCTGCCCGACAGCAGCCTGACGTCCCGCCGGCTGGGCGCCACCCACAAGGTCATCATTGCTGCGCCGAGCTATCTGGCACGAAGCGGCACGCCGCTGGTGCCGGAAGACCTGCTGGATCACGACTGCATCGGTTTCAACTTCAAGCGTGCGGCGCCCACCTGGCCGTTTCGCAAGGATGGCCACGACTATTCACTGACGATCAAGGGCCATGTCGAAACCAATAACGGTGACACCCAGGGCCAATTGGCGGCCGAGGGCATCGGCATCGCGCGGGTCTGCGCCGAGACCGTGGCGGACGCCATTCAGGCGGGTCGGCTGGTGCCGCTGCTGGAGGCATTCAATCCCGGCGATGGCGAAGAGATCCATGCCGTGTTCCTCGGCGGTACCCACACGCCGGCGCGGGTCCGGTGCTTTGTCGACTACCTGGTTGAGCGGTTCCAGTAGGCGCGAAACCCCATGACTACTCGGCAACGAGTTCGACGTAGCTCGACTCCCCACCGCCCTCTGCGCCCGACAGCCAACCCCAGACGAAGGCCAGGGTGGTACGCCCGGCGTCATCCACGCCTACCGTGCCCCGGGACCAGCCGGCAAGAATCTCGCCCTCGGTGGTCAGGCATTGATACAGCAACTCGATGGTATCGGGGCCTGTGGCGCGCCCGACTTGATTGCCCATGCGAATCCGGCCGCCCTGGTAGGTGCCCCAGATGGCGTTTTCATCGACGTGGTAATGAAACACGGTGCCTGTACCGGACACACCATGGGTGTTGCCCGCGACGATAAACCGGCGGTTGTCCAGGCGTTCGCTGATTTGGCAAAAGGCGTTTAGCATTGACAGGCGCTTCCTTGGTCGAGAGGGTCCATTCCGGGGCGCCCAACCTACCTCATATGGCTTTTGTCGGTCATGTAAAACCTGCACAATTGTGGGCTTTTCCGCGAAAGGACGCCCCTTCATGCAACGCATCGTGATACTCGGTAATGCCGGCAGCGGAAAATCCACCCTCTCCCGCGCCCTCGGCCAACGCCTGGGCCTGCCCGTGGTGCACCTGGACACCCTGTTCTGGTCACCCGGCTGGGTCGAACCCGACGCCGAGCAGTTCCGTACCCGCGTGCGCGACGCCGTTGCCGCCGATGGCTGGGTGTGTGAAGGTAACTATGCGCGGCGCACGTTCGACCTGCGCCTGCCCCGTGCCGATTTGATCATCTGGCTCGACACGCCACGGCTCACCTGCTTTACCCGGGTGATCCTGCGCAGTGCGCTGAACCGCCCGCGCCCGGATATTCCCGCCGGCTGTACCGAGACACTCGACCGGGAGTTCCTGACATTCCTGAAGTACGTGTGGACGTTTGATCGCGGCCACCGGCCAGGTATCGAGGCGGTGCGGTTGGCGGCAGGCCCGTCGGTGCCCGTGGTGCACTTGCGCGGTGGCCGGCAGATCGCCGAGTTTCTCGAGCGCTTGCCCGCAGCATCTGAAGGCTGCCTTGAATAAATGGAGCAGGAGCGTTGGCCGCGATAGTAGGTCGTCTTGCCAGCGAAGAAATCATTGATGGCAAGACTTCCACCGCTTTCGGGCCATGCCGTCCTGACAGGTTTTTTCAACTGTAGGATCTTGTTGGCAGCCGCTCCCTCGTGCGACCTGAAGAAGCCCCTATCTGGATCTCAAGTACCGATAGAGCGTCTGCCGACTGATTTCAAAATCACGCGCCAATTTGGATCTACTTTCTCCTGCAGTGGCCCGGTCAATCAAGTTTACAACCTGATTGTCAGACAGCTTTTTCTTGCGACCTCTATAAGTCCCACGATTCTTTGCACTGGCAATTCCCGCCGCCTGTCTTTCCCTCATCGCAGCGCGCTCGAACTCTGCAATCAGCTCCATTACCGCAATGATCGACTCCACGACTTCAAGACAGTCATGCCGGAAAACCAGGTTTTCGTTCAAACACTCCAACGTGACCTGCTTTTCAATCAACCGGCGAATGATGGCGCACAGCTGCTCCGTGCTTGAAGTCAGCGCTGCCATGCTGTCCACCACCACAGTATCCCCGCACTGCAGGTAGCGGAGTAGCCTTTCCAGGCCTGCAGGATTCGCGGCATTGTCTGCCGGCTCATCGCAAAACACGGCATCAAATACATCGTCGCTTGTTATTTTCTCTACGCCACCCTCGGGCTCTTTTAGAGCGCGCCGGACATATTTGATGCGATGCAATCTCATGGTGCCTCCTTGGCAATACTTGTACAGCGTCATTTTATACTTGTACAAACTGTAACTAAATCATCAATTCCTTACACCGCACTTGTAACACTGAACCCACCCAAAATACACAGTTGCAAAGAGTTGAACTTCCCTTATCATTTTGAAGCATGGAATTTTAACAAGCTTTTCGCAAAAAAGTCGATTTCGTATTCCTTGAATGCCCCGTGCAATTCAAGCAACCCATATGAGTATCTACTGTTTTACAGCTCCAATAATTGACATGACCGGCTTGACGCGGCTGGTAATTTCTCGATGCAATCAGAGGATGAATGGATGAATGTCTTGGAAGGCGCCATCGAAATTGATCGCCCAACTACCGATCAGGAAAAGATTGATAAGGTAACCCGCAGTATTACCGATCATGGGAACTACCTGCGAAAGCGTTATCCGATCCTGCAGCACCAGGATGCTCTGGGCGCGAGTGTCATGGCGTTTTCCCTGATAGGGATGCTCATTACGGGAGGGCTCTATCTAAAGGGTTTTATCCCCGCATGGATGTGTATTCTGGTCAATGCGCTGCTGACTTCGTTCATTCATGAAATCGAACACGACCTGATTCATCGCCTTTATTTTAGAAAACAGCCGCTGGCCCATAATGCCATGATGCTCTTCTGCTGGCTGGCACGCCCGGGTATGCCCAGCCCGTGGCTAAGACGCAGTCTGCACTTTCATCACCATAAGGAGTCCGGAACTGATTCTGATGTTGAAGCCTGGATCACCACCAGCGGCAGTCCTTGGGGAATACTGCGATTACTGAAACTGGTGGACGGCTTTGTATTTGGTTTTCTAAATGCGGTGTTTGCCCCGGGATGGCGGCAAAAGGTAAAATTGTTAGGCAAGATCATTCGGCTCAATACACCATTCGGGCTTCTGTATTGGGGGTGCTGGTATGTGTTCCTCGGCTACCACTTGTATGTCTGGCTTGGGTCAATTACCGGGATGGAGGTTCACAGTTCAGCTACGACGCTGGAATTAATGGATATCGTCAATAGCGCAGTGGTTATTCTTATAGCGCCCAATATGATACGGCAGTTCTGCCTGTTCTTTATAAGTTCAAATATGCACTATTACGGAGATATTGCCCCGCGTAACGCATTACAACAAACCCAGGTGATGAACCCTTGGTGGCTGTGGCCGTTCCAGTTGTTCTGTTTTAACTTTGGCAGCACTCACAGCATCCATCACTTCGTGGTGAGAGACCCGTTTTATCTCCGTCAGATGACGGCACCTTATGCTCATAGAGTCATGGCCCAGGCCGGTGTCAGGTTCAATGACTTCGGCACCTACAAACGAGCCAATCGCTTTTCCATGGAGCACTCCCAAACTCGGTCTCGTGGGTGAATTCCTCCACAACCATTATCCGTGTTCGGCCAGTATCAAGGGCCGCACTTCAAATACGAGGACGTTGAGGTATGAAAGCGCAAGGGATATGTGCGAAGCAGTTTGAAGCGGTCAAGCAGGCCTTCGAGGACATGTTCGATGATCCGCAGGAACGTGGGGCCGGCCTGTGCGTGCAGGTAGGCGCAGAGATCGTTGTCGACCTGTGGGCCGGCATGGCAGACCAGGCGGGGACGAAACCCTGGACCCGCGATACGCTGGCCAATACCTTCTGCGTAATAAAACCCTATGTCGCGGTGGCCGTCCTGATGTTGGTTGAGGCGGGCAAGCTGGAGCTGGATGCACCCGTGGCCCGTTACTGGCCCGAGTTCGCCCGGAGCGGGAAAGCAAAGGTCACCCTGCGCCAGGTGATGAACCATACCGCAGGCCTGCCGGCGCTGCGGGGGCCCGACCATAACCCCATGATGTATGACTGGGAGCATATGCTGCGACTGCTGGAGGCCGAGCCGCTGTGGTGGGAACCGGGAACAGACCTGGGCTACGGCACCACCACGTTTGGCTGGATCCTCGGCGAGTTGATTCGCCGGGTGGACGGACGAGATCCCTGTGTGTTTATCCACGAAGAGATTCTCGATCCCCATGAGTTGGACGTGCACCTTGGCGTGAACGAAGAACACTTTCACCGTATCGCGCGTTTCGACAGTGCCACGGGACGAGTCGGTGACCCTTACTCGCAGGCGTTGCGAACCGTGGTGAAAAACGAGCCGTCGCATATCGCGACGCTCGCCTTCACCAACCCCGGAATGGTGCCCAGACGAACCAGTGACCCTCGCTGGTGGGCCTACCGGCAACCCGCCGTGTGTGGACACGGTTCGGCTCATGGCCTGGCCGGTTTCTACAGTGCATTGATGGCAGGAAACTTTATCGGTCCCGAGCTGCTTACTGAATTCCGCCGTGAGCACAGTCATGGCATGGATCGAGTATGGATGCGCCCCATGCGTTATGGATTGGGTTGCATGCTGGAGCAGCAACGCGACCCGACGGCTTCCCATGCAATGGGCCCGAATACCTTTGGCCATATCGGGCTTGGTGGCCCGATCAGTTTCGCTGATCCCGAAAAACAAGTGAGCTTCGGTTTTGTCACCACGACTTCGGGCAGCCATTCGATGATTGATCCACGCCCCCGCCGACTTTCATCCCTTGTCTATGCGGCGCTTTGAAGGCAAGGGGGCGGATCTGTTCATCTGACGCTTTCAAGGGGACGCACTACTGCCGAATGCAACGCAGCAAGTTTGTGGCAAGACACAAGTGGCTGATGGCAAACCGAAACCTTCCCCTCCGGCCAACAATGAGTCATTGGCTTATGAACGAAGGCTGGTACAACGACGACATGATTTATTTATAAATAAATTCATACGCCTCGATATAAGAACCTATCTTGTTTGAATGAGCAGTCACCCACACTGCATTCATGCCTGTCTTTCTTTGATCGTTGAATTCCGACTGAGTGGTACAAAGCGTAACCCAGCGCTCAGTCTTTAAATCCTTAATCCGCAGACCCGCCTCACAACGACTGAACTTTCCAACGTAGGGCCCCGGAGTCACCAGCTCGTAAGGTGACGCATACTGAACAATGTCGCCGGGCAACAGGTACGTAACGACGTCATAACTGTGCAAGGACAAAATCAGACCCAGGCAAAAGCCACCGAAAAAAGATTCTCCAACACGGTTCGGGTTTCTTACAGCCGGACGATAGTAGGTGGCCCTTGCAGCAAAAAAGAGTCCAACCAGACAACCACTGACTATATAGGTCGTCCACTCGGGAATCGATGGCATTAAAACCGTTCGCATTACAATGCGACCGGCCCAGAGCGTATAAGCAATCCATGCTCCAAATACCAGACACACCACCAACAACCAGGTTCTTATCTTTGATTTGTTTTCAAATGAAGGATATTCCATTCCCTGCCTACTCTATTTTTAATTCCCGGGAAAAGCGCTTCGTGCTTCACGCCAACTTCCTTTACCCGATTGGCATGCCGGCATATTAACGAATGAGCGTCATGGTGACCGATCTATTTACCCGCGATTCACAGACATGGCCAGAGCGCCATCGGTTCTACCCACTAGCGCAAATTGTTCAACCGCCTCACATCCCTTATCCTCGTGGCCTTACCTGCCAGCGCCCGCCGGAGCCCCCCATGGACCTCGCCACCCTCACCCTCTTCCTCCCGGCCTGCTTCGCCCTGAACATGGCGCCAGGCCCGAACAACCTGCTGTCCGTGAGCAACTCCACCCGCTACGGCTACCGCACTTCGTGCCTGGCAGGCGTCGGGCGACTGCTGGCCTTTGCCGGGATGATCGCCCTCGCGTCCGCCGGGCTGGCGGTGGTGCTGCAAACCTCGGAGTTGTTGTTCTACGGGATCAAGATCCTAGGGGCGGCGTATCTATTCTATCTGGCGTATCAACTGTGGCGGTCCAATCCGCACGCGGAGGCTGAGTCGACGGCGCCCAAGGCGGGCTTGTGGGCCTTGGCGCGACAGGAGTTCCTGGTGGCCGCCGGCAATCCCAAGGCAATCCTGATTTTTACCGCCTTCCTGCCGCAATTCGTCGACCCGGCACGTCCTATCACGCCGCAATTCGCCCTGCTGGGAGCGATGTTTCTGGCGCTGGAATGGTTCGCCATCAGCGCCTACGCCTATATGGGTTTGCATATGCGCCGCTGGTTCGCGCAGCCTCGGGGCAAGCGGATTTTCAACCGCTGCTGTGCGGGGTTGTTGTCGGCCGCCGCGACGGTATTGCTGATGGCGCGCAGGGCCTGAGCACTGCGAAAAACCGGCGAAAACGCTTACAATCGCCGTCTCACCGCAACTCAGGCAGGCCAGTTCGCCCATGGCGCTCGACCCCATCACCATACTGGTCCTCACCATCGCACTGGCAGGCGCCGCCGCGCTGTACCTGGCCGTCGAGTGGCGCAATGTCCGCGAGCCATCGCTGCTGTACTGGACTGCCGGTTTCGCCATCATCAGCGTGGGCAGCACCCTGGCGCTGTTGCGGGCCAGCGGCCTGGTGTTGATCGGCATCTGGTTCGCCAACGGGTTGCTGATCACCGCCCACTGGCTGTTCCTGCTGGGCGTTGCGCGTTTCACCCAGGTGCGCCTGTCTCGCGCCTGGTACCTGATGTTCGTGGCCTGGTTTGCCATGCTGCTGTTGCCGGAAGGACAGTCGTGGTCCAGGGCCATGCTGCTGGCCAACTCGCTGCTGGTTGCCCTGCCGACCCTGCGGGCCAGTTTCCTGTTGCGCCCCCATGGCCGATCACTCAGCGTGGGCGCGGTGCAACTGCGCTATGTGCTGCTGGCCCACGGGCTGTTCTATCTGGCCAAGTCGCTGGTGGCGATCGTGCCGGGGACACTGATCGACCTGACGGCGTTTCGTGGCGAGATCATTCAGGTGTCGCTGGTGGAAGGCGCCATGGCGATCATGCTGATTGCATTGTCGATGACCGGCACCGAGCGCTACCGCCGTGAGGAACAGATTGCACGGTTGGCCGCCCGCGACCCGTTGACCGCGCTGTATAACCGCCGCGCCCTTGAAATGCGCGCGCCGAACCTGCTGAGCGAGGTCTCGCAGGCCCGGCCGGGTGCCCTGCTGTTGATCGACATCGACAATTTCAAGCTGATCAACGACCTGTACGGCCATACCGCGGGCGACCGGCTGCTGGTGGCCCTGAGCGAGATGATTCGCGCGCAGTTGCCCGATGATTCGCTGGCGGCGCGGTTGGGTGGCGACGAGTTCGTGATCCTGCTTAACGACACCTCGAACGCGCGCATTGTCGCGCTGGGCAGCGCCCTGCGCGAACAGTTTCATCAGGCTGCCTCGCAGGCGTTCGCCACGCCCGAGGCGGTGACATTGAGCATCGGCGCCAGCCTGTTCGACACGCCGCCCGCCAGCCTCGCAGCCTTGATCGAGCAAGGCGACGCGGCGCTGTATGAATCCAAGCGTGGCGGACGCAACCGTATTCGTCTGGTGGACCGGACTGCGGTGGGCGCCGATTGACTCAATCGGTGCATCAACCTTTGAGCGCCGCCTCAATCCCCGCTATATCAATCCTGGTCATCCCCATCATCGCGTCAAACGCCCGCTTGGCCGCTGCCGGGTCGGGATGGGTGATCGCCGCGCTCAGTACACGCGGGGTAATCTGCCATCTCACCCCCCATTTATCCTGGCACCAGCCGCAGACGTTTTCCTGGCCGCCATGGCTGACAATCGCGTGCCACAAGCGGTCGGTTTCCGCCTGGTCGTCGGTGGCCACCTGGAACGAAAACGCCTCGTTGTGCTGCACGCCGGAGCCGCCGTTCAGCCCCAGGCAAGGAATACCCATGACGGTGAATTCCACGGTCAACACATCGCCCTGTTTGCCCGCCGGATAATCCCCGGGGGCGTGATGGACCGCGGTCACTGCGCTGTCCGGGAAGGTCCTGGCGTAGAAGTTGGCAGCGTCCAGTGCACTGCCGTCGTACCAAAGGCACACCGTGTTTTTGCTGAGCATGAGTGTTCTCCAGCGTGGAGGTTCGGACTTGCAGTGTAGTACCGCTACCGACAAGAATGCGTTCGCGTCCTGACATGAACCCAAACGGTGCAGAGAATGAGTAATGGTGTAAGGATCGACCCGCGAATCATCCAGGTTCCGCGGTCCATCAGCCCCGAGGCCCAGGCGATGCTGCAACGCATGGTGAACGCCGATGGCGTGCCGCTGAACAGCCTGTACACCCTGCCCGCACCCGATGACCACGCTGGCTGGCGCCGCATGCAGGCCGCAGTTGCCCAACAGTACGCGGCGTCCCAGGCAGGACAGACGGCAGACCACGTTGAGACATTCACCGTGGAAGACGCCAACGTGTACCGGGCGACGCCGGCATACGGGGCCGAGTTCGCCTATATCGACCTGCACGGCGGCGCCCTGGTGTTCGGCGGCGGCGAAAACGCCCGCCTCGCCGCCGGCAAGCACGCCGACCTGCACAACCTGACCTGCTACGGCGTGGACTACCGCATGCCGCCTGACCATCCGTACCCGGCGGCACTCGATGACTGTATGGCCACCTACCGGCATGTGCTGAAGCACCACACCCCGGACAAGATCGTGATCGGCGGACGCTCGGCCGGAGGCAACCTCGCCGCTGCCATGGTGCTGCGCGCCCGCGACGAAGGCTTGCCGCTGCCGGCCGCGCTGGTATTGCTGTCACCCGAAGTGGACCTGACCGAATCGGGCGACAGCTTCCAGGTCAACCGCACCGTCGATGTGGTGTTGCCCAACCCGCTGATGAGCACCAACCTGCTGTACGCCGCCGGCGCGGATTTGTCTCACCCGTACCTGTCGCCGCTGTTCGGGGATTTCGCACCAGGCTTCCCGCCGACGTTCGTGCAAAGCGGCACCCGCGACCTGTTCCTGTCCAACGCCGTACGCCTGCACCGGGCGCTGCGTCAAGCCGAGGTACCGGTGGAACTGCACATCTTTGAAGCAATGCCCCACGGCGGTTTCATGGGCGCGCCGGAAGACGCAGAACTGTCGGCAGAGCAGGTGCGTTTCGTGCGCCACTGGTTGAACCGCGACTGATCGCCGTGAGTTGACACACCCTGTAATAATCCATAAAGATAAGCGCCTTCTTCAGGGTGTGTCCTCAATGTCTGCAACGACCTTCAACTTTTCCGTCATTGGCTTGATTGCCAAGGCGCAAGGTTGCGTTGCGCACGCCCTCAAATCGAAGAAACAGTCGCTCATGTGACCGGGGCGCGCTGTCCCGTCAGATGAGCTGACAGGACATTGAGCGCGAAGGCCCCCTCCTCTTGCTTACTTCCCTCTGCCCTTCTGACGGTGACGAAATCGGTCAACCATCAGGAGAAAGCGCATGTCATCGTTTCAAGGTATCTGGGTTCCCGTCGTTACACCGTTTCATAACGGCGCCATCGACTTCATCGGCTTGCGCCGCCTGGTCTGCCATCTGCTGGAACAAGGCGTGGCCGGGATCATGGTCTGTACCACCACCGGCGAAGCCGCAGCACTGAGCCGCCGTGAGCAGTTGGCGATGCTGGATGCCGTACTGGAACTGGTACCGCCGCAGCAGGTGGTGATGGGCCTGGCGGGGTATAACCAGATTGAGCTGCTGCAGTTCCAGAGTGAAATCCTGCAACGCGCGGTGGCCGGTTTGCTGGTACCGCCGCCGAGCTACATTCGCCCGTCCCAGGCGGGCCTTGAGGCGTTCTTCCGCACCGTGGCCGATGCGTCCAGTGTGCCGATCATTCTGTATGACATTCCCTACCGCACCGGTATCGCCTTCGAACAGGCGACGTTGCTGAACATCGTCGCCCATGAACGGATCGTCGCGATCAAGGATTGTGGCGGAAACCTGGCCAATACCCTGGCGCTGCTGGCCAGCGGGAATGTGGATGTGTTGTGTGGCGAGGATGTGCAGATATTCAACGCGCTGTGCCTGGGAGCGACCGGCGCGATTGCCGCGTCGGCGCATGTGCGTACCGCAGATTTTGTGGCGCTGCATCGACAGGTTCGCGACAACCGGTTGCTGGCGGCTCGCGAGACGTTTTTCGGGCTGCTGCCGTTGATTCACACACTGTTCGTGGAGCCCAATCCGGCGCCGGTGAAGGCCGCGCTGGCGATGGAGGGTTTGATCGGCAGTGAGTTGCGGGCGCCGATGTTGGGGGCGAGTGAGACGGTGACAAATCGGTTGCAGCAAGTATTAGGCGTGCGGCAATAACCCGTGGCGAGGGAGCTTGCTCCCGCTGGGCTGCGCAGCAGCCCCAATTCAGGCACCGCGTTTTCGCCAGGTAAAATGGGGTGACCGGTTTTGGGGGCGCTTCGCACCCCAGCGGGAGCAAGCTCTTAT
>NZ_JACAPW010000028.1:40373-110666 GCF_013385495.1 Pseudomonas sp. F8002 | reverse complement strand
CTGTAAGAGCGGAACCAATAGTGGCCGTTACCTAAATAACGGATATGTACCCCGCCCCAAGCCCCCTCCACAATCAACAGCCTTTAAAAACCCCAGGCCGCTTCTCGATCATCGCCCGTACACCTTCCTTGGCATCCTCACTATTCAGCAGTTTCTCCACCAAAACGGGCAACCCGGCCGCCGCCGCGGTCTCCCCCTCGATCCGTGCCTGACGCGCCGACATCAGCGTGGCCTGCACCCCCAGCGGCGCCTGCTGGGCAATGCGGTTTGCCAGCGCCACCGCCCGGGGCAACAAATCCTCGCTGGCCATCACCTCCTGCACCAACCCCAACCGCAGCGCTTCATGGGCATCAAACTCATCCCCCGTGAGCAACCAGCGCATGGCATTCCCCCACCCCGCGATCTGATGAAAGCGCAACGTCGCGCCCCCAAAAGGAAAAATCCCGCGCTGCACTTCCATCTGCGCAAACCGGGTATTGCTGGCACACAGATTGATATCCGCCGCCAACATCAACTCGATACCAATGGTCAGGCAGTACCCCTGAGCCGCAACAATCACCGGCTTACTGACCCGGGGCCCCGCGAAAACGCCCCACGGATCACAACCCCCCAGCGGCGGTTGCCAGCCTTGTGCCATCGTGGGCCCCACATTGGCCAGGTCCAATCCGGCGGTAAAGTGATCGCCATGCCCGAAGACAATGGCCACCCGCGCTTGCTCATTGCGATCAAATTCGCCATACGCCAGGCTCAAATCATTGAGCAATTCCAGGTCGAACGCATTGCGCTTGGCCACGCGATCCAGGCCCAGCAACAGGATATGACCCTGCTGTTCACGGCTGACGCGGCTGTTGGTGGCTTGGTTCATGGGGTGTGCCCTCGGGCGCAAAGGGAGGTTTCGGACCGAAGGGCCCGCTGTTAAGGGTGAACCGTTTAAGCGTCATGACCAACAGGGCCGGGCCTTTGAAAAATAGACCCTGCTGCCTGGATGCGCAAAGCCTTTGATGCAGAGGCGTTTACCTGCGGTTTGCGATAAAAAAAGCTCCCTTTTTCAGCGATTTCCGGTATAGTGCGCGCCGGCCTTTAACCGGGCCGCGTTTAGGTAGCGCAATTCCCCGAAGTCAGCTTCGGCTGCACGTCCGCACAGCGGACTCTTCCTTGACGAATCTTTTTCATTCATTCGTTTTCGCAAATCCCCGCCGACAAAGCAGCCAGGGCGACTCTTGAGTCTCAACACGGCATGCGCAGCTTTGGAGCATGGGTCTTTGCGGATGCACTTAGAGGCAGACCCATGACCCAGGAAACCGGCGGCTTCGCCGCTTTTAATCTTAACCCGAACATTCTTGCTGCCGTCATCGCGACTGGCTACGAAGAACCTTCGGCTATTCAGCAGCAATCGATCCCGATCATCATGGCCGGCCAAGACATGATTGGCCAAGCGCAAACCGGTACCGGTAAAACCGCCGCGTTCGCCCTGCCAATCCTGCACTGCATCGATCCTGCCAAGCGCGAGCCGCAAGCCCTGATCCTGGCGCCAACCCGTGAGTTGGCGCTGCAAGTAGCAACCGCTTTCGAAACCTACGCCAAGCAAATGCCGGGCGTTACCGTTGTGGCCGTTTACGGCGGCGCGCCTATGGGCCCACAACTGAAAGCAATCCGTAACGGCGCACAGATCGTTGTCGCCACTCCGGGCCGTCTGTGCGACCACCTGCGTCGCGACGAAAAAGTGCTGTCGACCGTGAACCACCTGGTTCTGGACGAAGCTGACGAAATGCTCAAGCTGGGCTTCATGGACGACCTGGAAGTCATCTTCAAGGCACTGCCAGCAACCCGTCAGACCGTACTGTTCTCGGCTACCCTGCCACAGTCGATCCGTGCCATTGCCGAACGCCATCTGCGCGATCCGCAACACGTGAAGATCCAGACCAAGACTCAGACCGTTACCGCGATCGAACAGGCTCACCTGTTGGTTCACGCTGACCAGAAGACCTCGGCTGTATTGAGCCTGCTGGAAGTCGAAGACTTCGACGCCCTGATCATGTTCGTGCGCACCAAGCAAGCGACCCTGGACCTGGCCAGCGCCCTGGAAGCCAAAGGCTACAAAGCCGCTGCGCTGAACGGTGACATTGCCCAGAACCAGCGTGAGCGCGTGATCGACTCCCTCAAGGATGGCCGTCTGGACATCGTTGTGGCGACCGACGTTGCTGCCCGTGGCCTCGACGTTCCACGTATCACCCACGTGTTCAACGTTGACATGCCTTACGATCCAGAGTCCTACGTTCACCGTATCGGCCGTACCGGCCGTGCCGGTCGCGAAGGTCGTGCATTGTTGCTGGTGACTCCACGTGAGCGCCGCATGCTGCAAGTGATCGAGCGTGTAACCGGTCAGAAAGTTGCCGAAGTCCGCCTGCCGGATGCCCAGGCCGTTCTCGATGCGCGCATCAAGAAACTGACCAACAGCCTGTCGCCACTGGTGGCTGATGCTGAATCGACCCACGGCGACCTGCTGGACCGCCTGACTGCCGATATCGGTTGCACCCCGCGTGCCCTGGCTGCAGCCCTGCTGCGCAAGGCTACCAACGGTCAGGCCCTGACCCTGGCTGCCATCGAGAAAGAACGTCCACTGGTGCCGAACAACGCTCCGCGCGGTGATCGTCCAGAGCGTACTGGCGACCGTCCGGACCGTGGTGATCGTGAGCGTCGTGCTCCGGTTCCATTGGCTGAAGGCCGTGCTCGCTGCCGTACCGCGCTGGGCGCGCGTGATGGCATCGCTGCCAAGAACCTGCTGGGCGCTATCCTCAACGAGGGTGGCCTGGCACGTGAAGCGATCGGTCGCATCCAGGTGCGTGACAGCTTCTCCCTGGTAGAGCTGCCGGAAGATGGTCTGGAGAAACTCCTGACCAAGCTGAAGGACACCCGCGTTGCCGGTAAGCAGTTGAAGCTGCGTCGCTACCGCGAAGATTGATCCGCCCCCGGGCTGATTGATCGAACATAAAAAATCCCCGACTGGTTCGGGGATTTTTTTTGCCTGCAATCAGGCGAAACGGTAGATGTCCATGCCCAGCGCACCCATGGTAAAGCCTTGGTGGGCTGCGCTGAATTCACCGCCGGCGCCCCGGGCGAAATACAGCGGCAGCAAATGCTCGTCGCTGGGGTGGCTGCGCACGGCATGAGGTGCCTGGCGACGATAGTCGTGCAGCGCGGCTTCATCGTTGGCTGCCAGTTTGCTGACCATCCAATCGCGAAAATCCCGCGCCCAGGGCTCGATGCTCTCCGGCCCGGCATGCCAGTCCAGTTCGCCGAGATTGTGGGTAATGCTGCCGGAGCCGATCAGCAGCACGCCCTGTTCCCGCAGGCTCGCCAGTGCGTGGCCGACACGGGTTTGCAGGGCAGGGCCCATGCGGCTTGGCAGCGATACCTGCACCACCGGGATATCGGCCGCCGGGTACATCAGCGACAGGGGCACCCAGGTGCCGTGGTCGAAGGGGCGCTGATCATCAATGCGCGCTTCCAGGCCGTCAGCCTTGAGGAGCTGCACGATTTGGGCGGCCAACTGCGGGTCACCTGGGGCCGGGTACTGCACCGCGAACAGTTCCCGTGGGAAGCCGCCAAAATCGTGCCAGGTCTCTGGTGCGGCGCTGCCAGTCACGAGCAGCCCCTGGCTTTCCCAGTGCGCCGAGACCACCACAATGGCCTTGGGGCGTGGCAGCTCGGCCGCCAGGCGCTTGAGTGCCGGGCCACTGGCACCGGGTTGCAGGGCAAGCATGGGCGAACCGTGGGAGATAAACAGGCTGGGCAGCATGAGTAGGGTCCTGAGGGTTAAGATGGGACCATCTTCAATCAGATCATTGATCTAAATCTAATATAAGTTTTAGCGCTATTTGATCAATTTTTAGGATAAATCATGGAACCTGGATTTTGGCATGAGCGTTGGGCGCGCAATCAGACGGGTTTCCACTTGCCCGAGGTGAATCCTTACCTGCTGTGCCACTGGCCCGGTCTGGGTGTGGCGAGCGGGGCGCAGGTGCTGGTGCCGTTGTGCGGCAAGAGCCTGGACCTGGTGTGGCTGGCGAGCGTCGGGCATCGGGTGATCGGGGTCGAGTTGTCGGAAAAGGCCGTTGAAGAGTTTTTCAGCGAGCAGGAGCTGATGCCGCAGGTCAGCCAGCGCGGCGCTTTCAAAGTTTTCCAGGCGGGTTCCATCGAGCTGTGGTGCGGGGACTTCTTCGCCCTGGATGCCGGTGCCGTGGTTGGTTGCACAGCGCTTTACGACCGGGCGGCGCTGATTGCCCTGCCACCGTTGATGCGCGAGCAGTATGCGGCGCACTTGAATGAGATTCTGGCGGGAGGCAGTCGTGGCCTGTTGATCACCCTCGACTATGAACAGTCGCAGAAGGCCGGCCCGCCGTTCGCGGTGAGCGATGAGGAAGTGCAATTGCTCCTGGGCGGCCGGTGGAGCCTGGATGTGCTGCAGGAGCAGGACATCCTGGGGGACAGCTGGAAGTTTGTTAAGGATGGCGTCACGCGCCTGGACGAGCGGGTGTACCGGTTGGCCAGGCGCTGAAGAGCGCCCACAAAAAAGGGGCGATTGAATCGCCCCTTCTTCTTGTCGCTATCAGCCGCGACGACGCAGTGCGTCAATTCGCTCTTCCAGTGGCGGGTGGCTCATGAACAGGCGAGCCATGCCCTGCTTGATGCCACCGTTGATGCCAAAGGCGGTCAGGGTGTTCGGCATGTGCACCGGCAAGCCCTGTTCGGAGCGCAGGTGCTGCAGGGCGCTGATCATCGCGCCGGTACCGGCCAGGCGTGCGCCAGCTTCGTCTGCGCGGAATTCCCGTTTGCGCGAGAACCACATCACGATCGAGCTGGCGAGGAAGCCCAGTACCAGTTCGGCGAAGATGGTCGCCACGTAGTAGGCCATGCCCTGGCCCTGTTCGTTCTTGAAGATCACCTTGTCGACGAAGTTGCCGATGATCCGCGCGAAGAACATCACGAAGGTGTTCACCACGCCCTGGACCAGCGCCAGGGTGACCATGTCACCGTTGGCCACGTGGCCGATCTCGTGGGCCAGCACCGCCTTGATTTCGTCGGGCGAGAACCGCTCCAGCAAGCCCTGGCTGACGGCCACAAGGGCGTCGTTCTTGTTCCAGCCGGTAGCAAAGGCGTTCGCTTCATAGGCCGGGAAGATCCCGACTTCAGGCATCTTGATCCCGGCTTCGCGGGACAGTTGCTCGACGGTCTGCAGCAGCCATTGCTCATGACGGGTGCGTGGCTGGGTAATGATCTGGGTGCTGGTGCTCATCTTCGCCATCCACTTGGAGATGAACAGCGAGAAAATCGACCCGGCAAAACCAAAGACCGCACAGAAGATCAGCAGCTGATTGAGGTTCAGATCAACCCCGTTGGCCGCCATGATCCCATTGAAGCCGAAAAGGCTCAGCGTGATGCTGGCAATCAGCACGACCGCCAGGTTAGTGGCCAAGAACAGCAGAATGCGCATCATGGTTGTAGAATTCTCCTCATGCTTAATATGTCGCGTACTGCGGGGTATATAAGGTGCGGCATGGGGCTATTCAACCGGGGGACTATTTCAAACTGTGTCCTACAGCCTGAATGTAGAGCCTTGAAGGGAATTTCCGAGGCCTGGTGTGGCTCGGCAGCCTCGCCCCATTACCTTGCAGCCCTGTAATTATAGGGTGATGCCCGAGCAAGGGTGGAGCCGGCAGGCGTAAAAGGCGATACCGCCCGCGCAGGGCAGAGAAGTGTTGCCAGATAATCGCTGTACGACCACGGGTGGGCCGTACAGCGCAATGCCCATTACTGGCGATAGGACTTCAGGAAGTTGCCGATGCGACCGATGGCCATCTCCAGGTCATCCACCCGCGGCAGGGTGACCACCCGGAAGTGATCCGGCCACGGCCAGTTGAACGCCGTACCCTGGACCACCAGCAGCTTTTCCGACAGCAGCAGGTCGAGCACGAACTTCTCGTCGTTGAGGATCGGGCACACTTTCGGGTCGATCCGCGGGAACGCATACAGCGCCCCCATCGGCTTGACGCAACTGACGCCGGGAATCGCGTTCAGCAGTTCCCAGGTGCGGTTGCGCTGCTCCAGCAGGCGGCCTTGTGGCAGCACCAGGTCGTTGATGCTCTGGTAGCCGCCCAGTGCGGTCTGGATGGCGTGCTGGCTCGGCACGTTGGCACACAGGCGCATGTTGGCCAGCATGTCGATGCCCTCGATGTAGCTCTGGGCATTGTGCTTGGGGCCGGAAATGGCGATCCAGCCGGAACGGAAGCCCGCCACCCGGTAGGATTTAGACAGCCCGTTGAAGGTCAGGCACAACAGGTCCGGCGCCAGGGAGGCGGTGCAGATGTGCACGGCGTCGTCGTAGAGGATCTTGTCGTAGATCTCATCGGAAAACACCACCAGGTTGTGCTGGCGCGCGAGTTCGAGCATGCCCAGCAACACTTCCCTGGAGTAGACGGCGCCGGTGGGGTTGTTCGGGTTGATGATCACCAGGGCCTTGGTGTTCGGGGTGATCTTGGCCTTGATGTCGGCCAGGTCCGGGAACCAGTCGGCGCCTTCATCACACAGGTAATGCACCGGATGGCCACCGGCCAGGGTTACGGCGGCGGTCCACAGCGGGTAGTCGGGAGCCGGAACGAGTACTTCGTCGCCGTTGTTGAGCAGGGCCTGCATGGACATGACGATCAGCTCGGACACGCCGTTGCCCAGGTAGATGTCTTCGATGCCGACACCTTCAACCTGCTTCTGCTGGTAGTACTGCATGACGGCCTTGCGCGCGCTGAACAGGCCTTTGGAGTCGCTGTAGCCCTGGGCGGTAGGCAGGTTGCGGATCACGTCCTGGAGGATTTCGTCCGGCGCTTCGAAACCAAAGGGTGCCGGGTTGCCAATGTTCAGCTTGAGGATGCGATGGCCTTCCTCTTCCAGGCGTTTGGCGTGCTTGAGCACCGGGCCGCGAATGTCGTAGCAGACGTTGGCGAGCTTGTTCGATTTGCTGACCTGCATGGCGATGTGATCCTGAAAATGAACGATCCAGACGGTGTGAAGACTACCGTGCTGAGAATCCTGCGTTGGCCTGACCCATAAATACGTTTGAATGCCGGTAACGCGGGTGCCAGACTGGCGCTTTGAAGAGGCGCAATCATACGTGCCGCCTGATCCATGGAAAAGACACAGATCAGGCTTTTTCAGTTGCCGAGGTGTACCGATGGAAAAGTTGCAGAAAACCGTTGAAGAATGGAAAGCCATGCTCGACCCGGAGCAGTACAACGTGTGCCGCCTCAAAGGCACCGAGCGACCGTTCAGCGGCAAGTACAACGGCACCAAGACCGACGGCGTCTACCGCTGCATCTGCTGCAATGAGCCGCTGTTCGATTCCAGGGCCAAGTTTGACTCCGGCTGCGGCTGGCCCAGCTTCTACGAGCCGATCGCCAAGCAGGCCATGGTCGAGATCCGGGACGTCAGCCACGGCATGATCCGCACCGAAGTCACCTGCGCCAAGTGCGATGCGCACCTGGGCCACGTGTTCCCGGACGGACCGCCACCGACCGGTTTGCGTTACTGCATCAACTCGGTGTGCCTGGACCTGGTACCGCGCTGAGCCGTCAGGCTCCTGCGAGCTTCGTGCCCGCAGGAGCCGTTATATCAAGGCATAAGTCCCGCCAATTAAATTGCACACAATTGAATTGCCTACTATCGTTTAGTCCTTCTTATCTTTGTAGAGGCACTGCCATGAGTGACAACCTGCTGAACATCCCTTGCACCACCATCAAGGGTGAGCAAAAGACCTTGGCCGATTTCGCCGGCAAGGCGATTCTGGTGGTCAACACTGCCAGCAAGTGCGGCTTCACCCCGCAATACAAGGGGCTTGAGGAGCTCTGGCAGCATTACAAGGACCAGGGCCTGGTGGTATTGGGCTTTCCCTGCAACCAGTTCGGCAAGCAGGAGCCGGGCAACGAAGGCGCCATTTCGGAGTTTTGCGAGCTGAACTTTGGTGTCAGTTTCCCGCTGTTCAAGAAGATTGACGTCAACGGCAGCGATGCCCACCCATTGTTCGTACAGCTTAAAAAGCAGGCCCCGGGATTGCTGGGCTCCAAGGGCATCAAGTGGAACTTCACCAAGTTCCTGATCGGTCGCGACGGCCAGGTGGTCAAGCGCTTCGCCCCGACCACCAAGCCCCAGGACCTGACCCAAGAGATCGAAGCCCTGCTCAAATGACCGACCTGTCCCTGGCCCTCGACGACCAACTGTGCTTCAAGCTCTACGCCGCCTCCCGCGCGGTCACCCGGGCCTACAAGCCGATGCTCGATCAGTTGGGCCTGACCTATCCGCAATACCTGGTGATGCTGGTGCTGTGGGAATGGCAGGCTGCAGCGGTGTCGCAGCCTACGGTCAAGGCCCTGGGCGAGCGCCTGCTGCTGGATTCCGGCACGCTGACGCCACTGCTCAAGCGCCTGGAGCAGCTTGCCCTGGTGCGGCGTCAGCGCAGTACGCTGGATGAGCGTGAAGTGCACCTGAGCCTGACCGATGAAGGCCGGCACCTGCGCGACCGGGTGCAGCCGCTGAAGGCCCGCCTGTTGTGTGACAGCGGGGTCGACCTGAACCAGGCCGATGCCTTGCGTGACGGCCTGGATCAGCTGTTGCGCCAGATCAAAGACTTGTCGTAGTCGGCACCCACAGATCGAGCAAGGCCTTGAGTTCTTCCCGGCGAAACGGTTTGGCCAGGTAATCGTTCATGCCCGCAGCCCGGCAGCGCTCGCGTTCCTCGGACATGGCGTTGGCCGTCAAGGCGACGATCGGCAAGTCCGGCCAGCGCCCGCTGCGGCGGATCTGCCGACTGGCCTCATAGCCATCCATCACCGGCATATTGCAGTCCATCAACACCATGTCGAAGCCTTGCTCTTCCAGCAGCTTGAGGGCTTCACCACCGTGGGCGGCGACGATTACCTCGCACCCGAGCTTGCCGAGCATGCCCTTGGCCACCAGTTGATTGACCGGGTTGTCCTCCACCAGCAGGATGCGCGCCCGGTGGGCGAGGGGGCCGGTTTCCAGCTGGATCAGGTCCAGGACCAGGTCCGGATCGGTGCGCAAGTTGCGTTGCAGGACCTGGTACAGCGCGGTGCGGCTCAGGGGGCGGGCCTGTTGCTGCAAGGGGGCCAGGGCCGCGACTTCTTCGCTGGGCATGAAGTTGCCGTAGGCGGTTACCACCAGGATCGGGGCGGTGATCATCGGGCGCAGGCGGAACAGGCATTCGGGGCAGTCGGTGATCAGCAGGTCGGGATTCTGCCCGCTCAAGTCATCGTCGATGGAATAACAGCGCGGAGCCAGGCCCCAACTCGGCAGCAGGCTGGTGAGGAGTTCTGCCAGCCCGCTGCTGGTGCTGGTGATGGCGATTACATCTCCAGCCAAAGGCGCCAGGCGCACCGCCGGCAAGTGGGTCGGCAAGGGCAGGTCGGCACAGAACTGGCTGCCAAAGCCAGCTTCCGAGCTGATGCTCAGGCGGCCCTTCATGGCTTCGCACAGGTTGTGGGTCAGCGCCAGGCCCAGGCCTGTCCCGCCGAACTGGCGGGTGATGCCCGCACCGGCTTGGGTGAACGGCTGGAAAATCTTGACCTGGGCATCCTGGGCGATCCCGATACCGGTGTCGCACACCTCGATCCTGACCCGGCCGGCCTGGGCACTGAGGCGTACATCCACCCGGCCGAAACGTGTGAACTTCAGGGCGTTGGACAGCAAATTGCTGACAATCTGCCTTACCCGCGTCGGGTCGCCCAGCACCTGGGCGGGAAACTGCGGGTCGATCAGGCACGTCAGCTCCACGCTGGGCGCGGCGTTTTGCGAGAGCAGGTTGGCGGTGTCTTCCACCAGTGAACCGAGGTCGAACGGGATGCTTTCCAGTTCCAGTTGGCCGGCGTCGAACTTCGACAGGTCGAGGATATCGTTGAGTAGCTCCACCAGTACTTTGCCGGAGTCATGGGCGATCGACAGTTGCTGGCGTTGCTCGGCGTTCAGTGGGCTGTCGAGGGAGAGGGCGATCATCCCCAGCAGGCCGTTCAGCGGTGTACGGATTTCATGGCTCATGTTGGCCAGGAACGCCGCCCGTGCCTGGGCCATGCCCAGGGCCGTCATCTTCGCCGCTTCCAGCTCGTCGTTCGACAGCGTCAGCCGATGATTGATCGCCTTGAGCTCGGTGGTGCGGGCGGAGACGATGTCTTCCAGTTGGCCGAGGTATTCGGTCAGGCGATTTTCAGCATGCCGGCGTTGCTGGATTTCAGTCTCCATGTTTTCAAACTGTTGGTTGGCAACGTTGACCAGTACGCCGATTTCGTCGTGCTCGTGCCCCGGCGGGCAGTCCAGGCGCTCGTGCTTGCGTGAGCTCAGCTCGCGGATAATGCGCACCAGCGGCTTGGTCAGCATCACGTAAAAAAGCGCCAACAGAATGCCGGTGAGGATCAGGCTGCGGGCGAAGCCGTTGAGCAGGGTGATCTCGGCGCGGTGCAGGAAGCGGCTGCCGAACGCGTAGGTGTCTACGTCAAGACGCAGTACACCGAGGGAATCATTGGGCATGTGGGTGAGGTACAGCCGGTCTTCGAATTGGCGGTTGGCGCCAAACAGGAAGTCGCTGATGGGCCGGTAGGTGCTTTCCTTGCGCGGACGATGGACATCGGCCAGCACCAAACCGTTGTTGTCGATCAGTTGTGCATGGGTGATGGCGGGGGAGTGCAGCAGGCCCAGCGTCAGTTCCTGGGCCAGCTCGGCGTCGATGTTGTAGGCGATGCGCGAAGCCGGGTTATGGCTGATTTCAATCAGCGCACGTATTTCCCGGTTGATGGAAGCGTCTTCGCTGGCATAATCAATCCCAATCTGTATCAGGCTGAGCAAGGTTCCCAAGACGAATCCGACCAGCACTGTCAGTCTGGCTTGTTTATAAGACAAGCGGTGGGCGAACTTGATATCCATCGGGTGCTGTACCACTTTACGTTTCCTTTCGCCCGGCAAGCATAGCTGAACATCCACAGGCTCAAACTTGCCCGGCATGAATCGAATTTATTCGGTGCAGCCCTGCACGGTCTGCCTCAGGGTTGCCAATACGCCATCTTTTACAAGAACTTGCCAGAGGAATAGTCGTGGATTCTCGATTGAATGCCTTTCTTGAGCGTGTCGACGCGGTACTGGCTCGCCTGGAGCCCTTGTTGCCTGCCCCGCGCGAAGCCGTTGACTGGAACCATTGCCTGGCTGCCCGTTGGCAGCGCGAAGGTCGCAGCGGCTTTTTATTGCCACTGGAAGTCAGCCTGGATATGCGCCTGTCCGACCTGATCGGCGTGGATAAACAGCGCGAACAATTGGCCCGTAACACCCAACAGTTTCTCGACGGCCTGCCGGCCAACCATGCGCTGCTCTGGGGCTCGCGCGGCACCGGTAAATCGTCCATGGTGCGCGCCTTGCTGGCCCAGCACGCCAAGGCCGGGCTGCGCCTGATCGAGATCGAGCGCGATCACCTGGCGGACTTGCCGCGGGTGGTCGAGCAACTGATCAAATTGCCACAACGCTTTGTGTTGTTCTGCGATGACCTGTCTTTCGAAGCCGGCGAGAGCGATTATCGTGTGCTCAAGAGCGTACTCGACGGCTCCCTGGAGCAGGCGCCGGAAAACGTCCTGTTGTATGCCACCTCCAACCGTCGTCACTTGGTGCCGGAGAACCAGAGCGATAACGAGAACTGGAAGACCATAGACGGCGAGCTGCATCCCAACGAAGCGGTGGAGGACAAGATTGCCCTGTCTGACCGTTTCGGTTTGTGGCTGTCGTTTTACCCGTTCAATCAGGAGCACTTCCTGGATGTGGTCGAGCACTGGATCGGCGAGTTGGCGAGCAAGGCCGGTCTGCAGTGGCAGCGCGATGAAGAGTTGGACATCCTCGCCGTGCGCTGGGCCACCGGGCGCGGTAATCGCAACGGCCGTTGTGCCTATCAGTTCGCCCGCTACTGGGTGGGCCTCAAGTTGTTGGAGCGTCAACCATGATTGATTTGCAACAGGCTGGAACCGGCCTCGATGGCTACGCCATGCTGCATGCGCAGCTGGAATCGCTGTTGGCGGATGAGCGGGATTTCATTGCCAATGCCGCGCAGTTTTCTGCGTTCCTGTTCAACCAGCTGGATGATTTGAACTGGGCAGGCTTCTACCTCAACCGCAATGAAGAGCTGGTGCTCGGGCCGTTCCAGGGGCAGATCGCCTGTGTGCGCATACCGTTCGGTCGCGGTGTGTGCGGCGCGGCAGCGGCCTCGCGGCAAACCCAGCGGGTGGAAGACGTGCATGCATTCCCGGGGCATATCGCCTGTGACAGTGCGTCCAACAGCGAGTTGGTCGTCCCGTTGGTCAAGGACGGGCGCTTGATTGGTGTGCTCGACCTGGACAGCCCATCGCTGTCGCGGTTTACCCCGCAGGATCAGGCCGGCATCGAGCAGTTGGCGGCGATTTTCCTGCGGTTGACCGATTGTTGATGGGGTGAGTCTCCTGCAGGAGCGAGCAAGCTCGCTCCTGCAGGCTATCGACAGTCCAGCACGTCCAGTTGCATCTGCAGCATCCTTTCCAGCTCAAGCATGGATTTCTCTATTGCCTTGATGCCCGCCTCGATAACGTGTGGTGTCTCGCGTTCGCCACACGCCTGCTCCAACGCTTCGCATTGTCCGGACAAGGTATCGGCCTGGATGATCCGGGCGGCGCCCTTGATCTTGTGGGCCTGGTCGATCAGGTCGCCGGGCGCGGCTTGCCGTTCCAGCATGGCCATCAGCTCGACCCGATCATTCCGACTGCTGCTGAGCAACTCCTCAAGCAAACGCCGGCTCAACTGTGGGTCACCGCCCGTCATCGCGTCCAGGCTTTGCAGGGTAAACACGTTGCGGGTGGGCAGCGGATCGACCTGCGCCAGCTGCTGCTCCAGCGCAGTAAGACTGATGGGTTTGAACAGGCAGTCATTCATGCCGGCGTCGAAGCAGCGTTGTTTCTCCTCGGGCTGCGCGTTGGCGGTGAAGCCGAGTATCACGCACGGGGTTTTCTGCTCGCGCTCCTCATACTCGCGAATGGAGTGACTCAACTCGTAGCCATTCATGATCGGCATATTGCAGTCGGCAATGACCAGGTCGAAGTGTTCCTCGCGCCAGGCCTGGAACCCCGCAGCACCATGATGGGCCGCGGTGAACTGATGCCCCAGGAAACCCAGTTGCTGGCACATCAGCAAGCGGTTGGCCGGATGGTCATCCACCACCAGCACGTTAAGCACCGGCGCCGGCAAGGCCGCGGCCGGTTCGAGCTTGTCTACGGCCTTGACCGGCGGCAGGCTGGTCATCTTCAGGCTGACGTGGACCTGGGTGCCTACCATGGGCACGCTGCTCAGGCTCAATTGCCCGCCCATCATGGCGCACAGGCTGCGACAGATCACCAGGCCCAGGCCGGCGCCGCTCCTGGCCAGGTGCCCGGAGTTGTCGGCCTGGGCAAACGGCTCGAACAGGCGTAGCTGGTCTTCGCGATTGATCCCGATGCCGGTGTCCTCCACCACCAGTTTCATCTCGATCTGTTGAGGTTGCCCGGTCGCCTTCAGTTGCACCTTGATCTTCACCTGCCCGCGTTCAGTGAACTTGATCGCATTGCTCACCAGGTTCGAGAGCACCTGCTTGAACCGCAGAGGGTCGATCAGTACGTCGGTATCCTCGACATCGGGGGTGAACTCCAGCACCAGGCTCAGGTTTTTCTGGCGCGCCAAGCCATCGAACACGCGGACCACCGATTCGATGACTTCGCGCAGGTTGACCCGCTCCGGGGCCAGGCTCAATCGACCGGACTCGATGCGTGCAATGTCCAGAATGTCGCCGATCAACTCCAGCAGGTCCTTGGCCGAGTTGTAGGCGACCTCGATCGCAGGGCGATCAAGATGACCCTGGTCCGCGCGCTTGAGTGTCAATTCCAGCATGCCAATGACGGCGTTCATCGGCGTGCGGATTTCGTGGCTCATGGTGGCCAGGAACGTGCTTTTCGCGCGATTGGCCTCGTCGGCGCGTTCCTTGGCGGCGCGCAGTTCGTCGAACAGCTGGCGCCGTTCGCTGATATCGATCCAGCCGCCAATGATGCCCTGGACCTCGCCCACGGAGTCGCGGTAGGGGAGGATCCAGTGGTAGATCGTGAGTTTTTTCCCGTGCACGTGCAGGGTGCGATCAAGGATCAACGGTTTACCCTCGGCCACTACCCGCTGGTAGTCGGCATGGTACTGCGCCGCCTCCGTCTCAAGGGCCATGCTCATCTGCGTGATGCTTTTGCCGATGACGTCTTCACGCTTGATGTCGAACGTCTGCAGGTAGCTGTCGTTGCAGGTCTGCAGATAGCCGTTGTGGTCGCGTACGTAGATCGGATGGGGCGTTTCATTGACCAGCGCCCGCATGAACTCGAACTGGTCGTTAAGGGCGCGCTCGGCCAGTTTTCGGTGCTTGATCTGGCGCTGCAGGTAGCCGTTCCAGGCCAGGGAAATCAACAGCAGCAGCCCGGTGCCGATGATGATCTGGGCAATCAGGCGATGGTAATTGCGCCAGTAGCCATCGGACGCTGCGTTGTAGCCGCGCCAGCGGCTGTTGATCGCCGCCATCTCATCCGGGGCGATACTCAGCAGTGCCTTGTCCAGGATCGAACTCAGCTCCGTGGCGTGTCGGGACGTCGCCAGGGCAAACGTCGCAGGCAACGTGCCGATGCTGGAACTGATCTGCAGTTTGTCCTGGAATGCCGGAGAAGAAAGCAGGTAGTTGGCGATCACCAAAGGGTTCACTGCGCCGTCGACTTGCCCCTGTGCCAGCAATTCCGATGCCTTGAAGGTATCCCCGGTTTCCACCAGGTTTATCTGGGCAAACGCCTGCTGCAGGAATTTTTCCAGCTGATTGCCCTGGGTAATCGCCAGGCGCTTGCCGGCCAGTTCTTGAAGGCTTGTGGGCGCGCCCGGCTCTTTACGGGTCAATAATACGTAGGAGTTTTCCAGGTAGGGGCGGCTGAAGTTCAACTGGGACTCGCGCCCGGTACTGGGGGTAATTGCGCCGATGATGTCGGCTGCGCCGGTCTGCACCAGTTCCATCATGTTGGCGACGTCACGCACGTGTTGAATCTCGAAGCGCAGGCCGGTTCGCAGGCGGATCAGCTCCAGCAGGTCGGCGGTGATGCCTCGGAAGTTGCCGTCGGTATCAAAGAACGTCAGGGGGGCGAGGGTTTCATTGACCACCACCTTCACCACGGGGTTGTCCTTGAGCCAGCGCTCTTCGCGCAGGCTCAGTTGCAGCTTGCGGTCGGTCAGCAGAATGTCGCTGCCCGCACTCCAGCGCTTGGCGATGCTGTCACGTTCATAGGTTGATACGCCATCGAGCACTGAGTCGATGATACTCAGGAGAATGGGTTGATCCTTGCGCAAGGCGAAGCTGAACCCGTGGGCCTCGTGCTTGCCGAAGTTGGCCATGCGGATATTTTTCAGGTAGCCCTTGTTGATCATGTAGTGAGTGGAAATGGTGTCGCCCAGGAATACGTCAGCCTGGTCGAATGCCACGGCATTCAAGGCGTTTTGATAGGACGGGTAGGCGTGGATGGTCGCCTTGGGGTACAGCGCCTGCACTTCGTCCATGGGCAGGTAATGGTAGACAAGACTCAGGCGCAGGCCGGCCAGGCCGTCGCCAAGGTCGCGGTGCTCACCTTCACGGGTCACCAGTACCGGCTGATCCACTGCGTAGGGCAGTGACAGGACGATGTCGGGATTCGCCGCTTCAAAACCGTTGGCAGACCCCAGAAAATCGATTTCGCCGTTTGCCAGCGCCTGGATCGCGGCTTCACGGGAGGAGTAGCGCAACACGGTGATTGGTATCGCCAGTGTCCTGGCCAGCAGCCCGGCGTAATCGGCAGTCAGCCCTTCATAATCACGCCCGCTGGAGGTGATGTCGAAGGGCGGATAGTCGGGTGCAGAGGTGCCCAGTATCAGTTCCCGTTTGTTCTGCAACCACTGGCGCTGTGTCTTGTTCAGGGGGGTGTCCAGTTGAACGGCACCGGCACGCCCCAGCAGGGCATATTGCTCGGGAACAGTTTGTTCGGCAGGCACGGAAGTGCTGAGGCACACCCCGATACTCAATATGATTAGATAGTCCTTTAATCGCCTGGGCATCCGATTTCTCACACTAGCGCGTTACGTTTTGCCATCTCGATAAGTTCTACCAAGGATTTGGCTTTCAGTTTTTGCATGAGCCTTTTTTTGTAAGTGCTGACGGTTTTGTTGCTGAGAAACATGCCCTTGGCGATTTCCTTGTTTGTCCGGCCTTGGGCAAAAAGTTGTAATACCATGAGTTCACGATCGTTGACGACTTTGAAAAGTTCAAGCTCTTCATTGTTATCCGTTTCGTTAGTGCTGCCGTTAAGGGCCTGGCTCGGGAAGTAGTTGTAACCTGACAAGACCGCCCTGATGGCACTGAGCAGTTCGCTCAAGTCACCTTCCTTACACACATAGCCATCGGCACCGGAGCGCATGCACCGGGTAGCAAAGAGCTTGGGGGTCTGGGCAGTGAGTATCAACGTCTTGGTCGGCGTACTCATTGCGTTGAACCGGCACAGCACTTCCAGGCCATCGAGTTTCGGAATGCCGATATCAAGGATAATCAGGTCAGGCTGACACTCCTTGACCATTTGTATCGCATCACAACCGTTATCGGCTTCTCCCACTACTTTATAGCCTTCGTGTTCTAACAACATCCGAATGGCAAGTCGGATGACGGGGTGGTCGTCAATAATAAAAACTGAGTTCATGATCAAATTCCATACAGGCGCAAATAAAGTCGGCACATTAGCTCACATGGCAATGAAGGAGGATGAACTTGATGTGGAACAAACGTAAAACAAGAATAATCCTACATCAAAAAAAGCAAGGGATTACGCTCTGTGAGGTGTTTGTTGTTTGGGTGTAAGAGTTTTGCGTGGGTGGAATTTAAAAGTGACTGGTCGTGAGAGGGCAGCGTTATAAAGAGGCGTTTTCGGATTGCCCGGGTGTTTAACTTCCTACTTTTCTGTTGAGCGAGTAAGGCGTGATTGGCGTATGAGTTCATTCAGCTCAAGGTGGCTTAACGGCTTCGACAAATAGCCAAGTAATGGAAAGTTGCGTCGTGATGCCTGGGCCATCAGGTGTTCCAGTTCATTGACGGGCAGGCCGCTGAGCAATATCGCGGACCTTATAAAGCCTCTGCGGTTGGCAATTTCAATCAACTCCAGCCCGGGCAAGTCGGGCAAACATTGATCACAGAGCAGAATATCGAATGGCACGTCGGTTTGTGTCATCAGCCGCATTGCCTGTTCTGCATTCTCGGCCAGTGCCAGGTCGTGGTAGCCATAGTTTCGTAGCAGGCATTGGGTAGCCAGCAATTGAAAGGGGTGATCCTCCACCAACAGGATGCGAAGTTGTTCGAGCATGGTTTTTTCCATGGAATGGACAATAGCCCTGAAGACGCTCCACCAGGGCGTGTAGTAAGAAGTTAATGGGCCCGCCAGCTATCGGGCGCAGGAGCAGGTCGAAAGACTGCGGTCAGGGCGCGCGATTATTCATCGCGGCGGGGAAGAACTTCGATCAGGCCGCTCTGTTCCGTGCGTAGGGCGATTCTTTGAAAAGCCGCCCTGGCCATCAGCCAGGGCTCGATTTATTGCGGGCTGGAGCGGCCGGTCATCTCGCGGGCCATCTCGCTGGCGTAGCTGTCAGTCATGCCGGCGATAAAGTCGATCATGCGCAGGAAGGACGCGTGCAATGACCAGGAAGGGTCCGGGGCGCTATTGCCCAACAGGTC
Source organism: Pseudomonas sp. F8002 (assembly GCF_013385495.1). Taxonomy (NCBI): domain Bacteria; kingdom Pseudomonadati; phylum Pseudomonadota; class Gammaproteobacteria; order Pseudomonadales; family Pseudomonadaceae; genus Pseudomonas; species Pseudomonas sp. F8002. The sequence continues at coordinate 92,815 of NZ_JACAPW010000028.1, read as the reverse complement.
GAGGATGCGTCGGTTCTTGAACGACGGGGTGCGACCGCCATGTTGTTCCAGGGCCGCGCCGCAGAAGGCATTCAAGAGGATTTCCAGGGTGGTGTAGGCGCCGATCTCATGCAGGGTCTTGCGCTTGTCCTGGAAGATCTTCTTGCGGGCCATGTCCTTGGCATCCAGCACGCAGCGCTTGGCCGGGCCGTGCATATGTTCCACCAGGTCCCCCGGCAGGGTGCCGGCCAGCAGCGCGTCCTGTTGTTCGACGAACGCCCGGGCCGCGGCGTTGGTCAGGTGTTCGATGGCCTTGCCTCGCAGGATCGCTAGTTTGCGTCGCCGGGAATCCAGCGGGCCGAGTTGCCGATAGGTTTGCGGCAAGTCGTCGCCCACCAGGTCCAGCAGCAGTGACTCGACCTCGGCGTATTCCAGCAGCTCCATTTCCAGGCCGTCTTCGAGGTCGATCAACGCGTAGCAGATATCGTCGGCCGCCTCCATCAGGTACACCAGCGGGTGCCGGGCCCAGCGTTGTTCTTCCAACTGCGGCAAGCCGAGCTTCTGGGCGATCTGCTCCAGGATCGGCAGTTCGCTCTGGTAGCAGCCGAACTTGTGTTTCTTGTAGCCCAGGGAGTCGGCGTGGCGGGCGGTCCAGGGGTATTTCAGGTAGGTGCCCAAGGTGGCGTAGGTCAGGCGGGTGCCACCATCAAACTGGTGGTATTCCAGTTGCGTGAGTACCCGGAAGCCCTGGGCATTGCCTTCGAAATTGAGGAAGTCATTGCGTTCGGCGCTGCTCATGTCATCCAGCCAGCCACGGCCTGAAGCTTGCTGGAACCAGTGCCGGATCGCGTCCTCGCCGGAATGGCCGAAGGGTGGGTTGCCGATGTCATGGGCCAGGCAGGCCGACTGCACCACCATGCCCAGGTCGCTTGGGTCGCACCAGTCGGGCAGGGCACTGCGGATGGTCTCGCCCACGCGCATGCCCAGGGATCGTCCCACGCAACTGACTTCCAGGGAGTGGGTCAGCCGGGTGTGGATGTGATCGTTGCTGGTCACCGGGTGCACTTGCGTCTTGCGGCCCAGGCGGCGAAACGCACCGGAAAAGATGATGCGGTCATGGTCTTTGTGAAACGGACTGCGCCCCAGTTCTTCCGGGCTGTGCAGGGGTTTTCCAAGGCGTTCGCGGGTAAGCAGGGTGGGCCAATCCAAGGCGGGTACTCTCCGTGCGGTGAATGACGGCTCCCAGCTTCCCGGTTCAGCCAGGCCTTCGCAAGCGAAAAACTACAGGCCGGCGGCGTCGATATCGATTAACAGCAGGCGCTGACCATTATCAAAGAATTGTCCGGCAGTCAGGCAGTACTGGTTGGTCGTGGCATCGCGATAGGTTGAGGACAGGGTCAGCCGCCGCTCCTCCCAACCTTCGGCCAGCAAATGATAAAAATACGGACGCCATGACCAGTTGTGGCCCAGGTAGCGGCTGTCGGCTTGCCAGGCGCCCTGGTGCCATTCGAAGTTGGGCGTCAGTTGCGTGCCATGCCGGTCGCACTGGTAAAAACGCAGCAGCCAGGGAAACCCCGGCAATTGCGGCAGATGGCTCAGCGGTGCGCGGGTGTGGGCCCAGGTTTGCAGGATCTGCATCAGCTCCGCCAGTTGCTGGCGCAGTTGCATGATCCGGCCACGTTCGGCGAGCTTCTGTTGGACATAGCCGGTGCGCAACTGGGCGAAGCGCGGCACGAATGCGTCGGTGTCGAACCAGTCCAGTTGGGCCTGGGCGAACAGGTAGCCCTGGACATAACGCGAACCACATTCCAGGGCAAAATTCAGCTGGGCCTCGGTTTCCACCCCTTCGGCGATGATCCAGCAGCCGGTTTTTTCCGCCATTTGCGCCAGTGCCCGTACCACCTCACCGCTCGGGCCACCGCGTGCCGCGGCCTGGAACAGGCGCATGTCCAGCTTGAGAATGTCCGGCTGCAAGGCCAGCACCCGGTCCAGCTGCGAATAGCCGGCGCCGAAGTCATCAATGGCAATCCGCGCGCCGGCCTCGCGGTAGCGCTCGACGACTTCGGCCAGGCGCAGGATATCGCCGCCCAGTTCAGTGATCTCGAACACGATGCGGCGCGGGTCGACGTTATGCAGTTGCAATTGCTTCAGGCTCGGCAGCGCCTGGCCCGGGCGCAGGCGGGTGATCCAGCGTGGCGAGATATTCAGGCTGAGGAACCACTCTTGCGGGGCTTCATGCAGGCGGCTCAGGGCATTGTCACGGATCTGCCGGTCCAGGCGGCGCAAGGCCACCGAGGGCGTGCGCGGGTCGGCGAACAGCGGACCCACCGAGCGCAGTTGGCCATTCGCCTGGCGTAGGCGGCCCAGGGCTTCTACGCCGGCGATGCGGCCGGTGGCGGTGTCGATGAATGGCTGGAAGCAGGCGAGCGGTTGCCCGTCGATCACGGGGCCTCCTTAAAAGACCGGAAATAAAAAAGGCCCGGCCCTCAATGGAGAGGGCCGGGCCTGATCTGTTTGCAAGAATGCAGCCAGCACGCTCAACTTTTGCGCGAAGCACCTTGCATGGCCAGTTTGATCAGCGGGATCAGGCCGGCACCCAGCCGCACCAGGCGGGTCATGGTGCCGATTCCGCCACCCTTGGCGCCTTTGCCGGTGAGAAACCCCAGCAGCGTCACCACGCCCACGCCCCACAGCGGCGCGTGCTTGATGCCAAAACCGTCCTGCCAGCTCTGGCCCATGTTGCGGACCTTTTGCAGCGGCAGCATCAGTTGCTGGGACTCGTGACGGATTTCCTGGCGGTGCATTTCCATGCGCAGGCGGATCAACGCCTTGCGCATCTCCCGCCGGGAAGTGTTTTGCGGCAATTCAGTCATGCTCATGGCAGCAGGCGCTCCCGGTCGTTGGCCAGTTCTTCGAGGGTGGCGTGGAACGGCGTGGACTCATCGAACACCGCCGCCTTCAGGCGCAACCCGCAGAATGCTGCGGCCAGTATGTAGAACACACACAGGCTGATAATCCCGGTCAGGCGGTAGGTATCCCACACCAGGATCATCACCAGCGCCGACAAACCCACCAGCAACAGCAAGGCAAACACCAGCGCCAGGCCGGCGAACAGCAACAGGCTGACGGTGCGGGCTTTCTGCTCCTGCAACTCGATGCCGAACAGCTCGACATGGCTGTGCAGCAAACCCAGGACAGCCGCGCCCAGGCGCCGGGAAGTAGAACTTGGGCCCGTGGACGAGCCGGATTCGCCGATAGACATGATTAGCGCCTTGTAGCCAGCAGGCCGATCAAAAAGCCCACGCCGGCCGCAATGCCGACGGACTGCCAGGGGTTGGCCTGCACATAGTCTTCAGTGGCCGTGACCGCCGCCTGGCCGCGTTCGCGCAGGGAGTCTTCGGTCAGTTGCAGGGTTTCACGGGCCTTGAGCAGGCTTTCGTGAATCTTGCTGCGCAGCTCGTCAGCCTGGTCACCGGCGAGGATCGCCGTGTCGTCCAGCAGCTTCTCGGTATCGCTGACCAGGGTTTGAAAATCCGCCATCAGTATTTCTTGAGCAGTCTTTGCCGTTTTTCTGGCCATGGTTATCTCCGTGAGTGGCTGGTCTGTTTACTTCTGGTTTCGAGTCACCGGTGTCGGTGAAGGTTCACTGCAATTGTCTGGTACAGCTTTTGCTTTGCCTTGGTGCGCGGGCCCGGGGCCTTGCGCTGAATCCGGGCGGTTGGGGCTCAAACCCTGAAAAACCTTACCCTAAATAACTAAAACTCGCGGAAAAACCCTGTCGGATTCTGCCTTTTTCAATGATCGCTGCGCCAAAGCGGTTCACGGCCTCAAACGAGGGTCGGACCGCTGGTGCCAATTTAGTGCGCATCATGAAGGTCATGAACTGCTTTGGTGCTTTTTCCTGCATGTGCAGGCCTGCCATCCTCCATGGAAAATTTGCAAAGCGCGGTGGACACCCTCGTCCACAGTTCCAACACGCTGTTCATTCTGATTGGTGCGGTCATGGTCCTGGCCATGCACGCCGGCTTTGCCTTCCTGGAAGTCGGCACGGTGCGCCAGAAGAACCAGGTCAATGCCCTGTCGAAGATCCTCAGCGACTTCGCGATTTCCACACTGGCCTATTTCTTTATAGGCTATTGGATCTCCTACGGCGTGACCTTCATGCAGCCGGCGGCGGTGATCAGCGCCGACCACGGCTACGGCCTGGTGAAGTTCTTCTTCCTGCTGACCTTCGCGGCGGCGATCCCGGCGATCATTTCCGGGGGAATCGCCGAGCGTGCACGTTTTGTTCCGCAACTGTGTGCCACTGCGTTGATCGTAGCCTTCATCTACCCGTTTTTCGAAGGCATGGTGTGGAACGGCAACTACGGCCTGCAAGCCTGGTTGCTGGCCACCTTCGGCGCCAGCTTCCATGACTTTGCCGGCAGCGTCGTGGTGCACGCCATGGGCGGCTGGCTGGCGCTGGCGGCGGTGCTGTTGCTGGGGCCAAGGCAGGGGCGTTATCGGGAAGGGCGCCTGGTGGCGTTCGCGCCGTCGAGCATTCCATTCCTCGCGTTGGGCTCGTGGATCTTGATCGTCGGCTGGTTCGGCTTCAACGTCATGAGTGCGCAAACCCTGTCCGGGGTCAGCGGGCTGGTGGCGGTCAATTCGTTGATGGCGATGGTCGGTGGCACGGTAGCGGCATTGGTGATCGGCCGTAACGACCCAGGCTTCTTGCACAACGGTCCATTGGCCGGGTTGGTGGCGATCTGTGCCGGTTCCGACCTTATGCACCCGGTGGGCGCGTTGGTGACCGGCGTGGTGGCGGGCGGCTTGTTCGTCTGGTTCTTCATTGCCGCCCAGGATCGCTGGAAGATCGACGATGTGCTGGGTGTATGGCCGTTGCACGGGCTGTGCGGCGTGTGGGGCGGGATTGCCTGCGGGATCTTCGGCCAGACCGCCCTGGGCGGCCTGGGCGGCGTCAGTCTGATCAGCCAGTTGATCGGCACCGCACTGGGTGTGGTGGTGGCTCTGGCCGGTGGCTTCCTGGTGTATGGGGTGATCAAGCGCGTTTACGGGCTGCGCTTGAGCCAGGAAGAGGAGTATTACGGCGCGGATTTGTCGATCCACAAGATTGGCGCGGTCAGTCAGGATTGAGGGGCGCGTCCCCTTCGTTCTGGTTGCAGCCATGTAACAGCCGGTACCGGCTCTGGCGCACTTCATCGACACGGCCTTGCACCTGCTGCTGCGACAACCCCAGCAGGATCAACGCATGGGAGGCGAGCATCAGGCTCGACTCCAGCAACTCGGGCACCACTTCAGTGGCGCCGGCGGCTTTCAGTTCGGCCAGCTGACTGTCGTCGCGGGTGCGTACCAGGATCGGCACGGTCAGGTTGATCCGCCGCGCTTCGTTGAGCACGGTCAGGGCGACGTCGCTGTTATCCACCGCGATCACCACCAGGCGCGCACGTTCCAGGCCGACCGCACTGAGCAGGGCGCCACGGCGGCAGTCGCCGTAATGCACGGCGCTGTCTTCGGTAGACGCTTCCTGGACTCGCTCCGGGTCGTCATCAAGGGCAATGAACGCCTGTTGTTCACGGTGCAGGAAGCGCCCGATGGACTGGCCAACCCGGCCGTAGCCGCAGATCACAGCGTGGTCGCGCAGCTCGGCATTCAGGGCCGTAATCTCTTCAAGCTGTACTTGCTGGTTGGGCTTGCGGTGCAGGCGCAGGGCAATCGCGGGTGCAGCCCTGAGCAACAGCGGAGTCAATAGCATCGAGCAGAAGGTGGCAGCCAGCAGCAGGCCGCTGATGTCGGCGGGCAGCAGGCGGCTTTGCTGCATTTGCGCCATCAAGGCGAAACAGAACTCGCCACCCTGGGCCAGCGCCAGGCCGCTGCGCCAGGCGGTTTCACCGTCGCTGCCGCGCAGTTGCACCAATAGCGTGACCATACAGCCTTTGATCAACATCAGCGTGAGGGTCAGGCCGAGAATCAACAGGCTATGACTGACGAACAGTTGCAGGTCGATCAGCATGCCGATGCTGACAAAAAACAGTCCCAGCAGGATGTCGCGAAACGGCCGGATATCGGCTTCTATCTGATGGCGGTAATGGCTTTCCCCCAGCAGCATGCCGGCGAGAAACGCACCGAGTGCCGGGGACAGGCCCAGCAAGTGGGTCAGCCAGGCGGTGAGCAGTACGATCACCAGTGCCAGCAGCACGAACAATTCGGCCGAATGGGACGCCGCCACCTCACGGAACAAACGCGGCAGCAACCAGCGGCTGGCCAGCAGCAGGCCGAGGAACAGCACCACGGTTTTGCCCAGGGTCAGTGGCAATGCCCAGTACCAGGCTTGCTCGCTGTTACCGGCGAACACTGGCACGAGGGTCAGCAGCAATACGGCCACTACATCCTGGAACAGCAATACCCCAATCGCATTCTGGCCATGGCTGCTGAAGATTTCGCCGAGGCTGGTCAGCTCCTTGCTGACGATGGCGGTGGACGACAGTGCCAGTCCAGCACCGAGCAACAGCGCGGTCGTCGGCGACAGGCCGAACAGTGCCAGCAAACCGCTCAGCAGCAACCCGCAGCACAGTACCTGCAGGCTGCCCAAGCCAAACACCACCCGGCGCAGGCTGAGCATTTTGCTGAGAGAAAACTCCAGGCCCAGGGAAAACAGCAGGAACACCACACCCAGTTCGGCAAGGTCTGGCAACTCTTCGCTGTCATTGACCCAGTCGAGGGCGGTGGGGCCCACGGCCAGGCCAACACACAGATAGCCCAGCACCGGCGGCAGTTGCAGGCGACGAAACAACGCAATCACCACGAGGGAGGAGGCCAGGATAATCAGCAGGTTGGCAAACACATGCAGCTCCATTGCAGGTATTACGGGAAAAAAGTCGCGAGAGTCGCTGAATCAGTTATACGCCATGCTGATCTGGGTCAGGCTTTTGCAGTGTCCCGACGCTGTTAGAATAGGCACCTGATTCTTCTCGGACCCTTTGCCATGCTTCCTGAATGTCAGTTGTTCGGCACCCTGGGCTGCCATCTGTGTGAGTTTGCCGAAGCCGAAATCATGCCGTTGGTCGAACACGGCCTGCTGGTGGAGTTGGTGGATATCGCCGATTCCGAAGCCTTGTTCGAGGCCTACGGCCTGCGGATTCCGGTGCTGCGCCGGGTGGACACGGGCGCGGAGCTGGAGTGGCCGTTCGACGAAGCGCAGGTAGTGAACTTTCTTAGCTAGCACTCGGCGATGGCGAGTTCCCGATTATTCGGTTACTGTATGTTTGTACAGCGATTGAATGAGAGGGAACGCCCGTGGTGAATGTTGAACAACTGAAAAGCAGCGTCAATCGCATGTCCGCCGACGTCGTGCGTGACGCGGTGAACGAGCTGCGCCTCGATGGCCTGGTCACGGAAGGCAAGACGCCGTTTAACAAAGTGCATTTCAACACCTGCTTTGCCGAGATCGAGGCGCTGTTCCAGCGCGCGGGTTATCACAAGCAGCTGGATGTGGTGGGTTATCAGGGCTTGCTGTATGCGCTTTACGACCCGGGCCGCTGGGAAGCGGTGGATGTGCTGCGCTGGCTCAAGGAATTCACCGAGGCGGCCAGTGCGTCACCGGTGTTACGCGCGGAATTGGCCAAGGCCTGAATCTGTGCTGGGCCTGATCCGGCTGCATGCGGGATAATGCGCGCCTGTATGTCCACGTCTTGAGCCTGCCATGTCCGTTTTTTCCGCTGCCCAGCACCAAGCCAGCACCTTGTACCTGCCGCCAGGCGCCTGGGCCACCGTGCTGGATTGCCTGTGTGAGCACTTCCAGGCCATCAGCCGTGAGCAATGGCTGGACCGCATCGCCCGAGGCAGGGTGCTGGACATCAATGGCGCCCCCATCAACCAGGACCTCGCCTACCGCGAAGGCCTGTGCATCTACTACTTTCGCGAAGTGCCGAACGAGAAAGTGATCCCGGTGCAGGAGACCATCCTCTACGCCGATGAACACCTGGTGGTGGCCGACAAGCCGCACTTCCTGCCGGTCACGCCTGCCGGTGAATACGTCGAGCAAACCCTGTTGCGACGCCTGATCCGTCGCCTCGACAACCCGGCGCTGGTGCCACTGCATCGCATTGATCGGCATACCGCAGGGCTGGTGTTGTTTTCGGCCAATCCCCAGACGCGCTCGGCGTATCAACAGCTGTTTCCCACGCGCAAGATCGACAAGTTCTACGAAGCCATTGCCCCGGCATTACCTGAGCTGGTCTTTCCGCTGGTGCACAAAAGCCGGCTGGTGGATGGCGAGCCGTTCTTTCGCATGCAGGAAGGCGAGGGGGCGAGCAACACAGAGACGGCGGTCGAGGTGCGGGAAAAGAATGGCGACCTGTGGCGCTATGGCCTGTTTCCGGTGACCGGCAAGAAGCATCAGTTGCGGGTGCACATGACGGCCCTGGGCGCGAGTATCTGCAACGATCCGTTCTACCCCGACGTCATCAAGGATGCCGAGGACGACTACGCCAACCCGCTCAAGCTGCTGGCCCAGGGGGTGCGTTTCATCGACCCGGTCACCGGCCTTGAGCGCGACTTTCGCAGCGCGATCAGCCTGGCCTGGTAAACCCCAGGAACGAAAAAGCCCGCATTACGCGGGCTTTTCGTATCTGGCGTTAAGACTTACAGGTCTTTAACGGTGCGAACCTGATCCTTGTTGATCTGGGTGCGCTTGCCATCCAGCTGTTCGAATTCGTAGAAGCCGGTGGACTTGTCGAATTTAGGAGTGTCGACGGCCTGGATTTCGCGACCGTCATTCAGGGTGATCACTGTCGGCGAGGCGCAACCGGCAAGGGTAGCGAGGCCCAGTGCAAGCATGAGAGCGGCGATGGTCCGTTGAGTCATGAGTTTGTCTCCGAGAGAATGCTTTGTTGAGTACTGACCTTGTGACGTGTGCAACGTCGGCAAAGTTCCTTGTTCGACGCTCATTCTGACACGCTGGGCGGGCGGTGCAACAACTCCGGTGTATTGAGGTTGGCCAGGCGCGGATCGTCGGCGGGGCAATCCAGGGCCTTGGCCCCCAGCGCCTGCATGATCTGGCGCGGGCTGCGCTCGCCGGCTGCCCAGGCCCGCTCGAAGGGCTCGCGCAGCGAAGTGGGGATCACGCAGAGCAGCGGTTCCCAGAAATCGCCGTGGCGCACCATCACCGGCAGCAACGGGTTTTGCTGCGCCGTGCTGCGCAGGTCGGCGAGCAATCGTGCATCGATCTGCGGCACATCGCACGGCAATACCAGCAGATGCCCATGCTGCGCCACCGCCAGTCCTGCGCGAATGCCGGCCAGTGGCCCTGGAAAGTCGGGGCTGTCATCGCCGACCAATCGGTCGGCATAGGCCGCGTACTGCGCCTGGTTGCGATTGCAGGAGATGATCAGGTCGTCGGTCAACGGCCGCACCAGGCGATGCAGGTGCGCGATCAGCGGCTGCCCGTGCCAGTCCAGCAGGCCCTTGTCGAGGCCGCCCATGCGCTGGCCACGACCGCCGGCCAGCAAAAGGATCGAGCAGGGCAGTGGGGAAGAATGGCTTGGCATGACGGCTCCTGCGGGCAGTGAAATGGGGGGCTGTGATATAACATCGGGCTGTTCCTTCGACAACCGGACCGAGCCATGAAAGCCAAGGCTGATGCGCCCTTTGTACCCCTGAATATCGCTGTATTGACGGTCAGCGACACCCGCACCCTGGAAACCGACACCTCGGGCCAGGTCTTCGTCGACCGCCTGACCGCCGCCGGTCACCTGCTGGCCGAGCGAGTTTTGCTTAAAGATGATCTGTACAAAATCCGTGCGCAAGTGGCGCACTGGATTGCCGAAGACGTGGTGCAGGTGGTGTTGATCACCGGCGGCACCGGCTTCACCGGCCGCGACAGCACCCCGGAAGCGGTGAGCTGCCTGCTGGATAAACAGGTGGATGGTTTCGGCGAACTGTTCCGGCAAATCTCCGTGGCCGATATCGGCACCTCCACCGTGCAATCCCGTGCCCTGGCCGGCCTGGCCAACGGCACACTGGTGTGCTGCCTGCCGGGCTCCACCAACGCGGTGCGCACCGGTTGGGACGGGATTCTCGCCGAGCAACTGGATAACCGTCACCGCCCGTGCAACTTCGTCCCGCATTTGAAACAGGCCGAGCCCTGTGAATCCCGTGGGTAAGCCGGGCAAGACCGGCGCGTTGATGCCGGTGGAAGACGCCCTCGAACAATTGCTGGCGATGGCCGAGGCAGCGCCGATTCGCGAGCCGGAAACGTTGCCGCTGGCCGAGTGTGATGGTCGGGTGCTGGCCCAGGCGTTGATCTCCACGCTGGACTTGCCGCCCTGGCCCAACAGCGCCATGGACGGATACGCCCTGCGCCTGGCGGACTGGACCGGTGAGCCACTGGTAGTCAGCCAGCGCATTTTTGCGGGCACGGCACCCGAGCCCTTGGCTGCCGGTACCTGCGCGCGGATCTTCACCGGAGCCCCGGTACCGGAGGGCGCGGACTGCGTCGAGATGCAGGAAAACGCCGTGGTCCATGCCGATCAGCGGGTGAGCTTCACCGAAGCGTTGCAGGTGGATCAAAACATCCGTCCCCAAGGCCAGGAAACCACGGTGGGCGAGTGGGTGTTGCCAGCAGGTACACGCCTGGGCCCGATCGAGTTGGGCCTGGCGGCTTCACTGGGTCGTGATCGGCTGGAGGTGGTACGACGCGCCCGCGTGGCTGTGCTGTCCACCGGCGACGAGTTGATCGAGCCGGGCCTGCCGCTGGGGCCCGGGCAGATCTACAACAGCAATCGCCGAGTGCTGTGCAGCTGGCTGGAGCGCCTGGGCTGCGAAGTGGTGGACGCCGGGATCCTGCCGGATGACCTGGAACAAACCCGCGAACGCCTGGGCGCATTGGGCTCGGTAGACCTGATTCTGTCCACCGGCGGTGTGTCGGTGGGTGAGGCGGATTTTCTCGGGATTGCGCTGCGGGAAGAAGGGGAGCTGGCGCTGTGGAAGCTGGCGATCAAGCCGGGCAAGCCGCTGACGTTCGGGCATTTCCGTGGTGTACCGGTGATCGGTTTGCCGGGCAATCCTGCGTCGACGCTGGTGACCTTTGCCTTGCTGGCGCGGCCTTACCTGTTGCGCCGCCAGGGCGTGGAAGACGTGCAGCCGCTGCGCATTGAAGTGCCCGTGGGGTTTGTCTGGCCCAAGCCGGGGAATCGCCGCGAGTATTTGCGCGGGCGGCTGGAGCAGGGCAAGGCGATCATCTACCGCAACCAGAGCTCGGGTGTGCTGCGTAGCGCGGCGTGGGCCGAAGGTTTGGTAGAAGTGCTGGAGGGGACGACGCTGGAGATCGGTGACCGGGTCAACTTCATTCCGCTGAGTGAAGTGTTGAACTGAGCCCGATCTATCAAACAATGAAGATCAAAATGTGGGAGCGGGCTTGCTCGCGAAAGCGGTGGATCAGTCACCAGATGTATTGACTGACCCTCTGCATTCGCGAGCAAGCCCGCTCCCACATTTGATTTGTGTTCATCCTGCAATTACGGCAAGTCGCGACTCGCGTAAAACGCACTCAACACCTTCACCAGGTGCGCCAGGTCGTGGCTGCCGCACAGCTCGCGAATCGAGTGCATGGCAAACGTCGGCAAGCCGATATCCACGGTGCGCACGCCCAGGTGGCTGGCGGTGATCGGGCCGATGGTCGAGCCGCAACCCATGTCGCTGCGAACCACAAAGCTTTGCACCGGCACTTCTTCGGCCATGCACAGGTGGCGGAAGAACCCGGCGGTTTCGCTGTTGGTGGCGTAGCGCTGGTTGCTGTTGACCTTGATCACCGGGCCGGCATTGAGTTTCGGGCCGTGGTTGGCGTCGTGCTTCTCGGCGTAGTTGGGGTGCACGCCGTGGGCGTTATCGGCAGACACCAGCAGCGACTTCTGGATAGTGCGTACGAATTCATCACCCTCGGGCAGCAGGCGGCGCAGGGTCTGCTCCAGCATCGGGCCGTCGGCACCGCAGGCGGAGCACGAGCCGACTTCTTCGTGGTCGTTGCAGACCAGCACGCAGGTTTCATCGGTTTCGGCGGTGAGCAGGGCTTGCAGGCCGGCGTAGCACGACAGCAGGTTGTCGAGGCGGGCACCGGCGATAAAGTCGCCATTGAGGCCGATCACGGCCGCGCTCTGGGTGTCGTAGAAGCTCAGCTCATAGTCGAGCACCACGTCAGCGTTCAAACCGTGTTCACGAGCCAGTTGCTCGGTCAGCACTGCGCGGAAGTCTACGCGCTCGTCACCGGCGAACTGCGCAAGGATCGGCGGCAGTTCGGTCTGGGCATTGATCGCCCAACCCTGGTTGGCTTCACGGTTCAGGTGAATGGCCAGGTTGGGGATGATCGCGATGGGCAGCTTGAAGTCGATCAGCTGGCTTTCGACCTTGCCGTCGCGGCGGAAAGTGACGCGGCCGGCCAGGGACAAGTCGCGGTCGAACCACGGCGCCAGCAGCGCGCCGCCGTACACTTCCACACCCAGTTGCCAGAAGCCCTGGCGTTGCAGTTCAGGCTGTGGCTTGACCCGCAGGCACGGGCTGTCGGTGTGGGCGCCGACCAGGCGGATGCCGCCTTGCAGGGGCGAGTGGCGGCCGAGTTTGAAGGCGATGATCGAGGAGTCGTTGCGGGTCACGTAATAGCGCCCGTTAGCCTCGGTGGTCCAGGTCTCGCGCTCGTCAAGACGCTGGAAACCGGCCGCTTCCAGGCGCTGTGCAAGGGCGGCGGTGGCATGGAACGGGGTAGGGGAGGCCTTGAGGAAGTCGATCAGGCCTTGGTTCAACTCTTCGCGCATAAGTAGCTCCAGACAGCAATGGCGCGAGTTTACCGTCCGACGGGATAAGTGCACAGAACAAATGTGGGAGCGGGCTTGCTCGCGAATGCGGTGTGTCAGTCGCCGAATGAGCTAACTGATCCACCGCATTCGCGAGCAAGCCCGCTCCCACATTTTAATTGCGTTTACAGGTTAAAACGGCGCGGGGCACTCGAAGCGCAGACGCTCGCCGCTCTGGGGATGGGTGAAGCCCAGCATGCTGGCGTGCAGGCACAGGCGTGGCCAGGCAGCCAAGGCCTGTTCGTGGGCGTACAAGCCATCGCCCAGCAACGGATGCCCGATGGACAGCATATGCACGCGCAGTTGATGGGAGCGGCCGGTGATCGGCGTCAGCTCAACCCGGCACCAGTCGCCGCAACGCTCCAGGACTTTCCAGAAGGTCAGCGCGTTCTTGCCGAACTCGTGGTCCACCACGTGCCGTGGCTTGGTCGGTGGGTCGTAGCGCAAGGGCAAGTCGATGCTGCCGCTCTCCAGTTCCGGTTGGCCCCAGCACAGTGCGGTGTAGGCCTTTTCGGTTTCCCGGTCATGAAACTGGCGGGACAGTTCACGGTGGGTATCCGCGTCACGGGCCAGCAGGATGATCCCGGACGTTTCCCAGTCCAGGCGATGGACGATGCGGGCTTCGGGGTAGCCGTTTTCCTGCAGGCGGGTGATCAGGCAGTCCTTGTTGTCGTCGGCGCGACCGGGCACCGAGAGCAGCAGGGTAGGCTTGTTCACCACCAGGACAGCAGCGTCCTGATGAAGGATATGGACATTGGACAACGGCATTAAAACAGCCTCGTAACAAACGCCAACGGCGGCTCGCTCACCCGGCCCCGTGAGGGGAGCCAGGTAACCGAGCCGCCGTGGCGACCGCCTTTTCGATCAACGATCAGGCAGGGTGATATTGAGTTCCAGAATCGAGCAGCTGCCGTCATTTTCCAGGGCGACATGCACGTCATCGTTACCGATGTTGACGTACTTGCGGATCACTTCCACCAGTTCCTTCTGCAGGGCTGGCAGGTAATCCGGGGTGCTGCGTTGGCCGCGTTCGTGCGCCACGATGATCTGTAGACGCTCTTTCGCTACCGACGCGGTACTTGGCTTTTTGTTGGCGCGAAAGAAGTCGAGAAATTTCATTGTTTAGTTGCCTCCAAAGATACGCTCGAAGAATCCCTTCTTCTTAACATCGAGGAAGCGATGTTCCACGGTCTTGCCCAGCAAGCGATCTACCGCATCGCTGTACGCCTGGCCGGCGTCGCTCTGGTCGTCAAGAATCACCGGCACACCTTGGTTGGATGCCTTCAGGACGGCCTGGGATTCCGGGATCACACCCAGCAGGGTCACGGCGAGGATTTCCTTCACGTCTTCAACGCCGAGCATTTCGCCATTGCTGACGCGCTCAGGGTTGTAGCGGGTCAGCAGCAGGTGTTCCTTGATCGGATCTTCACCTTTCTCGGCGCGCTGGGACTTGCTGGCCAGCAGGCCGAGCATGCGGTCCGAGTCACGTACCGAGGAGACTTCAGGGTTGGTCACGACGATGGCTTCGTCGGCGAAGTACATCGCCAGGTGAGCACCGGTCTCGATACCCGCCGGGGAATCGCACACCACGTATTCGAAGGTTTCCTTCAGTTCGGCGAGGACCTTGCCCACGCCTTCCTTGGTCAGCGCGTCTTTGTCGCGGGTCTGGCTGGCGGCCAGTACATACAGGTTCTCAAGGCGCTTGTCCTTGATCAGTGCCTGTTGCAGGTTGGCTTCGCCATTGACGACGTTGACGAAGTCGTACACCACGCGGCGTTCACAGCCCATGATCAGGTCGAGGTTACGCAAGCCGACGTCGAAGTCGACGATAACTGTCTTGTGGCCGCGCAGAGCGAGGCCGGTACCGATAGCGGCGCTGGTGGTGGTCTTACCCACACCACCCTTGCCGGATGTAACCACGAGAATCTTGGCCAAGGTGTTTCACCCCTAAGGAAAAAGGACTTTTTAGTCCCTGAAAAACATCTCTTGTCACTCGCTGCAGGCGGGCAGCTCTTGTAGGAGAAAGCACGGTTTGCCTGGGCAAACCCCACCTTAAAATTATTCCTACACAAGTTTTGCCGTTTTCGCTGTGCTATCAGAGTCCAGAGATGCTTGGAAAATGCGGCAGTATCCGTTAAAGACGAACGATGTTCAACACATCGCCCGACAGGCTGACTTGTACCCCGGCCCCCCACAGCGGATCGCGGCGCAAATCTTCCGAAACCTTGTACTGGCCTGCGATGGACACTAGCTCAGCGGTCAACTGCTGGCAAAAAATACGGGCCTTGGTGTCACCTTTTATGCCGGCCAGGGCACGACCACGCATGGGGCCGTATACATGGATGTTTCCATCGGCGAGAAGTTCCGCCCCCGGGCTGACCGGGGCGATGACGACAAGGTCGCCACCCTGGGCGTAAATCTGCTGCCCGCCCCGTACGGGAGAGGTGATGATCTTTGTCGGCTTGATCGTCGGCTCCGGCGGTTTCTCCGGTTTTTTCTTCTCTTCGCCGACCAACGGGTCGAGCGGACGCTCGCGGGCACCCGACGGCGGCAGTACTGGCAGTTCAATGGCGATTGCCGCGGCGATGTCTTCGATACGGCTGGCACGGATCGCCAGGGTGCGCAGGCCATGCTGGCGGCACACGCGCATCAGCCCGGGCAGGTCGACCGCGCCCTGGCCGGCCGGGAGCTTGTCCAGGGCCAGCACCAGCGGTGCATTGTTGAAGAAGTTCGGCGCCAGGGCGACCTTGGCGGCGAGCTGGCGGTCCAGGGCATCAAGGTCGTTGCGGGCCAGTTCCAGCACGGTAATGGCGAGCATGCTGCCTTTCAACTGGAACACGGGATCTTGGTCTAGCGGTTCGGTTTGGCTCATGGTCGGCAAAGCGGCTTGTCACGAAAAGTGTCGAGACTTATAACGAGAACATCCGCTAGCCGCAAGCCGGGTCGAACCGTTGTAGAATGCGCGGCCGTTGTCTTTACCGGAATCTTGAATGGATCGCCCGCGTTTTCGAGCTGTATTTTTTCATCCGCGCTTCTGGCTGTTATGGCTGGGGCTCGGTTTGCTGTGGCTGATTGTGCAGTTGCCGTACCGGGCTTTACTGGGGATTGGCCGTGCCTTGGGGGCGGGAATGTACCGGGTGGCCGGTGAACGTCGACGTATCGCCGCACGAAACCTGGAACTGTGCTTCCCGGAAAAGTCCGCTAAAGAGCGTAAACATTTGCTCAAGGAAAACTTTGCCTCCACCGGCATCGCGTTCTTCGAGATGGCCATGAGCTGGTGGTGGTCCAAGCCGCGCCTGGCGCGCCTGGCCCATGTCGAAGGGCTGGAGCACCTCAAGCAGGCGCAACTGGAAGGCAAGGGCGTGATCCTCATGGCCCTGCATTTCACCACCCTGGAAATCGGTGCCGCCTTGCTCGGGCAGAAGCACACCATCGACGGCATGTACCGCGAGCACGGCAACCCCTTGTTCGATTTCGTCCAGCGCCGTGGCCGCGAGCGGCACAACCTCGACTCCCTGGCCGTAGAGCGCGAAGACGTGCGCGGCATGCTCAAGCTGCTGCGGGCCGGTCGTGCGATCTGGTACGCACCGGACCAGGACTACGGCGCCAAGCAAAGTATCTTCGTGCCATTGTTCGGCATTCAGGCCGCCACCGTGACCGCCACCAGCAAGTTCGCCCGCCTGGGCAAGGCTCTGGTGGTGCCGTTCACCCAGGAACGCCTGGCCGACGGCAGCGGTTATCGCCTCGTGATCCATCCGCCGCTGACCGACTTCCCCGGTGAAACCGACGAGATCGATTGCCTGCGCATCAACCAGTGGGTCGAAGCCTCCGTGCGCGAATGCCCCGAGCAATACCTGTGGACGCACCGCCGCTTCAAGAGCCGGCCGCCAGGTGAACCTAAACTGTATGAAAAACGCCGCCGTTGATCTGAAGTCCCCAAGCACCATGGAGTGATGCAATGCGCCCAGCTGAACCGGTCACAGGCTTGATTCTTTCCGGCGGCGGGGCGCGGGCCGCCTATCAGGTGGGGGTACTGGCGGCGATAGCCGAGCTGTTGCCGCCGGGCGCGGCCAATCCGTTTCCGGTGATCGTCGGCACCTCGGCCGGGGCGATCAATGCGGTGAGCCTGGCCAGTGGCGCCATGGACTTTACCGCCGCCATCCAGCGCCTGACCGCCTTCTGGCAGGGCTTTCGCAGCCACCTGGTGCTGCGCAGCGACTGGCCCGGGGTGATCAGCCAGGCCAGTCGATTCCTTATCCACAGCCTGCTGGGGATGGGGGCGCAGGTGCCAGTGGCGCTGCTCAACAGTTCGCCGTTGCGGGATTTGTTGCGTGACAAGCTGCACCTGGAAGGCATCGAGCAGTCGATCCGCGAGAAACACCTTCATGCTGTGGCGGTGACCGCGTTCGGATACGAGTCCGGGCAAGCCGTGACCTTCTATCAGGGCGGCGGCACCATCGATGCCTGGTTGCGGCATCGGCGCATCGGCATTCCCACCCAATTGACCGTTGAACATTTGCTGGCCAGCTCGGCGATTCCGTTGCTGTTTGCGCCGGTCAAACTCGGCCAGGAATATTTTGGTGACGGGGCGGTGCGCCAGTCGGCGCCGATCAGTCCTGCGTTGCACCTGGGCGCCAGCCGCGTGCTGGTGGTGGGGGTCAGTGGCAACCCGCGTGGTAACGATCCATCGAACCCGGCGCGCACCTTCACCGGCCAGGAGCCGACGTTGGCGCAGATCGGCGGGCACATGCTCAACAGCACGTTCATCGACAGCCTGGAAAGCGATATCGAATTGCTCGAGCGCCTGAACCAGTTCAGCCACGTGTTGCCGGCCAACGCGGCGATACAAGGTTTGGCGCCAGTGGAAGTATTGGTGATCGCTCCCAGTCAGCCAATCGACGAAATCGCGGCACGTCACCGCCAGGAATTGCCGGCGGCATTGCGCCTGTTTCTGCGCGGGCCGGGGGCGACCAAAACCAGTGGCGCGGGTGTGCTCAGCTACCTGCTGTTCGAGGCGGGGTATTGCAGCGAATTGATCGAGCTGGGAAGGCGGGATGCGCTGGCCAAGCGCGAAGAGTTGCAGCGGTTCCTGGGCCTGACACCGGACTGAATGTGGGAGCGGGCTTGTGTGGGAGCTGGCTTGCCTGCGATGCAGGCACCTCGCAGTTTCAGTTACACCGCAGTGATGCTATCGCAGGCAAGCCAGCTCCCACAGGGAGGCGCGGTGTTGGTTAGAAGTGGTACTTCACCAACAGGCTCGCAGTGTCCTGGTTGGTCTCGAACGCGCCGCTGTCCTGGATCCCGTACTTGTTCTTCCAGTAGTCGTATTCGATACCGACATACAACTGCTTCTCGCCCCAATGCAACGCCTTGCCCAGGTCATATTTGATCTGCGGGTTGAAGTGCAGGTTGGCGTGGTAAGTGCCGCGGGCGTTCTTGTCGTTATCCACCACCCAGTCCATGAAGCCGTCGATCAGCACATTGGAGTTGCCCACCGGGATCGTGTACGACCACACCGGTGTGATCTGCCATACGCCGTCACCCGGGCGATTGCCTTCGGTCTGGCGCTGGTAGAAGTTCAGCTGGAAGTAGTCGAAACCAGGGATTGCCAGGTCGAAGCCCGGGCCGAGCAAGTACGACTCGTTGTCGCCTTCGCCGAACTCGTAAGTGAACGCCAGCAACACGTCCTTGATCGGACCGAACGACAAGTCCTTGTCGAAAATCTTGCCGAACGACAAGCGTGGGCTGAACTCACCGTAGTAAGTACTCGGGCCGACATTGCCGTCTTCCTTGCCGTTGTAAAAGATGCGGTCGAGGAAGAAGAAGTTGTCGCCGTACTTCCACGCATCGGCGTGTTCGAAGGTCACGGTTTGCTGGATCTGCGGGTTAACAGTGAAGTTCTTGCCCCACAGATAAGTCAGGCTGTTGTTCTGCCACTGCAGCAGATCACCGGCCATGGCCTGGCCCCCGGCCAGCAGGGATCCTGCCAGCATCAGGCTGTTCACGGTACGTTTCATTCGGTTGCTCCCGAGGTAAAGGTTTCTGGTTTTTTTTCTAAGCGGACGCTCTGGTGTGGCGTCTTTTGGCTTGCCGCAAAAATCGTCTGTTCGGTCAGCTTTGATGCTTTTAGCAAGAGCTGCGCCAAGGTGTTTAAAAAGCCAAAAAATCCCCGTCGGCTGTGATGAACACAGTCGAATTCGGAGAGTTTTTGCACACGTTGGCTGCGGACGTGGGGCCGGGATAAGTTGGCCTTGCAGTCAGCTTTTACATTCGCTGTTTTTTTTTGAGTCGATTTGAGCGGGCGCCGAGAATACTGACTCCCAGGCCTGTGCTCAAGTGCGCCGTTAAAGAGCGCGCGGGGCGAGAATGGGGCACGGCGCGTGGCCGGCCCCGGGTGAATGGCGTACATGGTGTGTTCCCTGATCGTTATTGTTTTTGTTGTGACGCAGGAATCAATGTGGGTGTGCGTGAGCGCTTGGGGCAGCGCGTTCGGCGCCACCCAGGATGTTGAATAACAGGTTCAGCGACAGCGCGCTGATCGTGGCCATGGCGATGCCGCTGTGAGTGATCGGGCTCATCCATAGCGGCAGCTGTGCAAAGAATTCGGGACGTACCACCGGGATCAATCCCATGCCGATACTCACCGCCACCAGCAACTGGTTACGACGGTCGGCAATGTCGGCTTCCTGGAGGATCTTGATCCCGGTGGCTGCCACCATGCCGAACATGGCAATCGCCGCGCCACCCAGCACTGCGGGTGGAATCGACGCTACCAAAAAGGCGGCCTTGGGCAGCAGGCTCAGCACAATCAGGAACGCCCCGGCCACGATCGTCACCGAACGGCAGCGCACGCCGGTCATCTGCACCAGGCCGATGTTCTGCGCGAACGAGGAGTGGGTGAAGGTGTTGAAGAACCCGGCAAAAAACGATGCGCCGGCGTCACACAACAGGCCACGGCGGAGCATTTTCGGCGTGACTTCCTGGCCGGTGATCTTGCCCAGGGCGAGGAACATCCCGGTGGACTCGACGAAGATGATCACCACCACCAGGCACATCGACAGGATCGGCGCCAACTCGAACTTGGGCATGCCGAAATGCAGTGGCGTCACCACTTGCACCCACGGGGCGCGCGCCAGGCCGCTGAGGTCGACCATGCCGATCATCCCGCACAGCCCGTAGCCGAGGGCCATGCCGATCAGCACCGAGATATTCACCCAGAAGCCGCGCATGAAACGGTTGATCAGCAGGATGGTGGCCAGCACCAGCGCGGCAATCGCCAGGTAAATCGGTGAGCCAAACGTGGACGCCGCTGCGCCACCGCCGGCCCAATTGACCGCGACGGGAAACAGCGAAAGACCAATGGCGGTGATCACGGTACCGGTCACCAGCGGTGGAAAGAAGCGCACGACCTTGGACATGAACGGCGCGATCACCATGCCGAAAAAACCGGCGGCGATGGTCGCACCGAAGATCCCCTGCAGACCGATGCCGGGCATGCCGGCCATGGCCACCATGCTGCCGACAGCGGCGAAACTGGCGCCCATCATCACCGGCATACGAATGCCTACCGGGCCGATGCCGAAGGACTGGACCATGGTTGCGATGCCCGCCACCAGCAGGTCGGCGTTGATCAGGAAGGCGATTTCTTCACGGCTCAAGCCTGCGGCCTGGCCGATGATCAAAGGCACGGCGACGGCGCCACCGTACATCAGCAAGACGTGTTGCAGGCCTACCAGAATCAGTTGCAAGAGGGGCAGCCGCACCATGGCGGGCGCGGCAGGAGTCTGCGTTTCTAGCTGGGACATGCAACACCTCGGATCTTTTTATTGTTGTGTTGTTCGGCATTCAATTGCCGGGTGGAACTCATTCGTCAAAGCACACCGCAGATCCCATGTGGGAGCGGGCTTGCTCGCGAACGCGGTGGTTCAGTCACCTGAAGTGTTGAATGACACACCGCATTCGCGAGCAAGCCCGCTCCCACACTAGTCCTGCGTTAATCAGTCAGTTGGTACGCGCCCCCTGAGTGATCCAGGTGCCAATCAAGTCCCGTTCCTGCTGGGTCATCTGGGTGATATTGCCCAGCGGCATGATCTGGCTGGCCACGGCCTGTGCCTGGATGCGCGGGGCCATTTGCTGGATCTGCTGCGGCGTATCAAACATCACCCCGGCCGGCGCGGTGCTGAACAGCGGGCTTGTCGGCTTGGCCGAATGGCACACCGCGCAGCGCTCCTGGATCACCCCGTGGACCTTGTCAAAATCAATCGAGGCCTGGGCCGGTGCTGCTTCGGCAGGTGCCGGTGCAGGTGCCGCTGGAGCAGCCGGTTTAAGCCCGCCACCCAACGCCGTTTCCGGCAGCGGCTGGTACTCGATGGCCGCTGGCGCCTTGGCCACTTCCGGTGCAGTCGCCACCGGTTTTGGGCCGGTCACGTAGGCCAGGCAAATCATTGCCAGTGCGCCCACCGGCAAGGTCCAGGCATATTTCTGGCTGTTGTGACGGGTGTTGAAGTAGTGACGCACCAACACCGCTGCCACCGCGATACCTGCGAGGATCAGCCAGTTGTATTGGCTGCCGTAGGTGCTCGGGAAGTGGTTGCTGATCATGATGAACAGCACCGGCAAGGTGAAGTAGTTGTTATGACGCGAACGCAGCAAACCCTTGGCCGGCAGTGCCGGGTCGGGTGTGCGGTTTTCGGCGATGGCCGCCACCAGCGCACGCTGGGCCGGCATGATGATGCGGAACACATTGCCCACCATGATGGTGCCGATCACGGCGCCCACATGCAGGTACGCACCACGGCCGCTGAACACTTTGCTGAAGCCGTACGCAGCGGCAATCAACAGTACGAACAGGATCAGGCCGAGCAGGGCAGGGCGCTTGCCCAGTGCCGAGTCGCACAGAAAGGAGTAGATGAACCAGCCGGCCAGCAGCGAGCCGAGGCCCAGCAACACACCTTCCGGACCGCTGAGGCTGCTGCCCGGGGCCAGCAGGTACAAGGTCGGGTTGGCATAGAACACCACGCACAGCAGCGCGATGCCGGACATCCAGGTGAAATAGGCTTCCCATTTGAACCAGTGCAGGTTGTCCGGCATGGTCGGCGGGGCCAGTTTGTATTTTTCCAGGTGGTAGATACCGCCACCGTGGATCGCCCACAAGTCACCGGCGAGGCCGTCCTTGGGGTTGACGCGGTTGAGGTTGTTTTCCAGCCAGACGAAGTAGAACGAAGCGCCGATCCAGGCGACGCCAGTGATCATGTGAACCCAGCGCACGCTCAGGTTCAGCCATTCCATCAAATGTGCTTCCACAGTCTTTACCTCTCGCCTGTCACTCTGTCGTCGAGTGATCAGACCTTCTCTTATTGGTGGGGGGCGAGGATCAACCGCTCATCCTCTTTGAAAAAATGCTCATCGCAGTTATTGCCTGTGCCACTGCGATCAACCACCAGGAAGTCATCCCGCTTTTCGATCGTCAGCACCGGGTGGTGCCAGACGCCGCGATGGTAATTAATGCCCTGCCTGCCGTTGGTAACGAAGGCGCGGACCAAGCCCGATACAGGTTCATCGCCAAGTGGCGCGACCACGATCAGAAAGGGGTTGCCGAGCAGCGGGATGAAAGCCTGGCTGCCCAGCGGGTGTCGTTCCAGCATGCACACGGTCAGCGGCATGTCCTGCGCGTCGGCGCGGAAGATGCTGATGATCGCGTTATCTTCTGGCGTGGCGGTTTCAACCGTCGCCAGTTTATGAAAGCGCATGGTCGACCCGTTGTTGATCATGAAGTGATCGCTGCCATCGGTTTCGATAACGTCTCCGAAAGGGGCGAAGGCTTCTTTGGTCAGGGGTTCGATCATCAGTGTGCGCATGGCTGTCTTCTTATCCGGATTCTGTGTTGTTTGCTTTTGTGGCGAGGGAGCTTGCTCCCGCTGGACTGCGTAGCAGTCCCATTTCCTGGGGCCGCTTCGCGACCCAACGGGAGCAAGCTCCCTCGCCACAGGTTCACCGCTTACTTCGAGACCTTACCGAGAACCCGCAGGCGGCTCACACCACCATCCGGGAACACATTCAGACGAATGTGGGTGATCGGGCCCAGCGCCTTGATCTGCTCGGCAAACGTGTGTTCAGCGTGCATTTCCAGTTTCTGCGCCGGCAGCAGTTCGCGCCAGAACAGCGATTGGGTTTCGATCTGGCTGTCGGTGCCGCCCTTCACGAATGCGCCCTGGATCGAGCAAGTGTCCGGGTAGTTGCCCTTGAAGTGCAGGGTGTCGACCACGATCTTCTCGATCTCGCCCGGGTGGCCCAGTGCGACGATCACCCAGTCATTGCCCGGCGTACGACGACGTGCGGTTTCCCAGCCATCGCCCATGTTGATGCCACGGCCCGGGTTGAGGATGTTGCTCATGCGCCCGAAGTGTTCATCGGAGCAGGCCAGTGCGCGGCCGCCGTTCAATGCAGCAGCCAGGTCCACCTGTTCGTTGTCGCCCACCGCCGACCAGTCGCGGAACGGAATGCCGTACACACGCAGACGGGCCACGCCACCATCCGGGTAGATGTTGAAACGCAGGTGGCTGAAGGCCTGGTCGTTGTTGATCTCGTGGAAGTGATGGCTGTTGCCTTGCAGCTCCACAGCCGACAGCACTTCAACCCACTGGGTGTTGTCATCCGGCTCGCCGGACGCCAGGAAGCAGGCTTCCAGGGACGCCGATGGCGGGAAGTTGCCGGTGAAGAATGAAGTGTCGATGTCCACGCCTTTGATCGAACCCGGTACGCCCAGGCGGATCACTGCGCTGTCGTAGCCTTCGAAGCGCTTGCGGCGCGACTCCCAGCCGTCCATCCACTTGCCGTTGTCATCGAAAACGCCCTCCTTCCACACGGCCGGGGTCGGCTGGAACAGGCGGTTGGCGTCGGCGAACCAGTCATCGGTGACAGAGATGATCTTGGTGCCCAGGCGGGCGTCGGCCAGGTTGACGAACTTTTCGAAAGGTACGGGTTGCGCTTTCATTCTTCTTGTCTGCCTTAAAGTAAGTGGCTTGGGATGCTCGCCAGGCCCTGGGCGTTCATGAACCGCTCGGGCCAGGTCTGCTAAAGGGTCAGTAATCGGAACAACGCGATTTTATTGATCTCGGCCAGCGCACATTTGAACTCGGCTTCCACCGAGTTGTGAATGCGCGTTTCAAACGCGGCAAGGATCTGGTGCCGGTTGCTGCCTTTTACCGCCATGATGAAGGGAAACTTGAACTTGGCCTTGTAGCCATCGTTCAGCTCGGTGAAGCGCGAAAACTCGTCGCTCGAGCATTGGTGAATACCGGCGCCAGCCTGTTCATTAGTGCTGGCTTCGGTCAACTGGCCCTGGACGGCCGCTTTGCCCGCCAGGTCCGGGTGAGCGTTGATCAGGGCCAGTTGACTGGTGTGATCGGCGCTCAACAGGATGTCGCTCATGCGCTGGTGTAGGGTTTCAATCTCGTCGATCGAAGCGTCCTGGCCCAGGTCGAAGGCCTTTTCGGCCACCCATGGCGAATGTTCGTAGATGTCGGCGAAGGCTGCGACGAATTCGTCGCGGCTCAGGCTCGACGGTTTCAGGGTTTGGAACGCGGTCATTTGGCGGCTCCCTGGAAAGGGTGTACGTCATGCCAGTGACGGGCGATGTCGACGCGGCGGGTAAACCACACCTGGTCATGGCCCTTGGCGTATTCGATAAACCGCTTGAGGGCGGCCAGGCGTGCCGGGCGGCCGATCAGGCGGCAGTGCAAGCCGATGGAGAGCATTTTCGGTGCGTCCGCGCCTTCGGCATACAGCACGTCGAAGGCGTCTTTCAGGTATTCGAAAAAGTCGTCGCCCTTGTTGAAACCCTGGACCTGGGTGAAGCGCATGTCATTGGTGTCCAGGGTGTAGGGGATCACCAGGTGCGGCTTGCCGGTCGGGTTGTTGGGTTCCCAGTAGGGCAGGTCGTCGTCATAGGTGTCGCAGTCATAGAGGAAGCCGCCTTCCTCCATCACCAGCCGCCGGGTGTTGGGGCCGGTGCGGCCGGTGTACCAGCCCAGCGGGCGCTCGCCGGTGAGTTCGGTGAGGATGCGGATCGCTTCGAGCATGTGCTCGCGTTCCTGGGCCTCATCCATGTATTGGTAGTCGATCCAGCGGTAGCCGTGGCTGCAGATCTCGTGGCCGGCGGCGACCATCGCGCGGATCACATCCGGGTGACGCTGGGCGGCCATGGCCACGGCGAAGATGGTCAGCGGGATATCGAATTCCTTGAACAACTTGAGGATGCGCCACACGCCGGCACGGCTGCCGTATTCGTACAGCGACTCCATGCTCATGTTGCGCTCGCCTTGCAGCGGTTGCGCCGAGACCATCTCGGACAGGAAGGCTTCCGACTCTTTGTCGCCGTGCAGGATGTTGCGCTCACCCCCTTCTTCGTAGTTGAGTACGAACGACAGGGCGATACGGGCCTTGCCTGGCCAGTGTGGGTGAGGAGGGTTACTGCCGTAACCGATCAGGTCGCGTGGGTAGTCAGCGCTCACTGCAGTCTTCCTTCTTGTTCGTGGTAGCGGTGTGTGTGGCGGCCGGGCAGCGGAAAGACTGGGTGGCGTCACAACGATGACTGATTGTATACAACTTAGTGTGCACTTTGTAAGCCTGTATTTCTGCATTTTTTCCGCGTGGTCTTTGCAGAATAGCACTGCAAGAAACCTGCCTGACTGGTCAGCTAAATTGAAAAAAACCTCATTCACTGTAGGAGCGAGCTTGCTCGCGAAAAACCTGAGAGCGCCTCGTTAACCCTGAAGCGCTGCGTTATCGTTAACGATCTTCGCGAGCAAGCTCGCTCCTACAGTATCGGCGTCAGCAACGGAACGCAGGCTTGTTGAATTTATTGTGTACAATTTTTTTGAAAAGTGTCTTAATCAGCCATCGCCGGCTTTTTCAGTGACCTGAAAAGGTGCGGTCTTTCACTTTTACTGACTTCGGGAGGCGCGCAGACGCTATGGGACGTTTGACCACACACGTATTGGACGCCGCGCATGGCTGCCCTGGCAGCGCAATCAAGGTTGAGTTGTACCGTGTCGAGGGCGCACAGCTTGAGCTGGTCGCCAGCACCCTGACCAACAGCGACGGCCGCTGCGATGCACCCCTGCTGCAAGGCGATGACTACCGCAGCGGTGTCTATCAGTTGCAGTTCAACGCCGGTGATTACTACCGCGCCCGCGGTGTGCAACTGCCCGAACCTGCATTTCTCGATGTGGTGGTGCTGCGCTTCGGCATCAGCGCCGAACAGGATCACTACCACGTGCCTTTGCTGATTTCGCCTTACAGCTACTCCACCTATCGCGGTAGCTGAGTCGTCACCGCGCTTCACACCCCCAAAGCTCTTCGTTGGTTTTTCGCCCGCTCACACTGCGGGCTTTTTTTCGCCTGCTGATTGCGCCATAAAGGCGGCCCCGATTTTCAGTGCGATCGGGGCTGGATCTTCAGCGGCTCAATAGCGACGCAGCGCCGGCGCCTGTGAACAAGCCCGCGCTGATCCGGTTGAACCAGCTCTGGCCCCTGCCGCTGCGCAGGTAGCGCGCGGCGCCATGGGCGCCGAGGCCGTAGGCCAGTTTGCACAGCAGGTCGAGCACGGTCCAGGTGGCGATCATGATCAGCAACTGCGGCAAAAAGGCCTGCTGGGCACTGAGGAATTGCGGCAGGAAGGCGGCGAAAAACAGGATGTCCTTCGGGTTGCTGGCGCCCAGCACAAAGGCCCGGCCAAACAGCGCACGAAAACGCGGGGTGGCGGCCACTTGCGGTACGTCGGCGACGTGGGCCGGTTGCCGGGATTGCTGCCAGCTCTGCCAGGCGAGGTAGAACAGGTACAGCGCGCCGACGATCTTCAGGGCGCTGAACAGCTGTTCCGATGCCAGCAACAACGCACCCAAACCCAGCGCCGAGGCGCTCAGCAGGCAGATCGAAGCAATCACCCCGCCGAGAAAGGCCGGGTACGAACGGCGCAGGCCGTAGTTCAGGCTGTTGCTGATCATCAGCAAGGACAGGGGGCCGGGGATCAGGATCACCACCAGCGCAGCGCCGCTGAACAGCAGCCAGGTTTCCAGACTCATTGCATTCCTCCATTCGTACAAAAGCCCCACCCGACGGGGTGAGGCAGGGTCAAGCGGGTTGGCCTACAGGAACGCGAACTTGGCGATGAAGATCGCGCAAAGCACCCACAGGCTGATGGAAATTTCCTTGTGTTTACCCGTACCGGCCTTCAGCGCCACGTAGGTGATGAAACCCAGGGCGATGCCGTCGGCCACCGAGAAGGTCAGGGGCATCATGATCGCCGTGACGATCGCCGGAATGCTGTCGGTGGCGTCGTCCCAATTGATATGGGCCATGCCGCTCATCATCAGCATCGCCACATAGATCAACGCGCCGGCGGTGGCATAGGCCGGAATCATGCCAGCCAGCGGGGCAAAAAACATCGCTGCGATAAACAGCACACCCACGGTGACGGCGGTCAGCCCGGTACGGCCACCGGCGGCAACCCCGGCGGCGCTTTCCACGTAACTGGTGACTGGCGGCACGCCGACCATGGCGCCGAACACGCTGGAGGCGCTGTCGGCTTTCAGGGCGCGGGAGAGGTTTTCGATCTTGCCGTCGGCATTCACCAGGCCTGCGCGCTGGGCCACGCCCATCAGGGTGCCGGCGGTGTCGAACATGTGCACAAACAGGAAGGCGAACACCACGCTGATCATGCTGACGTTGAACACGCCCATCACGTCCATGGCCATCCAGGTCGGCGCCAGGCTTGGCGGGGTGGCCAGGATGCCGTGGTACTCCACCAGGCCCAGGCCCCAACCGGCGAGGGTCACGGCGATGATGCTGATCAGGATCGCGCCGAATACCCGGTGGTAGCTGAGGATCGCAATCAACAGGAAACAGATGGCCGCCAGCAATGGGGCGGGTTCATGCAGGGAGCCGAGCTTGATCAGGGTGGCCGGGCTTTGCACGATGATGCCGGCGGTTTTCAGGCCGATCACCCCGAGAAACAATCCGACGCCGGCGCCCATGGCATGGCGCAGGCTCACCGGAATGCTGTTGAGCAGCCACTCGCGAATGCGTGAGAGCGTCAGGATCATGAACAACACACCGGAGATAAACACCGCACCCAGTGCCGTCTCCCAGTTGTAGCCCATGGTCCCGACCACGGTGTAGGTGAAAAACGCGTTCAGGCCCATGCCCGGCGCCAGGCCTACTGGCCAGTTGGCGTACAGGCCCATCAGCAGGCAACCCAGCGCGGCGGCGATGCAAGTGGCGACAAACGCCGCGCCGTGATCGATGCCGGCGTCGGCCATGATGTTGGGGTTGACGAAGATGATGTAGGCCATGGTGATAAAGGTCGTGAGGCCAGCGATCAGCTCGGTCTTCACTGTGGTGCCATGCAAGCGGAGTTTGAACAGGCGTTCCAGCCAACCGTTGTGGGTTGGCGAGAGGTCGAGCGTAGGGGCTTCGGATTTGCGGCTTTCCACAGCAAGTACTCCTCAAGAGTTTTATTGTTATTTCCAGCGCCGGACACATGAGTGGGCAGCAGCGCTTTGAGGTACCAGCGGGTTTTGTTGACCAATAGGTCAGGAACTCGCACGAAGCGAATTATGCTTTTGTATACAAATAAAGCAAATAATGTTTTCTATTTTGTGTGCGAAAGGGGATGAAAGGCAATTCAGGATTGGCCACTGAGTGCCTTGTTTACCGCCAGCCAGCCTTCTACTGCCGTCTCGCCTGCCTCGGCAAACGCCCGTTGCAGCAGCTTTACCTGTTCGCGCCGCAGCGATTGTTCGAAACGCCGGCCTTCCTCGGTCAACTCCAGCAGGCGCTTACGCTTGTCGGTCTCGGACGCCACGCTGTCCACCAGGTGCATTTCCTGCAGTTGGCGCAACGGCATGTTCAGCGCCTGTTTGCTCACGCCGAGCAGTTCCAGCAGCTCCTTGACGCTCAAGGCCGGGTAGCGCGCGATAAAAAACACGATGCGTTGATGCACCCGGCTCAAGCCGCGGCGCTCCAGCATTTCGTCAGCCTTGGCGGTGAACGCCTGGTAGCCGAAGAAGAAGGCTTCCATGGCGGTTTGCTGGCTGGTCTGGTTTTTAAGGTCAAGCATATTGACGTATCTGCCCAAGTCGTCGTAATTTCGGTCAAGCAGTTTGACGTATTTTCCCCAGGCTTTGCTACCGGTGACCCTTATGGCCTTCTCAGAACGTGTTTCGCGTCTTAAAAGCTCCCTGATCCGTGAAATCCTCGCGGCGGCGCAAAAGCCGCAGGTGATGTCCTTCGCCGGTGGCCTGCCGGCCGAAGTGATGCTGCCCACGCTGGATTGGGAAGGCATGCCGCTGAATATCGGCCAATACGGCATGAGCGAAGGCGAGCCACAGTTGCGTGAATTGCTGGCGGCCGAGGCGCGGGTGCTGGGTATTGCCTGCGATGCGCGCCAGGTCATGGTGGTCAGCGGCTCCCAGCAAACCCTGGACCTGGCGGCCAAGCTGTACATCGACAAGGGCACCAAAATCCTGCTGGAAGGCCCGACCTATCTCGCGGCGTTGCAGATATTCCAGCTGTTCGGCGCCGATTGCCTGACCGTACAGCTTGAAGCGGACGGTCCGGACCTCAGAGCCTTGCGCAGCAGCCTTGAGCAGCATCGCCCGTCCTTCGTCTACCTGATCCCGACGTTCCAGAACCCTTCGGCGGTGCGCTACAGCGATGCCAAGCGCGAGGCCGTCGCCGCGTTGCTGGACGAGTTTGGCGTAACCCTGATCGAAGACGAACCCTACCGCGAACTGACCTTCGACGGCGGCAGCGCGCAACCCATCGTCAGCCGGCTGAAAAAGGCCAGCTGGATCTACACCGGCACCGTATCCAAGACCTTGTTGCCCGGCCTGCGGGTCGGCTACCTGATCGCCAGTCCGGACCTGTTCCCGCACCTGCTCAAACTCAAGCAATCAGCCGACCTGCACACCAACCGCGTTGGCCAGTGGCAGGCGATGCAATGGATCGGCACCGAGAAATACCAGCATCACCTGGTAGAGTTGCGCAGCTTTTACCGAGGCCGGCGCGACGCTTTCCAGGCTGCACTGGCGCGGCATTTCAGCGACCTGGCCGACTGGCAAATACCCCAGGGCGGATTATTCTTCTGGCTGACCTTGAAACAGCCGCTCGATACCCGCACCTTGTTGGCACCTGCGCTCGACCAGGACATCGCGTTCATGCCCGGTGAACCGTTCTTTTCCGAGCCGGACAATCATCACGGTCACCTGCGGCTCAATTTCAGCCATATCGACCCGGCGCGCTTGGACGAAGGTCTCAAGCGTCTCGCTGCGGTGGTCCGTCAAGCACAGCACGCGCAAGCGGCATAGGGGAGCCTCCATGTACAAGGTCTACGGCGATTACAAATCGGGCAACTGCTACAAAGTCAAACTCATGCTCAGCCTGTTGGGCATCGACTATGAGTGGATCGATGTCGACATCCTGAAGGGCGACACCCAGACCGCGGAGTTCCTGGCCAAGAACCCCAACGGCAAGATCCCGGTGCTGGAGCTGGAAGACGGCACCTGCCTGTGGGAGTCCAATGCGATTCTCAACTTCCTGGCCGATGGCAGCGAGTTCCTGCCCAGCGAACCGCGCCTGCGCACCCAGGTTCTGCAGTGGCAGTTTTTCGAGCAGTACAGCCACGAGCCGTACATCGCGGTGGCGCGGTTTATCCAGTTTTACCTGGGGCTGCCGGAAGATCGCCTGGAGGAATACAAGAAGCTGCACAAGGGCGGTTATAAAGCCCTGAAGGTGATGGAGCGCCAGTTGCAATTGACACCGTATCTGGTGGGCGACCAATTCTCGATTGCCGACGTGGCGCTGTATGCCTACACCCATGTGGCGGATGAAGGTGGCTTTGACCTGAGCGCCTATCCAGGCGTGCAGGCGTGGTTGAAGCGCGTGGCCAGCCATCCCAAGCATGTGCCGATGCTGGGCTGAAATGCGGTCAAAAATGTGGGAGCGGGCTTGCTCGCGAAAGCGGTGGATCAGTCAACCTATGCATTGGCTGACACACCGCCTTCGCGAGCAAGCCCGCTCCCACATTTAGTTTTGCGGTGCGCCAGGTAATTCTTCACTGAGCAACTCAAAACAGCGCTGCGCCGCTGGGCTCAACGGCTGTCCACTGCGACTGATCAACCCGATCTCCCGGTTCACCCCCGGATGATCAATGGTAATCCGCTTCAACCCCTCCAGACTGTCCGCCGCCGACTCCGGCAACACACTGATCCCCAAGCCCTGCCGCACCAACGCCAACACGGTCGACATGTAGTTGGCCTCCATCCCCGCGAGCATCGTCAGGCGTGTTTCATCGAACAACGCGTCCACCTGTTCCCGCACGCTGCTGTCGCGGCCGGTGAGGATGATCGGCTGGTCGGCCAGTTGCTCTAGGCTCAACGTTGCAAAACGAGTCAGCGGATGATCCAGCGGCACGAACGCACATAACCGATCATTCAGCACCGGTACAAACCCCAACCCGTGGCTCAGCCGCGCCCGCACACCAATACCGAAATCCACCTCGCCCGAACGCACTTGCGCATGAATGCGGTGAGCAACCAGGTCATGCAAGCGCACCTCGATCCCGGCAAAACGTTCGCGAAACAGGCGCAGGGCGGGAGGCAACGCGCCGGCGCACACGGAGGGCAGGGCGGCGATGGTCACCACGCCTCGTCGTAGCGCTGCCAGGTCACGGGAGCCGGTGACGATGTTGTCCAGGTCCAGCAACAGCTTCTCCATCGGCCCGCGTGCATCCAGCCCGGCGGCGGTGATGCTGACGTGGCGCGGGCTGCGGTCGAGCAGCGCGACGCCCAGCCATTCCTCCAGTTGCTGCACCTGCACGGTCAGCGCTGAGGGCGACAAATGCAGTTCGTTGGCGGCCTTGGTAAAGCTGCCCGTGCGGGCAACGGCGAGAAACGCCTGGATATGCTGGATCGAATTTTTCATTTTTATTTTGCTCGAGCGTTTTGTTTTTTCGAATGTGGAGTGCCGAATATTCCAATTTACAAAGCCTAACGCGATTCCAATACTCCAGGGAAAACAATAACCGGCCGAAAACGCCGTTCTGGAGCTACCCCATGCTCGCTACCCTGGGTGTCATCACTATCCTGTGCCTGCTCACTGCCGTCATGAGCAAACGCCTGTCGCCACTGGTGGCCCTGATTGCCTTGCCGATCATCGCCGCGCTGCTGGGCGGTTTCGGCCTGCAAACCAGCGCCTTCATCATCACCGGCATCAAGAACGTCGCCCCCGTGGTGGGGATGTTTGTGTTCGCGATCCTGTTCTTCGGGATCATGACCGATGCCGGCATGCTGGATCCAATCATTGATCGCATCCTGCGCACGGTAGGGACGCGTCCTACAAGGATTGTCGTCGGTACCGCGACCCTGGCCCTGCTGGTGCACCTCGACGGCTCCGGCGCGGTGACCTTCCTGGTGACGGTGCCGGCGATGCTGCCGCTGTACACGCGGCTGGGAATTGATAAACGCATCCTCGCGTGTGTGGCGGCGATGGCGGCCGGGGTCAACTTCCTGCCGTGGACCGGCCCGGTACTGCGTTCCTCGGCGGCGCTGCACGTGCCGGTGGCGGACTTGTTCCAGCCGCTGATCCCGGTGCAGATCGTCGGCCTGGTCTTTGTTTTCGCCTGCGCCTGGTGGCTGGGCCACCGGGAAGAAAAACGCCTGGGCCTGGGCGCTGGTTCCAGCGTGGACGCCGTGCCGCAACGGGTGCTCAGCGACGATGACATTGCCCTGCGTCGCCCGCGGCTGTTCTGGGTCAACCTGGTCCTGACGGTACTGGTGATGGTGGTGATGATCGCCGGTTGGGTCGACCCGGTGGTGATGTTCATGCTCGGCACCGTGGTGGCGCTGTGCATCAACTACCCGAACGTCGACGCCCAACGCGCGCGGATCGACGCCCACGCAAAAACCGCCCTGACCATGGCCAGCATCCTGCTCGCTGCCGGTGTGTTCACCGGCATCATGCAAGGCACCGGCATGCTCAAGGCCATCGCCGAAGTGGCGGTGGCGCAGATTCCGGCGGGCCACGGCAAGTTGATCCCGGCGGTGGTGGGCTTCCTGTCGATGCCGCTGAGCATGCTGTTTGACCCGGATTCCTACTACTTCGGCGTGATGCCGGTGATCGCCGAAGTCGGCAAGGCCTTGGGCGTCGACCCGCTGCAAGTGGCCCAGGCCTCGTTGCTGGGCGTGCACACCACCGGCTTTCCGGTCAGCCCGTTGACGCCTGCGACCTTCCTGTTGGTGGGCCTGTGCAAGATCGAATTGGCCGATCACCAGCGCTTCACCATCCCCTTTCTGTTTGCCGCGTCGGTGTTGATGACCCTGACGGCTTTGCTCCTGGGAGTGATTTGAAATGAAAACCTTGCGCATCGGTTCCGGTGCCGGCTACTCCGGCGACCGTATCGAACCTGCGGTGGAATTGGCCGAACAGGGCGACCTGGATTACCTGGTCTTCGAATGCCTGGCCGAACGGACCATCGCCCTGGCGCAACAGGCGCGGATCAGCGATCCACAAGGCGGTTACGACCTGCTGTTGAGTGAGCGCATGCGCCGCGTGCTGCCCTTTGTCGGCCAGCCCGACGGGCGCCGGCGCTTGCGGGTAATCACCAATATGGGCGCGGCCAATCCGGTGGCGGCGGCGGTTGAAGTGCGGCGGATTGCCAGTGAACTGGGGCTTAACCTCAAGGTGCTGGCGGTGGTTGGCGACGACGTGCTTGAGACCTTGCGTGCCCAGCCGGAGCAGTTGCTCGACAACGGCCAGACCCTTGGCTCGTTGGGCGAGCGGTTGATTTCCGCGAACGCCTATTTGGGCGCCGACGGCATTATCGACGCCTTGCGCGCCGAGGCCGACGTGGTGATCACCGGCCGGGTGGCAGACCCTTCGTTGTTCCTGGCGCCGCAGATGTTCGAATTCGGCTGGGCTGCGGATGATTGGCAACGGCTGGGGCGCGGCACGCTGGTGGGGCATTTACTGGAATGTGCGGGGCAGGTCAGCGGTGGCTACTTTGCCGATCCGGGCTTCAAGGACGTGGACGATCTGGCACGCCTGGGCTTTCCATTTGCCGAGATTGACCCAGACGGCGAGGCCTTGATCACCAAGGTCGCAGGTTCCGGTGGGCGGGTCAGCCGTGCCACGTGCACCGAACAATTGATCTACGAAGTGCACGACCCGGCGGCCTACCTCACACCGGACGTGTGCGCGGATTTTTCCCAGGTGGCGTTTACCGAAGAAGCCGTGGACCGGGTGCGTGCCCACGGCGCGAGCGGACGGCCACGTCCCGAAGCGTTGAAAGTCAGCGTCGGTTATCTGGACGGCTGGATCGGTGAGGGGCAGATTTCCTACGGTGGCCCGGGCGCGGTCGCTCGTGCGCAACTGGCTCGCGATGTGGTCCTGAAACGCTTGGAGTTGACCGGCGTGCGCATGCAGGACGTGCGTGCCGAATTGATCGGCGTCGACTCCCTGCACGGCCCGCGCAGCACGGTTGAACCGTGGGAAGTGCGCCTGCGCATCGCCGCCCGCTGCGCAGAACGCAGCGAGGCGGTGCGTGTCGGCAATGAAGTGGAAACCCTCTACACCAACGGCCCGTCCGGCGGCGGTGGCGCCAGCAAGAGCCTGCGCCAGGTGGTGGCGGTGGCATCGTTGCTGCTGCCTCGTCACGCGGTCAACCCGAGGATCGAAGCATGAAGCTGCACACCCTGGCCCACTCCCGAACGGGAGACAAGGG
Organism: Pseudomonas sp. F8002; assembly: GCF_013385495.1. Taxonomy (NCBI): domain Bacteria; kingdom Pseudomonadati; phylum Pseudomonadota; class Gammaproteobacteria; order Pseudomonadales; family Pseudomonadaceae; genus Pseudomonas; species Pseudomonas sp. F8002. The sequence continues at coordinate 58,210 of NZ_JACAPW010000028.1, read as the reverse complement.
CGACACCTCGAACATCTCGATCATCGCGTATCGGGCCGAGGACTATCCGCTGCTCTGCGAGCAACTCACGGCTGAGGTGGTAGCGGCGTTTTTTGCGCCGTTGCTGGAGGCGGGCGCCGCACCGGTGCGGCGCTATGAACTGCCCAATGTGCAGGCACTGAACTTCGTGTTGCCGGGGATCCTGCGAGGCGGGGTGACGCGGTCGCTGGCGCTGGACGCCCATGGCAAGTGCCTGGGCTCAGCATTGCTGGATCTTGAATTGGCAATACCAAACTAATGTGGGAGCGGGCTTGCTCGCGAAGGCGGAGTGTCAGCCACTACATCTGTGACTGAAACTCCGCCTTCGCGAGCAAGCCCGCTCCCACACTGGATCCTCGCTGTTTGTCAGACCGCCGCAAATCGCTTGTCGAGGTAATCGATGATCACCTTGGAGTGGTACATCCAGGTGGTCTGGCCGTTCTCTTCGATGCGCAGGCATGGCACCTTGATCTTGCCGCCTTGCTCCAGCAGGGTCTGGCGGTCCTGCTCGTTGTTCTTCGCATCCTTCAAGGCCACCGGCACGTTCAGGCGGTGCAGGGTGCGGCGGGTCTTCACGCAGAACGGGCAGGCGTGGAATTGATACAGGGTCAGGTCCTTGGCCGCTGCGTTCACCTGCGCCTGTTGTTCGGCAGGGCGCTGCTTTTTGCGCGGACGGGTCAGGAAGTCGCCGGCGATGATGACGTGGCCGAGGCCCACTCGAAGTGCTTTGACGAACATGGCTGAAACCTCTTGCCCTAGACTTAAGGGGGCGCAGCTTACCTGATTTTTCACAGGCGAAAAAAAACCGGCGATGAACGCCGGTTTTTCCAGGTGCCGCGTATTACTTGATCAGGCTGAGAAACTCGCTGCGGGTCGCCGCGTTTTCGCGGAACTCACCCAGCATCACCGACGTGATCATCGACGAATTCTGCTTCTCCACACCGCGCATCATCATGCACATGTGCTTGGCCTCGATCACCACTGCAACGCCCAGGGCGCCGGTGACCTGCTGGACCGCATCGGCGATCTGGCGGCTGAGGTTTTCCTGGATCTGCAGGCGGCGGGCATACATATCGACGATACGCGCGACCTTCGACAGGCCCAGCACTTTGCCGCTCGGGATATACGCGACGTGAGCCTTGCCGATGAACGGCAGCAGGTGGTGTTCGCACAGCGAGTACAACTCGATGTCCTTGACCAGCACCATTTCGCTGTTGTCAGAGCTGAACAAGGCACCGTTGGTGACTTCTTCGAGGGTCTGTTCATAACCGCGGCAGAGATACTGCATGGCCTTGGCGGCACGTTTTGGCGTGTCGAGCAGGCCCTCGCGGGAAACGTCCTCGCCGAGTTGGCCGAGAATCGCGGTGTAATTCTGTTCCAGGGACATGAAACTACCTAGTGGGATTTTCGCAAAGGGCAAGGGTACGGCGGCCAACACATCGCTGCAAGCCTGACGATGGCACTTGTTACTCGTCGCGGCCTTCCATCATGGTGCGCTTGAGCATCACATACACCGCGCCAGCGCCGCCGTGACGTGGCTGGCATGAGGTAAAACCCAGCACCTGGGAGTGCTGGCGCAACCAGGTGTTGACGTGGCTTTTGATCATCGGTCGCTTGCCGTCCAGGCGCACGGCCTTGCCGTGGGTGACGCGCACGCAGCGGATTTCGAATTTGGTGGCTTCGGCGAGGAACGCCCAGAGGGTTTCGCGGGCTTTTTCGACGGTCATGCCGTGCAGGTCGAGACTGCCCTCGAACGGGATCTGGCCGACCTTGAGCTTGCGCATCTGGCTTTCCTGCACGCCGTCGCGGGCCCACATCAACTCGTCTTCGGGACCTACATCGATAACGAATTGATCCGACAGGCCGTCCACGGTGGTGGCGTCCGTGCGCACGGTCGCGGCCTGGCGCAGCTTGGCGATCTGGGCGCGATCGGTCTTGGGTTTGCCGGTGTCGGCGCGATCATGCTTGATCGGCTTGACGCCGCGCAGCTCGTTCTTGAATAGGGAAAAATCGTCGTCTTGCATGTCAGCCTCCGCGAAGGGCGGGCAGTTTACCTAATCGCGGCGGCTTGATGCGCAACAAACGCTATCTGTGCGCCATCAGTCGTGCTTTTTCATCAGGTGCGAAGCGATGTTCAGTGACAGCGGTTGGCGCATGCGCCGACGGCAACGGCGCCACAGCCATACGCCGAACCACAGCACCAGCAAGCCGATGACCAAGAGTATTGCAGAACCGCCAGGGCTGGCATTCAGCTCGCCCAGGGCCGGTGAGTGTCCAACCAAACCAGCGCCGCCAGCAATTGCCAGTAGTACGCCACCTATCGCCAACAGCGCGGCAAAGCCGGCGCCGATGCGCAGACGCCAGTTGCTCGGGCCCTTGGGGCGCAAGCGACGAGCATCAAAACCATCGGATATCTTCATTCCGACCTTTCCTCCAGGGTATCGGCCCTTCGACCGGAAGATACACAGGTTGTTCCGGGTACAGAGGCAATTGCAGCAAATGACAGGTATTTGCGGATGAGCGGGCGGCTACCCGCTCATCGAAGGTCGATCAGATCAGATCTTTGGTCAAGGCGAGGGTGGCGAAGTTGTCAGCCATGATGGCCATTTCAGTCTGCTGCACATGGTCGGCGCTGAGGATGCCGCCCTTGTAAGGCAGGTCGCGGGTGGCGCAGGCGTCTTCCACCAGGGTGCAGCGAAAGCCCAGGTTTTTTGCCGCACGCACCGTGGTGCTGACGCTGGAGTGACTCATGAAGCCGCAGACGATCAGGTCCAGGGAACCGAGGTCTTGCAGGTGTTTCTCCAGGCCGGTGCCGTGGAAGGCGCTGGGCAGCAGCTTGCCGATGATGGTTTCGTCGGCCTGTGGCTCAAGGCCAGGAATGAACTCACCGCGCTCGCCCTGAGGGTCAAACAACCCGCCGACAGTGCCCAGGTGGCGCACATGCACGATCGGGCGCCCGGCGTTGCGCGCGGCAGCCGCCAGTTGCTTGATATTTTCGACAGCAGCGTCCATGCCCGAGAGGGCGAGGGGACCACTGAGGTATTCCTTCTGGGCGTCGATGATCACGAGGGTCGCATGGTTCAGGTTCGCCGCTGCGTAACCACGACCGCTGAGTTGAAACATCGTCTTTGGAACGGACATTCTGGGGCTCCTGTGAGTGGGGCTTTTGTGACATTGTCCTCTGGCTGAGCGCTTCTGTGAATCGCTACCATTGTAAGGTACGCCGTTGTTGGCGTGCAGCGATGTCAATAGGGCACTACGTTTAGGCAAAAACCACGTTTAAGATGAAATCCGACGTGCGGCAAAGGGTTTTTTCGTACATCGTCGGTACAGCTTAAGACTGTTAGAATCGCCGGTCGTTTTTTCCAGGAGCTTGCCCCCGTGATCACTTCCCGCCTGCGCACCTTGCGCGACCACATCCGATGGGCCGTCAGCCGTTTCCATGGGGAAGACCTGTTTTTTGGCCATGGCACCGACAACGCCTGGGACGAAGCCCGGCAACTGGTGCTCGGCGCCTTGCACCTGCCATGGGAAATTGCCGACAGTTACCTGGATTGCAACCTGGAAGAAGAGGAAATCTCCCACGTGCAACGGTTGCTGCACCGCCGTATCCACGAGCGTGTGCCGACCGCTTACCTGTTGAAGGAAGCCTGGTTCTGCGGCATGTCGTTTATCGTCGATGAGCGCGTGCTGATTCCACGCTCACCGATTGGCGAACTGATCGAAAACCGCTTCGAACCGTGGCTGGGCACGCCGCCGGCGCGCATCCTGGACCTGTGCACCGGTTCCGGTTGCATCGGTATTGCCTGCGCCTACGAGTTCCAGGACGCCGAAGTGGTACTGGGCGACCTGTCCTTCGAAGCGCTGGAGGTGGCCAACCAGAACATCGAGCGCCATGGCGTCGATGAGCGCGTGTATACCGTTCAGGGCGACGGCTTTGATGGTTTGCCGGGCCAGCGTTTTGACCTGATCGTGTCCAACCCGCCGTATGTCGACGCCGAAGACTTTGCCGACATGCCGGATGAATACCAGCACGAGCCGGAGTTGGGCCTGGCCTGCGGTGACGACGGCTTGAACCTGGTTCGGCGGATGCTGGCCGAGGCGGCAGATCACTTGACCGAGAAGGGCTTGCTGATTGTCGAAGTGGGCAACAGCCAGGTTCACGTCGAGGCGTTGTACCCCGAAGTGGACTTCGCCTGGCTGGAGTTCCAGCGCGGCGGGCATGGCGTGTTCATGTTGACGGCCGAGCAGTGCCGGGCGCATCAGGCGGTGTTTGCCGCGAGGGTCTAAACCCTGCCCGACAGCATGCTGATACTTGTGGCGAGGGAGCTTGCTCCCGCTGGGCAGCGTAGCGGCCCCAAGAATCTTGGGAGCGCTTCGCACTCCAGCGGGAGCAGGCTCCCTCGCCACAAATACACTTTATGATTCAGCGATGCGTCGCAATCCAGATCAACAGCCCCGCCTGAAACACGGTAAACGCCACCAGACACGTAATCGTGAAGCGCAACCCGCTGTCTTCGCGCTTGAACTTGGTGACCTTTTCCTCTTCCTTGCGCAGCTTCACTTCCTGTTCCGCCAGGTTCTGCTCGGCCTGTTGCAGCATCTGCGCCGCTTCCAGAATCTCCACGAACTGCAGCTTTTCGGTGTTCCAGCTGTCCAGCACATCGCTGACCTTGCCCGGCTGCACGTTGCCCTTCAAATGCTGGACATCGGCGTACGCCACATCAAAGCCCTGGATACGCAGGAAGTGATCCCGGCGCAGGCGCGTGGCTTCGTTGAGGGCGTCCTTGTTGGCCAGGTCGACGCCGTCGACGCGGTAGTGCGACCACTTCTTTTTCGCCCAGGCGGCGCCCTGGGCTACCAGGAAACGGCCGATGCCGCGGTTAGCCGGCTCGATCTCCAGGCTGTTGCCCGGGCCAAAATGCACCCGATGGGTCGCGTGATCGACCCAGATATCCAAATGGTTCTGTTCCCGGCGCACCCGCTGGCCCGGCAACTGAATGACCATGCGCAGCAGGCTGTGGTCCTTGTTGTTGCGTTCGGCCCAGCCAAACTGCACAAAGCGCAGGGGCCGCACGCCCGTGGCACGGTCGGTGGCCAAAGGGGCCAGGCGCAGCATCTTGAAATGTTCGGCCTGCACCTCCGCCCACGGTAACGCGGCCGATGCGGCGGCCTCGGTGTCAGCCGTGGTGTCGGCGGTAGGTTCGGGTGTTGCTTCGGTGTTCGTCATTCGGCGCGATCCTGTCCAAGCTCTGCGGGCCGACAGGCTTTTTGCTGTCGACCCATGGCTTATCGGCCGTTTTGCTCAGGACTGGAGGGCAATACTCGCTTAACTGGCGCGAAGTCCGTCGATAAAGCGAACCAGGCGGGTGCCCAGTTCAGCCGCCAGCGGCAACTGCGGGTCGTTATAGGACTCCAGTTGCTGCTTCACGTTGTTGGGCACGATGCGCATCACGTGGTTCATGCCTTCGATCACCGTCAGCTCGGCGTCGGGCTTGGCCTTCTGCAATTGTTGCGCATCGGCCACGCCGACCTGCAGGTCATTGGTGCCCTGGACGATCAGCGCCGGCATGGTCAATTTGGCAAAGGCCGCCGAAGGGTCGGCGCGGAACAGGCTGATCAGATAGGGCTGCACGCTGGGGCGGAAAATGCCCTCAAGGGGGGTGGGCACATCGGCGTCCACCTGGCCGGCCTTGAGGTGATCGAGAATCTGGTTGCTGCGCAGTAACAGCGCTGGAGGCATATGGTCGGCCAGTTGCTGGCGGATCACCTGGTCCACCGGGCGCGCACTGCCCGACAGGGAGATCACCCCGGCCGGGTTGAGCTGCGGGGCGGCGAGGGCGGCCACCAGTGCACCTTCGCTGTGGCCCAGCACAATCAGCGGGCCCATGCGTGGGTCGGCCTTGAGCAACTTGCCCCAGGCCACGGCGTCGGACACGTAGGCATCCAGAGTCAGGTTGCGTTCATCGGGGGTGGCGGCAAGGCTGGCGGCCACGCCGCGCTTGTCGTAGCGCACGCTGGCGATGTTGTGCCTGGCCAGCACCCAGGCCAGGCGCTTGAGGCTGTCGTTGCGTGCGCCGTCGGCGCTGTTGCCGTTGCGGTCGGTGGGCCCGGAGCCGGCGATGATCAGCACCACCGGCACCGGCTTGTCGGATTTGGGCAACAACAGCGAACCAAACAGCTCGCCACTGCCGGTGTCCAGGCTGATGGGCCGTTGCAGCACGACAGGGGAGGCGGCGAAGCCAAGGCTGGAAAACAGAGTGAGGGTCAAAAGCAGAACTCGCAGCATCATCGCGCCATCATGAGGAAGGTGCCGGTTGGACCAACGTCTACCGGTAAGGTTTCGAGGATGAACTAGTCGGTTAGCCTGCGTATACTGGCCGCCTTAAGTTATTACGGTTGACTTGATTCAACTGATTTCACGGAGCGCCCTGCATGTCCGGCAATACCTACGGCAAGCTGTTCACTGTTACCACCGCGGGCGAAAGCCATGGCCCGGCGTTGGTCGCCATTGTCGACGGCTGCCCGCCGGGCCTCGAGTTGTCCCTGGAAGACCTGCAGCGTGACCTCGACCGCCGCAAGCCCGGCACCAGCCGCCACACCACCCAGCGCCAGGAAGCCGACGAAGTCGAAATCCTCTCGGGCGTGTTCGAGGGCCGCACCACCGGCTGCGCCATCGGACTGCTGATTCGCAACACCGACCAGAAGTCCAAGGACTACTCGGCGATCAAGGACCTGTTCCGCCCGGCCCACGCCGACTACACCTACCACCACAAATACGGCGAGCGCGACTACCGTGGCGGTGGCCGCAGCTCGGCGCGGGAAACCGCGATGCGCGTGGCGGCCGGGGCGATCGCCAAGAAGTTCCTGGCTACCCAGGGCATCGTGATCCGCGGCTACATGAGCCAGCTGGGCCCGATCGAAATCCCGTTCAAGACCTGGGACAGCGTCGAAGACAACGCCTTTTTCTGCCCAGACCCGGACAAAGTGCCGGAGCTGGAAGCCTATATGGACCAGTTGCGCCGCGACCAGGATTCCGTCGGCGCCAAGATCACCGTGGTTGCCGAAGGCGTGATGCCGGGCCTGGGCGAGCCGATCTTCGACCGCCTCGATGCCGAACTGGCCCACGCGCTGATGAGCATCAACGCGGTCAAGGGCGTGGAAATCGGCGCCGGGTTCGATTGTGTGGCCCAGCGTGGCACCGAGCACCGTGACGAGCTGACCCCGGAAGGTTTCCTCAGCAACAACGCCGGCGGCATTCTCGGTGGCATTTCCTCCGGCCAGCCGATCGTTGCGCACCTTGCGCTCAAGCCGACTTCCAGCATCACCACGCCGGGCCGTTCGATTGATGTGCACGGCAACCCGGTGGACGTGATCACCAAGGGCCGTCACGACCCTTGCGTCGGCATCCGCGCCACGCCGATTGCCGAGGCGATGATGGCCATCGTGCTGATGGACCACCTGCTGCGCCATCGTGGGCAAAACGCCGACGTAAAAGTCAGTACTCCGGTATTGGGCCAGCTGTGACCGTGGGTGGCGAGCGAGCTTGCTCGCGCTGGGCTGCGCAGCGGCCCCAAAGCCTGCAACCCGGTAGGACCTGGAGAACTGCGGCGCTTCTAGTGGGGGAGCTTCTCGCCCCAGCGCGAGCAAGCTCGCTCGCCACAAGTCTCTTATGCTGACGCAAGCCCTTCCATACTGGCGACTCTCCAGCTTCTACCTGTTCTATTTCGCCCTGCTGGGGGCGACGGCGCCGTTCCTGGCGCTGTACTTCGATCACCTTGGGTTCTCCAGCGCGCGCATCGGCGAGCTGGTGGCCATCCCCATGCTGATGCGCTGCGTGGCGCCCAACCTGTGGGGCTGGCTGGGGGATTACACCGGCCGGCGCCTGGCCATCGTGCGCTTTGGCGCGGTGTGCACCCTGGTGAGTTTCTCGTTGATCTTTGTCAGCAAGACCTACGCCTGGCTGGCGCTGGTGATGGCCTTGCACGCGTTCTTCTGGCATGCGGTCCTGCCGCAGTTTGAAGTCATCACCCTCGCGCACCTGCAAGGCCAGACCTCGCGCTACAGCCAGGTGCGGTTGTGGGGCTCCATCGGTTTTATCCTCACCGTGGTGATCATGGGCCGCTTGTTCGACTGGCTGAGCCTGGATATCTACCCGGTGGTGGTCGTGGTGATCATGGCCGGCATCATCGGCGCCAGCCTCTGGGTGCCGAATGCGCAGCCCCTGAGCCAGGGGAATCGCCTGGCCGGTGACGGCTTTTTGCGGCAACTGCGCAGCCCCGGCGTGCTGGCGTTCTATGCCTGTGTGGCGCTGATGCAGATGAGCCATGGTCCGTACTACACCTTCCTCACCCTGCACCTTGAACACCTCGGTTACAGCCGTGGCGTGATCGGCATGTTGTGGGCGCTGGGCGTGGTGGCGGAAGTCTTGATGTTCCTGGCCATGAGCCGGATTCTCACGCGCTTTTCGGTACGCCGGGTATTGATGGCGAGTTTCCTGCTGGCCGCACTGCGCTGGTTGCTGCTGGGCTCGTTTGCCGAATTCTTCTGGGTGCTGTTGCTGGCGCAGGTGATGCACGCGGCGACCTTCGGCAGCTTCCACGCGGCGGCCATCCAGTTCGTGCAACGCAGCTTTGGTGCTCGCCAGCAAGGGCAGGGCCAGGCACTGTATGCGGCACTGGCCGGTACCGGCGGTGCGCTGGGCGCACTCTATTCAGGTTATAGCTGGAACCTGCTGGGGCCGACCCTGACCTTCAGCATTGCCAGCATCGCGGCCCTGGCCGCCGCCCTAATCATTGGCATTCGATTGCAAGAGGAGCGGCCATGAGCGGCTCCCGTGACAGAGGAAGAGTTTGATGAGCTATCTCGCGGTTTACCACGTCTGCACCCCCGACACCCCGAACAAGGTCCTGACTCACCAGGACGATATCGCCTCGACCCTGGCCGAGCTGGGTGTGGGTTTCGATCGCTGGCAGGCGGCTACCCGACTTGAGCCCGGGGCCAGCGAGGTTGAGATTATCGCGGCCTACCAGGCGCCCATCGACAAGCTGATGACCGAGCGCGGCTACACCACCGTTGATGTGCTCCGCGTCAGCAATGATCACCCGCAGAAAGCCCAATTGCGCGCCGAGCGACTCGACGAACACCGCATGGCCCAAGACCACGTGCGTTTTTTCGTAGCGGGGCGTGGGCTGTTTACCTTGCACATCGAAGATTATGTGTACGCGGTGTTCTGCGAGAAAAACGACCTGATCTTGGTGCCGAGCGGCATCCCGCACTGGTTTGATATGGGGGAGAACCCGCACTTTGTGGCGATCCGCCTGTTCAGTGACCCTGAAGGGCTGGCGGTCATGCTGACCGGCGACGCGATCGCCGAGGGTTTTCCTCGGCTTGATGACTAAGTTCGTCCGGCAATGCCTCCTGAACAGGGGGCATTTTTTTAACTTCAATTCCTTCAGGTTGGAAATCGCTGTAGGAATAAACTTGAAAGTTTGTGGGTAACAGCTGTTTATCGTTGACCTTACTTATTAGTTCCACTCTTTGTGTAACTCTCTCTGGTCTCAATATTTATTCGCCTGTCAATAGGAGTAATCCGACTTCGGGCGTTACAAGACCTATATGAAGAGAGAGGCCTGCATGAGCGGTTCGGAGCCACAGGAACAACCGTCCACGCAAACGGACAGCGCGCCGGTTGCCAACCGCAAGGCGCGTGCGATGTTGTCGGGTAAACCCCTGACCCCCAAGGAACGGGAAATCCTGCATTGGGCGGTCGAGGGCAAGACGGTGTGGGAAATCAGCAGGATTCGCTCCATCTCCCAGGCCACGGTGAAGTTTCACCTGCGCAACATCTACGGCAAGTTGCAGGTGACTAACCGGGTCCAGGCCGTGAACGAGGCGGTGAAACAGGGATTGTGCAAATAAAAAAAGGCCGTGGTGCGCAACGGCACCACGACCTGTTCGGGTCCTGCATGACGGTCAAGCCGAATGGTAGGTCGGCAGCGCAAAGCGGTTCTGGCTTTGCAGCATCGAAATCTGTGGCAAGTCGCTGGCTTGTTCAGCCAGGTCGCGGCGAATAGCGCTGATGACCCACGTCAGTTGGTCGGCTGTGTGCAGTTGCTGATAAGAGATCGAACGTTTGATCTGCTTGCCTTCGCTGTTACGCAAGGTCAGCAGGATGCCGCCATCAGGACGCGCCTGGGTGGTGACGTCGAAATTGGAGAACACAGAAGAAAATTTATCTTGGATCAGGCTCATGTCTATCAGCTCCGTTAGCTCATGTTTTGCAGCGTGGAGTGATAGGTGCAGTGATTGTGCCAGTACTGACTATCTTAAAAAATCGTTATAAATCAATAAGTTATAAAATTTTAAAATTTCCAGTTTCGTGCAATTTGCATGAATGGCCATCGTGCATCCTGCATTTTGCGGGGTTTTGCCAAGTGTTTCACCGCTGGCACGCAAGGCAGGTCTTCCATAGTGACCACCTGGCGGTGCGCTAAATTCCTTTTCCTTTCGGGATACAAAACTTTTCAAATCCTGCGTGTACAGCCGAAGAACGGCTGGCGTATTTTCCTGCAAGGCATCCGGCGCCGGTCTTACAGTGCGATGGGTGCCTTGAGGGTCATACGAACAATAAGAAAAAGGACGTTCCCGCCATGAACCACCCGCCAAGTGACATGATCACCTGGGGCATGATGCTGCGTAAGGTGCCCACCATTGTCCGTGCGCTGCCGCGCCTGGTGCGCGGAATCCGCGTTGCCAACATCACCGATCCCGACCAGCCGTGCGGCCTGGGCTGGACCTTTGAACAAGCCACCCAACGCAACCCCGACGGCGCCGCGCTGCTGTATGGCGACACGGTGCTGAGCTACCGCCAGGCCAACCAGCAGGCCAACCGCATGGCTCACTACCTGCAGCGGCAGGGGATCGGCAAGGGCGACGTGGTGGCGTTGTTTATCGAAAACCGCCCCGAGTTGTTGCTCAGCGTACTGGCCGTGGCCAAGGTGGGCGGCATTTGCGCGATGCTCAATACCTCGCAAACCCAGGCGGCGCTGGTACATAGCCTCAACCTGGTGGCACCGGCGGCCATCGTGGTGGGAGCCGAGTTGGTAGGGGCCTACGAGGCCGTGCGCAGCCAGGTGGCCATCGAGGCGGATAAAACCTGGTTTATTGCCGATCAGCAGCACAGCCATGTGCCGCCGGATTACGTCGACCTGATGGCTGCCAGCGCCGACTGCCCGGTGGAAAACCCCGCCAGCACCCAGCAGATTTTTTTCAACGACCCTTGCTTCTATATCTACACCTCCGGCACCACCGGCTTGCCCAAGGCCGGCATTTTCAAACACGGCCGCTGGATGAAGTCCTCGGCCAGTTTCGGCACCATCGCCCTGGATATGGGGCCCGAGGATGTCGTCTATTGCACCTTGCCGCTGTATCACGCCACTGGCCTGTGCGTGTGCTGGGGTTCGGCGATTGCCGGGGCGTCGGGGTTCGCGATTCGCCGCAAGTTCAGCGCCAGCCAGTTCTGGGACGATGTGCGCAAATTCAATGCGACCACCCTGGGTTATGTCGGCGAGCTGTGCCGCTACCTGATCGACCAGCCTGCCCACGGGCGCGACCTGGATAACCGGGTGACGAAGATGATCGGCAACGGCCTGCGCCCTGGGGTTTGGGCTGAGTTCAAGCAGCGCTTTGGCGTTGATCATATCTGCGAGCTGTACGCCGCCAGTGACGGCAACATCGGCTTCACCAATGTGCTGAACTTCGACAACACCATCGGCTTTTCCCTGATGCACTGGGCACTGGTGGACTACGCCCATGACAGCTGTGAGCCGATTCGCGGCGCCGACGGTTTCATGCGCGAAGTGCCCAAGGGGGGCCAGGGGCTGCTGCTGGCCAGGATCGATGACAAGGCACCGTTCGACGGCTACACCGACCCCGAGAAGAACCGCAAGGTGGTGCTCAGCGACGTGTTCGAGAAGGGCGACCGTTATTTCAACACCGGCGACCTGTTGCGCAATATCGGCTTCGGCCACGCCCAATTCGTTGACCGGCTGGGGGACACCTACCGCTGGAAAGGTGAAAACGTCTCCACCACCGAAGTCGAGAACATCTTCCTGCAGCACCCGCAGATTTCCGAAGTGGTGGCCTACGGCGTGGAGATTGAAAACACCAACGGCCGCGCGGGCATGGCGGCCATTACGCCTGCCGAATCCCTGGCTTCCCTGGACATGCGCGAGTTGCTGACCTTCGCCCACGGGCAATTGCCCGCGTATGCGGTGCCGTTGTTCCTGCGGATCAAGGTGAAGATGGAAACCACGGGTACCTTTAAATACCAGAAGGTGAAACTCAAGGAGGAAGCGTTCGACCCGGGCAAGGCCGGTGATGATCCGATCTTTGCCTGGCTGCCTGGGTCGGACAGTTATGTGCCGGTCACCGGGCAACTGTTGGCGGATATTCAGGCGGGCAAGTTCCGTTATTGATTCTGTCTATCGCCGCTTTTGGGAAAAAAGGCATGACAGTGGGGAACTCCATCGCGAGACTGGGCGCCTTATGAAACACCAGACAAGGAGCCCCACATGTCAGACCAAGCCAAACAAATGACCGAAGACGAAGCCGCCGAATTTGCCGAGCAGGTGTTCGACGTGGCGCGCAAGGGCGATGCCGCGATGCTGGCTGCGTTGCTGGCCAAGGGCTTGCCGCCGAACCTGCGTAACCACAATGGCGATACGCTGTTGATGCTGTCGGCCTACCACGGCCATGTGGACGCGGTGAAAGTGCTGCTGGAATTCAAGGCCGACCCCCAGATTGCCAACGACAAGAACCAGCTGCCGATTGCCGGCGCGGCGTTCAAGGGCAACCTGCCGGTGGTCAAAGCGTTGATCGAAGGCGGAGCGTTGGTCGAAGGCGCATCCTCTGATGGTCGCACCGCCTTGATGATGGCGGCGATGTTCAACCGTACCGAAATGGTGGACTACCTGATCAGCCAGGGCGCCAATCCCAAGGCCACCGATGCCCAGGGCGTGACCGCGCTGGCAGCGGCCCAGACCATGGGGGCGGTGGATACGGCGGCGCAGTTGGAAAAACTGGTGTAGGCTTTGCGCCCTCAAAATCAGCCCCGCCACAGGACCACCCCATGAAAACCGCACTCGTCGAACTCATCAGCAAAATCAGCTCCGGCTGCATGAGCGAACCCGAGATCGCCAAGGTGGCTGACGAAGCGGCCCAGGCCTACGCCGATCCCGACGCTTTCCTGGCCGCCAACCCCGACATCAACTACGACGACACTTTCCCGATTCCCCTGGGTGAGTGGATCGTCGTCGGCAGCCTGCCTGACACCGTGCTGTTCCAGGCCGACACCTACCTGGACCTGTTCGCCCAGATCGTCGCCTCCTTTGGCCCCGGCGTGGCGTTCAACCTCAAGCCCAAGCAACTGGCCAAGACCGAAGCCCTGACCGCGCTGAACCGCATCCAGATCCAGATGAGCGCCCTCAACCCGGAGAACGGCGGCTACGTGCTGATGAATTTCAGCCAATTGCTGGACGACGAGATCCAGGCTGTGCTGGTCTACGGCAACGACGTGCCACGGGTTCTGGAGTTGTGTGCCGAAGTCGGCATCAAGGGCGAACCCTCCCTGGAAGCCCTGCGGGTTGCGGTACACGTCTGAAATAAAACGGAACCCCTGGCCACGGCTGACTATCCTAAGCAGGCAAGCCCTCACTTAGGAGCGACACCATGGGTTCCACTTTTAATGGTCTGATCGGGTTGATCATCCTCGCGCTGGATATCTGGGCGATCATCAACGTGTTCAAAAGCGGCGCGAGTACCGGCGCCAAAGTGTTGTGGATCCTGTTGATCCTGCTGCTGCCGGTACTGGGCTTGATCATCTGGGCGATCGCCGGGCCGCGCGGTAACGTGCGGATCTGATCCAAACAACGCTATCCAGAGCGGGCACAGTAAGTGTGGGAGCGGGCTTGCTCGCGAAGACGGTGTAACAGTCACCTGATGTATCGACTGATTTACCGTATTCGCGAGCAAGCCCGCTCCCACATTTGTTTCCGTACTCCCGTTATTGTGTTTCGAGATATTCGCTGCACAGAATTTTCACATTCCATCCAAGACAATTCGCCGGCTATTTTTCCAGCCGGATGCTCTAAGACGAGTCTCAAACACTGGCCGGATTGAGTAATCAATGGCGTTGCCGGCGTTGATCGGGCACCATTTGCGCCATTGCGTTCACCGTCTACCCCAGCCTGCCTGGGCGAGGGCGGGGCGCCGCTGTATTCATTCGCAACTTAAACTTCCAATGGGTCCTAAAACGACATGGCAAACCCGGACGCCCTGAATCAGCAGCGAGCTTCTAATCGCTTGCTGCAACCGACCGTCAAATCCCATCTGGCGTACACGCTGCTTTGTGCCTTGATCATGATGGTGATGTTCTCCCTGCTGCGCCTGGCGCTGCTGGTCTACAACCGCGAGATGATCCTCGACACACCGGCCTCGACTTTCCTTGAAGCGTTCGCCAACGGCCTGCGCCTGGATATCCGCCTGGTGATGTACCTGCTGGTGCCGCTGCTGCTGGCGTTGTTCAGCGTACGGGCCATGGCGGCGCGCGGCTTCTTCCGCTTGTGGCTGACGGTCGCGTCCAGCATCGCGCTGTTCCTGGGCCTGATGGAAATGGACTTCTACCGCGAGTTCCACCAGCGCCTCAACGGCCTGGTCTTCCAGTACGTGAAGGAAGACCCGAAAACCGTGATGAGCATGCTCTGGTACGGTTTCCCGGTGGTGCGCTACCTGCTGGCCTGGGCCGTGGGTACGCTGATCCTGAGCATCGCCTTCAAAGGCGCCGACCGTGCAACGCGCCCACGCGGCCCGTTCAGCGGTGGCAGCATCGGCACTCGCCAGGTAGCGCCGTGGTACACGCGCATCGCGGTGTTCGTGGTCTGCCTGCTGGTCGCCGTGGTCGCCATCCGTGGCACCCTGCGCCAGGGCCCGCCACTGCGTTGGGGCGACGTGTACACCACCGACTCGAACTTCGCCAACCAGTTGGGCCTCAACGGTACCTTGTCGCTGATTGCGGCGGCGAAATCGCGCTTCTCCGAGGAGCGTTCGAACATCTGGAAAGCCACCCTGGAGCAGCCGCTGGCCACCCAGACCGTGCGCGACATGCTGGTATTGCCGACCGAGAAACTGGTCGACACCGACACCGCCGCTGTCCGCCGTGACTTCACGCCGCCGGCCGAGAAGACCCTGCCGATCAAGAACGTCGTGGTTATCCTGATGGAAAGCTTCGCCGGTCACTCGGTGGGCGCCCTGGGCCGCCCGGGCAACATCACGCCGTACTTCGACAAATTGTCCAAGGAAGGCCTGCTGTTCGACCGCTTCTTCTCCAACGGCACCCACACCCACCAGGGCATGTTTGCCACCATGGCGTGCTTCCCGAACCTGCCGGGTTTCGAATACCTGATGCAGACCCCGGAAGGCAGCCACAAGCTGTCGGGCCTGCCGCAGCTGCTCAGCCATCGCGATTTCGACGACGTGTACGTCTACAACGGCGACTTCGCCTGGGATAACCAGTCGGGCTTCTTCAGCAACCAGGGCATGACCAACTTCATCGGGCGTAATGACTTCGTCAACCCGGTGTTCTCGGACCCGACCTGGGGCGTGTCCGACCAGGACATGTTCAACCGTGGCCTGGAAGAGTTGAAGGCCCGTGAAGGCGGCAAGCCGTTCTATGCGCTGCTGCAAACCCTGTCCAACCACACGCCGTACGCGTTGCCGACGCCATTGCCGGTCGAGAAGGTCACCGACCGTGGCAGCCTCAACGAGCATTTGACGGCCATGCGCTACTCCGACTGGGCCTTGGGCCAGTTCTTTGAAAAGGCCCGCAAGGAGCCGTACTTCAAGGAAACCCTGTTCGTGATCGTGGGCGACCACGGCTTCGGCAACGAGCAGCAGATCACCGAAATGGACCTGGGCCGCTTCAACGTGCCGATGCTGATGATCGCACCGGGCATGCAGGAGAAGTTCGGCGAGCGTGACCACACCGTGGGCACCCAGATCGACATCGTGCCGACCATCATGGGCCGCCTGGGCGGTGACACCCTGCACCAGTGCTGGGGCCGTGACCTGCTCAACCTGCCGGAAGGTGACAAGGGCTTTGGCGTGATCAAGCCGTCGGGCAGCGACCAGACCGTCGCCTTGCTCACCGGTGACCGGGTGCTGGTACTGCCCAAGGAAATGCCGCCGAAGTTGTGGGAATACGAACTGGGCGCCAACCCGACCGGGAAAGTGATTCCAGAGTCGCCGGACGAGGCTGCGTTGAAGCAGAAGCTCGAATCGTTCCTGCAGACCGCTACCAAGAGCCTGCTGGACAACACCGCCGGCGTAGTGGACGGCAAGCCGGACTAAATACCCGCGCATAAAAAAGAGGCCTTTCAAGGCCTCTTTTTTTTGCACGCTGGAACGCGTTATATCTTGCCGAGCAACAACAGAATCAGCAGCACTACCAACACAGTACCGAGAATACCCGATGGCCCGTAACCCCAATTGCGTGAGTGAGGGAACACTGGAAGACCGCCGACCAGCAGGAGGATCAGAATAATGATAAGAATGAGGCTCATGTTTTGTTTTCCTTATTGTCTTCTGAAAAGACCTGGTATTTAACGGATAGGCCCGACAACTGATACGGACGCCTTAATAACTCCGACCCATGTGTTTGGCAGAAAATTCCGTGTTTTTTTAAAGCTTTTCGCTAACTTGCTTATTTCCTTTAACCCCGTTGCAAATAACCGTCCTTAGTTCAAATAAATGGAACTTGGCGGGTTTCCCGCTATCCGACCCGGCCCACGGTTTGCCTGGGGCATTCAGCAGTCTGATGGTGCGTGGGTGCGGGAAAAACCTTCGCTACACTGCGGCTCACTTCTTCCGTGAACCACAAGGCTACTTTCCTATGCAAAATCGCATGATGATCACCGGCGCCGGTTCTGGCCTGGGTCGCGAAATCGCTCTGCGCTGGGCCCGCGAGGGTTGGCAACTGGCCTTGTCGGACGTCAGCGAAGCGGGCCTGCAAGAAACCCTCAAGCTTGTACGCCAGGCCGGCGGTGACGGTTTCACCCAGCGCTGCGACGTGCGCGACTACAGCCAGCTCACCGCGTTCGCACAGGCCTGTGAGGAAAAGCTCGGTGGCATCGACGTGATCGTCAACAACGCCGGTGTCGCATCGGGCGGGTTCTTCAGCGAACTGTCCCTGGAAGACTGGGACTGGCAGATCGCGATCAACCTGATGGGCGTGGTCAAGGGCTGCAAGGCCTTCCTGCCGCTGCTGGAAAAGAGCAAGGGCCGCATCATCAACATCGCGTCCATGGCCGCCCTGATGCAGGGCCCGGCCATGAGCAACTACAACGTGGCCAAGGCCGGCGTGGTGGCGCTCTCGGAGAGCCTGCTGGTGGAACTCAAGCAACAGGAAGTCGGCGTGCATGTGGTGTGCCCATCCTTCTTCCAGACCAACCTGCTGGACTCGTTCCGCGGGCCGACGCCCGCGATGAAAGCCCAGGTGGGCAAGCTGCTGGAAAGCTCGCCGATTACCGCCGCACAGATCGCCGACTACATCTACCAGCAGGTGGCTGAAGGGCAATTCATGATCCTGCCCCACGAGCAGGGGCGCATGGCCTGGGCACTGAAACAGAAGAACCCGCAACTGCTGTATGACGAGATGACCGTGATGGCGGACAAGATGCGGGCGAAAGCTCAGTCGCAGGCGGTAAAAGGTTGAATTTCAGGTGAGCACCTGATGTGGCGAGGGCTTGTTGTGGCGAGGGAGC
>NZ_JACAPW010000028.1:0-40319 GCF_013385495.1 Pseudomonas sp. F8002 | reverse complement strand
TCGCCACAGCAAGCTCCTCGCCACAACAAGCTCTCTAGCCACAGAGAGTGCCTGCAAATTTGAACATATCGTTTGGTTCTTGGGTGTAATTCGAGATTATTCACTGCCTGTCTGTAGGGTAATTTACCCTGATGTGTAAGGCATGCCTGTTTAACCTGAAGGCCATTGATGGTGCCAGGCAGGGAGCGCATGGTCGGGGTTCGGTAACTTAAAAAGGACGAACCCCATGCTGGTATTAAGCCGCGCGGTAGGTGAAATAATTTCGGTGGGTGACCAGATCACCTTGCGCATTCTGGAAGTGAACGGCACCCAAGTGAAGCTGGGTGTGGAAGCGCCGGTGGGGGTCAATGTGCACCGGGCGGAGGTCTATCAGAAGATCCTCAGTCGCCACGGGCAGCAGACCAACACCCATCCAGTGCCTGTGCCCAATCCTTGAGTCTCAGTCGAACAGGTGCTTGGGCACATCGTGCTTGAGCATCAACTGGCACTGCTCGCTCTCGGGGTCGAAAACAATCAGCGCCTGGCCCTTGGTCAGCGCCTGGCGTACCCGCAGCACCCGGGTTTCCAGAGGTGTGTCGTCACCATTGTCGGTGCCGTCGCGGGTCACGAAGTCTTCGATGAGGCGTGTCAGGGTGTCGACTTCAAGTGCATCGTAGGGAATCAGCATACAAGCCTCGGCTAGGGAATCCCGGCGATGCTACTGCGCCGGGATCCGAGTTGCCAGTCTCAGGTTTTTTGGCCCACCAGGCTGTCCACCGACGGCACGCGGGTATCACTCTCCATTTGTGTGTCGTGTTCGATCTGGTGACTGAACCGGTCGAGGGAGCCCTTGGCCGGCTGTGCATCGCTGGCGAACACCGGCGGGCTGAGGATGTACGCGCCCAGCAGGCGACTCAGCGCGGCGAGGCTGTCGATGTGCGTGCGCTCATAGCCATGGGTAGCATCGCAACCAAACGCCAGCAGTGCGGTACGAATGTCGTGGCCGGCGGTCACCGCCGAATGCGCGTCGCTGAAGTAGTAGCGAAACAGGTCGCGACGCACCGGTAGCTCATTTTCCGCCGCCAGGCGCAGCAGGTGGCGGGACAGGTGATAGTCATACGGCCCGCCGGAATCCTGCATCGCCACACTCACCGCGTGCTCGCTGGAGTGCTGCTCGTGGGCCACCGGCGCAATGTCGATGCCGACGAACTCACTCACATCCCACGGCAATGCCGCCGCCGCACCACTGCCGGTTTCTTCGGTGATGGTGAACAGCGGATGGCAGTCGATCAGCAGCGGCTGGCCGCTGTCGACAATCGCCTTGAGCGCCGCCAGCAGCGCGGCAACCCCGGCTTTATCGTCCAGGTGGCGGGCGCTGATATGCCCGCTCTCGGTGAATTCCGGCAGCGGGTCGAAGGCGACGAAATCGCCGACGCTGATACCCAGGGAGTCACAGTCGGCGCGGGTGGCGCAGTAGGCATCCAGGCGCAGTTCGATGTGGTCCCAACTGATGGGCATTTCATCCACGGCCGTATTGAACGCGTGACCGGAGGCCATCAACGGCAACACGCTGCCACGGATCACGCCGTTATCGGTGAACAGGCTGACGCGGCTGCCTTCGGCAAAACGGCTGGACCAGCAGCCGACCGGCGCGAGGGTCAGGCGGCCATTGTCCTTGATCGCCCGCACGGCGGCGCCGATGGTGTCCAGGTGCGCGGAAACGGCGCGATCGGGGCTGTTTTTCTGGCCCTTGAGGGTGGCGCGGATGGTGCCGCGCCGGGTCATTTCAAAGGGAATGCCCAGTTCCTCAAGGCGCTCGGCAACGTAGCGCACGATGGTGTCGGTAAACCCGGTGGGGCTGGGAATGGCGAGCATTTCCAGCAGCACTTTTTGCAGGTAAGCGAGATCCGGTTCGGGGATGGTTCGGGTCATAAAGACTCCTGATGAGTTGAGGATGATCGTTCCCACGCTCTGCGTGGGAATGCCTCATGGGACGCTCTGCGTCCGCTCTTGTGACGCGGAGCGTCACGGGCTGCGTTCCCACGCAGAGCGTGGGAACGATCATTCACGCCGTCGGTTGGCTATGCGGGAACAACAGGTCCACGAACTTTTCAGCCGTCGGCTGCGGTTCATGGTTGGCCAGTCCGGCCCGTTCGTTGGCTTCGATAAACACGTAGTCCGGTTGGTCGGCGGCCGGCACCATCAGGTCCAGGCCCACCATGGGAATGTCGAGGGCACGGGCGGCGCGCACGGCGGCGTCCACCAGGGTCGGGTGGAGGATGGCGGTGACGTCTTCCAGGCAACCGCCGGTGTGCAGGTTGGCGGTACGCCGCACCGCCAGGCGTTCGCCACGGGGCAGGATGCTGTTGTAGTCGTAGCCGGCTGCCTGCAGGGTGCGTTGGGTTTCATGGTCCAGGGGGATTTTGCTTTCGCCATCGGTGGCGGCCTGGCGTCGGCGGCTCTGGGCTTCGATCAACGCGCCAATGGAATGCTGGCCATCGCCGGTGACTTCCGCCGGGCGGCGAATGGCGGCGGCAACCACTTCAAAGCCGATCACCAGAATGCGCAGGTCGAGGCCTTCGTGAAAGCTTTCCAGCAGTACACGGGTGTCGAATTGGCGGGCCGCCTCAATGGCTTTTTGCACGTCTTCAATGGTCTGCAAATCCACCGCCACACCCTGGCCTTGTTCGCCATCCAGCGGCTTGACCACAATACGCTGGTGCTCGTCGAGAAACTCCAGGTTGTCGTCGGCACTGCCGGCCAACTGCTGCTCCGGCAGCTTCAAGCCTGCAGCCTTGAGTGCCTTGTGGGTCAGGCTTTTGTCCTGGCACAAAGTCATGCTGATGGCGCTGGTCAGGTCGCTGAGGGATTCGCGGCAGCGCACCCGGCGGCCACCGTGGCTCAGGGTGAACAAGCCGGCATCGGCATCGTCCACTTGCACGTCGATCCCGCGCCGATGGGCTTCCTCGACGATGATCCGCGCATAGGGATTGAACTCCGCCTGCGGGCCAGGGCCGAGGAACAGCGGCTGGTTGATGCCGTTCTTGCGCTTGATGGCGAAGGTGGTCAGCGCGCGAAAGCCAAGCTTGGCGTAGAGACTTTTCGCCTGGCGGTTGTCGTGCAGTACCGACAGGTCGAGGTAGCTCAGGCCACGGCTCATGAAGTGTTCGATCAAGTGGCGCACCAGCACTTCACCCACCCCGGGGCGGGTACATTGCGGGTCGACCGCCAGGCACCAGAGGCTGCAGCCGTTCTCCGGATCGTGAAAGGCCTTCTGGTGGTTCAGGCCCATCACGCTGCCGATCACCGCGCCGCTGTCTTCGTCCTCGGCCAGCCAATACACCGGGCCGCCTTGATGGCGTGGCGTCAGCAGCGCCGGGTCCACCGGCAACATGCCGCGCCCCTGGTACAGCTGGTTCACCGCCTGCCAGTCCGCCTCGGTTTGTACCCGGCGAATCCGGAACCCGCGAAATACCCGGGTTGCCGGGCGATAGTCGGTGAACCACAGGCGCAGGGTATCGGACGGGTCGAGAAACAACTGCTGGGGATCAATCCCGAGGATCTGCTGTGGCGCCGCCACATACAGCGCGATATCCCGCTCGCCGGGCTGCTCGTTGAGCAACTCCAGGGCCAGGCTCGCCGGGTCCGGGAAGGTGTGGCCGATCAACAGCCGGCCCCAACCGCAATGCACGGCAATCGGCGTGGGGTCCAGTGCGCTGCCGTCTTCGGCTAAGCGGGCTTGCAGGCGCTCGTAGGAGGGCGCCTGGCCTCGCAGCAAGCGTTGGCTGTAAGCCGTGGCATGAGGTTTCATGAATCAGATTCCTTGTTCGCTGAGCCACAGGTTCAGCGCCGCCAGTTGCCACAGCTTGGAGCCGCGCAACGGGGTCAGTTGGCCTTGGGGATCGGTGAGCAGGCGGTCGAGCATGGCCGGGTTGAACAGGCCGCGGTCCTGGCTTGGGTCCAGCAGCAGCTCACGCACCCAGTTCAAGGTGTCACCCTGCAAATGCTTGAGGCCGGGCACCGGGAAGTAGCCTTTCTTGCGGTCGATGACCTCGCTCGGGATCACCCGGCGCGCCGCTTCCTTGAGCACTTGCTTGCCGCCGTCCGGCAATTTGAATTTGCCCGGCACGCGGGCCGACAGTTCTACCAGGCGATAGTCGAGAAACGGCGTGCGCGCTTCCAGGCCCCAGGCCATGGTCATGTTGTCGACGCGCTTGACCGGGTCATCCACCAGCATCACGGTGCTGTCCAGGCGCAGGGCTTTGTCCACCGCCGCATCGGCGCCGGGCTGGGCGAAATGCTCGCGCACGAAGTCACCGGCGGCGTCATTCGCGGTCAACCATTTCGGCGCGACGGTAGCGGCGTAGTCGTCGTAGCTGCGGTCGAAAAATGCGTCGCGGTAGGCCGCGTACGGGTCGCTTGCGCCATCCACCTGCGGGTACCAGTGGTAACCGGCGAACAGTTCATCGGCGCCCTGGCCGCTTTGCACCACCTTGCAATGCTTGGCCACTTCCCGGGACAGCAGGTAGAAGGCAATGCAGTCATGGCTGACCATCGGCTCGCTCATGGCACGGAACGCCGCCGGCAATTGCTCGATGATTTCGCTTTCGGCGATAC
Source organism: Pseudomonas sp. F8002 (assembly GCF_013385495.1). Classification (NCBI taxonomy): domain Bacteria; kingdom Pseudomonadati; phylum Pseudomonadota; class Gammaproteobacteria; order Pseudomonadales; family Pseudomonadaceae; genus Pseudomonas; species Pseudomonas sp. F8002. Next base: position 35,723 of record NZ_JACAPW010000028.1, on the reverse strand, counting down.
GCAGTTGGTGGTGACGGGTGCCGTAATGCTTGGCGATCAAGTCCGAATACTGGAACTCGTCGCCGCGCTCGCCGCCCGCGTCTTCAAAGCCGATGGAGAAGGTCGACAGGTCCTGCACGCCGACTTCCCGCAACAGGCCCACCAGCATGCTGGAATCGACACCGCCGGAAAGCAGCACGCCCACATCCACCGCCGCCCGCTGACGAATCGCCACGGCTTCGCGGGTGCTGTCGAGCACGCGGTCGGTCCAGTCTTCCAGGGTCAGGTTGGCTTCATCGGCGTGGGGGCCGTAGGGCAGGGTCCACCAGGTTTTCTGTTCAGTCTTGCCATCGGCGTCGATGCGCATCCAGGAGGCGGGCGGCAGCTTTTCAATGCCCGCCAGCAGGGTGCGCGGCGCCGGCACCACGGCGTGGAAGTTCAGGTAGTGATTGAGGGCCACCGGATCGAGGATCGGGTTGATATCGCCACCCTTTAGCAGCGCCGGCAAGGCCGAGGCAAAACGCAGGCGCTGGCCGGTGCGCGACAGGTACAGCGGCTTCACGCCGAGGCGGTCACGGGCGATAAACAGGCGCTGGGCATCGCGCTCCCAGATGGCGAAGGCGAACATCCCGTTGAGCTTGGGCAACAAGGCTTCGCCCCAGGCGTGGTAGCCCTTGAGCAGCACTTCGGTGTCACCACCGGAATAGAAGGCGTAGCCCAGGGCTTCCAGCTCTTCACGCAATTCCGGGAAGTTATAGATCGCGCCGTTGAACGCCAGGGACAGGCCCAGTTGGGCGTCGACCATCGGTTGGGCGGAGCCATCCGACAGGTCCATGATTTTCAGGCGTCGATGGCCCAGGGCAATCGGCCCCTGGGCATGAAAGCCCCACGCGTCAGGACCGCGTGGCGCCAAGTGATGGGTGATTCGTTCCACCGCTGCCAGGTCGGCAGGTTGGTGATCGAAACGTAACTCTCCAGCTAATCCGCACATAAATTCCTTACCGGTTTTTCCGTTGGGGAGGGATAGAAATGCAGCCCGCCAAAACGGCGGGTACCCAGAGACTGACCCGGGTACATTGTGGGAGTTTTAGAACAATACGTTATAAGGCAAAGAGCCTTGACGGGTTGCGAGCCCGCCATGGCCCTCAGGATTTGCCTGGGTTACCGCGGATCAGGGCACGCAGCGCGAACCGATTGGGGTGACAGGCTTCGCTGACACTGCGCGGCAGCGGCAGCGGCTCATCGTCGAGCCAGGCGGCCAGCAGCTCTGCACAGAGTGGCGCGGTGACCAGCCCCCGTGAGCCATGGCCACTGTTGATATACACGCCGTGCAACCACGGGCACGGCGCATCAGGGACCTGCCGGGCGTCTTTGCCGAGGGCGGCGTAGGTGTGATCAAACGCCTCTCGCTGCGCCAGCGGTCCGACGATCGGCAGGTAGTCCGGGCTGGTGCAACGGAAGGCGGCGCGGCCTTCGAGCTGTTCGGGTGCAAGGCTGTCGGCGCCCAGGCGTTGCAGCAAATCGAGGGAGATTTCCCGCAGCATCTCCAGATTGCCCACGTGCTCGGCCACCGTGGGCGTAAGGTCATCGCTCTTGAAGTCGAAACTGGCACCGAGGGTGTGCTCGCCCAGGCGTGGCGGGGCGACGTAGCCCTCGGCGCACACCACTGTGGCCAACGCCTGGCTTTGCGCCGTTTGCGGCAGGCGGGTGATTTGCCCGCGGATGCGCTTGAGGGGCAAGTCAGCGCTGAAGGAAAACCGCTTGATCTCGGCGGCGCCGGCCAGCACGACCACACTGGCTTGAGCCAGAACCGTATCGCCCTGCAACGCCTGCCACTGACCGTCGACCTGCTTGAGCTCAAGGGCGTCGTGGTGCTGGAGCACTTCGATCAGCGGGTGCCTGGCTTGCCATTCGCACAGCGCCGGCGGGTGAACCCAGCCGCCCTCGGGGAAGAACAGGCCGCCGTGCTCCAGCGTTATCCCGGCGCGCACCTGTGCCTGCTCTTTATCCAGCAGGTGCAACAGGTCCGGGGCAAAAGCGCCGGCCAGTTGTGCCTGGCGCTCGGCTTCCTTGGCGTTGAAGGCCAGTTGCAGCACGCCGCAGCCATCCCAGTCCACGCCACGTTGCAGGTGTTCCAGCAGGCGCCGCGTGTGGCCGAAACCGCTGAGAATCAACTGCGAAAGTGCCGTGCCATGCGCGGAAAGCTTGAGGTACAACACCCCTTGCGGGTTGCCGGAGGCTTCCTGTGCGAGCGCCGCGTGGCGTTCCAGCAAACTGACGCGCCAGCCGCGTGCCGCCAGGCTGGCCGCCGTGGCGCAACCGGCCAGGCCACCACCGATGACCAGTGCATGGCGTTCACCGGAAACGGCAGGCGGGCGCGCAAACCAGGGTTTTGCCGCGGCAGGCGCAGGCGTTTCAGCGGGCCAGCCGAGAAACTCACCCCGCAGGATTTCCCACTTGTGGCCGATGCCGGGGGTGCGCTTCATCTTGAACCCGGCGGCGTTGATCAACCGCCGTACCCAGCCGGTGCTGGTAAAGGTGCTGATGGTCGAGCCCGGCGCCGCCAGCCGCGCCAGTTCGGCGAACAGCTCGGCAGTCCACATGTCGGGGTTCTTGGCCGGGGCGAAACCGTCGAGGAACCAGGCGTCGACCTGTGCGTCCAGTTGCGGCAATTGCTCCAGGGCGTCGCCGATCAGCAACGTCAGGGTGACTCGACCGTTATCCAGTACCAGCCGCTGGAAGCCTTGGTGAATCGCGATGTATTGCGCCAGCAGTTGCTCGGCGAACGGTGCCAGTTCCGGCCAGAGGGCGAGGGCCCGCTGCAGGTCGGCGTGGCTCAGCGGGTACTTTTCCACGCTGACAAAATGCAGGCGTGCGCCCGCCACCGCGTGTTGATCAAACAACTGCCAGGCGCACAAAAAATTCAGGCCGGTGCCGAAGCCGGTCTCACCGATCACCAAGCGCCCACCCACCGGCAGCGCCGCAAAACGTTCCTGCAGACGGTTCTGTTCGAGGAATACGTAGCGGGTTTCTTCAAGGCCCGACTTGTCGGAGAAGTACACGTCATCGAAGACCCGCGAGTGCGGGCGACCTTGGTCATCCCAGTCAAGCTGGGCGTGGGATACGGGGTTCATGAGCGGCTCGGCAAAGGCAAGGCGGCCATTCTAGCTGATCAACAGGGTTGTCATTGATCCATGGCAAGCCGCTGCGGAATTTCCTGCCACGTGTTGTTGCCCAATCCGCTAGTCTTGATCACTTCTGGAACGGAGCCGCCCATGTTCGAATCTGCCGAAATCGGTCACGCCATCGACAAAGACACCTACGACGCCGAAGTGCCGGCCCTGCGTGAAGCCTTGCTGGAAGTGCAGTACGAACTGCAACAGCAGAAGCGCTTCCCGGTGATCATCCTGATCAATGGCATCGAAGGTGCGGGCAAGGGTGAAACCGTCAAATTGCTGAATGAATGGATGGACCCGCGCCTGATCGAGGTGCGCACCTTCGACCAGCAGACCGACGAAGAACTGGCCCGCCCACCGGCCTGGCGCTACTGGCGCCAGCTTCCGGCGAAAGGCCGCATGGGGATCTTTTTTGGTAACTGGTACAGCCAGATGCTGCAGAGTCGCGTCCATGGCGAGATCAAGGACGCGCGGCTGGACCAGGCCATCGCCGGGGCCGAGCGCCTGGAAAAGATGCTGTGTGATGAAGGTGCGCTGATCTTCAAGTTCTGGTTCCACCTCTCCAAGAAGCAAATGAAATCCCGGCTCAAAGCCTTGCAGGACGACCCGCTGCACAGCTGGCGCATCAGCCCGCTGGACTGGCAGCAGTCCAAGACCTACGACAAGTTTGTGCATTTTGGTGAGCGGATCCTGCGCCGCACCAGCCGTGACTATGCGCCTTGGTATGTGATCGAGGGTGTCGATGCGCACTACCGCGGGCTGACCGTCGGCAAGATCCTGCTCGAAGGCCTGCAAAACGCCTTGAAAGTGCCCAAGGGTAAAGCCAGCGGCATGAACCCGGCGCCGCTGCCATCGGCGGTTGACCAGATGAGCCTGCTGAACAGCCTGGACATGAGCCTGAGCCTTGAAAAGGACGATTACGAAGAACAACTGATTACCGAGCAGGCACGGTTCTCCGGGCTGATGCGCGACAAGCGCATGCGCAAGCACGCGTTGGTGACGGTGTTTGAAGGCAACGACGCGGCGGGCAAGGGTGGGGCCATCCGGCGTGTGGCGGCAGCCCTCGATCCCCGGCAGTACCACATCGTGCCGATTGCCGCGCCCAGTGAAGACGAGCGCGCCCAGCCTTACCTGTGGCGTTTCTGGCAGAAGATTCCGGCGCGGGGCATGTTCACCGTGTTCGACCGCTCCTGGTATGGCCGGGTGCTGGTGGAACGCATCGAAGGCTTCTGCACGCCGACGGACTGGATGCGCGCCTACGGCGAGATCAACGACTTCGAAGAGCAACTGCGCGACGCCGGGGTGATCGTGGTCAAGTTCTGGCTGGCGATCGACAAGCAGACGCAGCTGGAGCGGTTCCAGGCCCGCGAGGAAATCCCGTTCAAACGCTTCAAGATCACCGAGGACGACTGGCGTAACCGCGAGAAGTGGGACGACTACCGGGCGGCGGTGGGTGACATGGTGGACCGCACCAGCACCGAGATTGCGCCGTGGACGCTGGTTGAAGCCAACGACAAGCGCTGGGCGCGGGTGAAGGTACTGCGCACCATCAACCGGGCGCTGGAGGAGGCGTTCGACAAGACCGACAAGCATGACAAGAAGGACAAGAAGAAGTAGCGCCATGCTTTTGCATACGCGGGGTGAATGATTGTCGCGGTTGAAGAGGGCGGGATCTATGCTCGATCCATCTCTCAACAACCACAACAATTGAGGTAGCCCATGCGTGAAGTAGTGATCGTCGACAGCGTGCGAACCGGCCTGGCCAAGTCCTTTCGCGGCAAGTTCAACCAGACCCGTCCCGATGACATGGCTGCCCATTGCGTGAACGCGTTGCTGACCCGCAATGGCATCGACCCGGCCACGGTCGAGGACTGCATCGTCGGCGCCGGTTCCAACGAAGGTGCCCAGGGCTACAACATCGGCCGCAATGTGGCGGTGTTGTCGCAACTGGGTACCGGTACGGCGGGCATGACCCTCAACCGTTTCTGTTCCTCGGGGTTGCAGGCGATTGCGATCGCCGCCAACCAGATTGCTTCCGGTTGCAGCGAGATCATCGTGGCCGGTGGGGTCGAGTCCATCAGCCTGACCATGAAGAGCGTCAACACCGATAACCTGATCAATCCGTTGCTCAAGGAGCAGGTGCCAGGCATTTACTTTCCCATGGGGCAGACGGCGGAAATCGTTGCGCGGCGGTATCACGTCAGTCGTGAAGAGCAGGATCTGTATGCGCTGCAAAGCCAGCAGCGTACGGCTCAGGCCCAGGCTGACGGGTTGTTCGATGATGAAATCGTGCCGATGGCGGTGAAGTACAAGGTTGAGGACAAGAACACTGGCGCGGTGCAGGTGTTGGAGGGGGTGGTGGATCGGGATGATTGCAATCGTCCGGATACGACGTTGGCCAGTCTTGCGGGATTGAAGCCGGTGTTTGCGGAGGATGGGTCGGTGACGGCGGGGAATTCCTCGCAGTTGTCTGATGGGGCTTCCATGACACTGGTGATGAGCCTGGAAAAAGCGCTGGAACTGGGGCTTAAGCCCAAGGCGTTTTTTCGCGGATTTACGGTGGCGGGGTGTGAGCCGGATGAGATGGGGATCGGGCCGGTGTTTTCGGTGCCCAGGTTGCTCAAGGCCCGTGGGCTGGCGGTGGCGGATATTGATTTGTGGGAGCTGAATGAGGCGTTTGCCTCGCAGTGCCTTTATGCGCGTAATCGGCTGGAAATTGATAACGCCAAGTACAACGTCAACGGTGGGTCGATTTCCATCGGGCATCCGTTTGGGATGACGGGGTCGCGGCAGGTGGGGCATCTGGTGCGTGAGTTGCAGCGGCGCAAGTTGCGTTACGGCATTGTCACTATGTGCGTGGGCGGCGGCATGGGGGCCACCGGCTTGTTCGAAGCCGTACGCTGACTCAGTGTGGGAGCGGGATTGCTCGCGAATGCGGCAGGGCAGTCGATGAAAATGTTGGCTGATAGACCGCCTTCGCGAGCAAGCCCGCTCCCACATTTGATCAGCACCGTATCCCAATCCGTTCACATCCCCCTAGAATGCACCTCCTCCACCTCAGGCATTCGGGGCACTCATGCACATCTCATCGGGCCGTTGGGTCTACGGTTTATCCCTGGCCCTGCTGACCGCGCTGCTCTGGGGCATTCTGCCGATCAAACTCAAACAGGTCTTGCAGGTGATGGACCCCGTCACCGTCACCTGGTTTCGCCTGGTCGTCTCCGGCAGTTGTCTGTTTATCTATCTCGCCGCCGTAAGGCGCCTGCCCAGCTGGCGTTCCCTCGGACCAAAAGGCGGCTGGCTGGTAGCAATCGCCGTGTGCGGCCTGATGGGCAACTATGTGCTCTACCTGGTCGGCCTCAAACTGCTGAGCCCCGGCACCGCGCAACTGGTGGTACAGGTGGGCCCGATCTTCCTGATGATCGCCAGCGTCTTCGTGTTCAAGGAACGCTTCAGCCTCGGGCAGGGCATGGGCCTGCTGGTGCTGATCATCGGCTTCGGCCTGTTCTTCAACCAGCGCCTGACCGAGTTGTTGACCTCCCTGGGCACCTACACCGCCGGGGTGCTGACGATTCTCCTGGCCACCACCATCTGGACCTTCTACGCCCTGGGCCAGAAGCAGTTGCTGACGGTATGGAATTCGTTGCAGGTGATGATGGTGATCTACCTGTCCTGCGCGCTCTTGCTGACGCCATGGGCGCACCCGATGGAAGCGCTGCAACTGAGCCCGCTGCAAGGCTGGCTGCTGCTGGCCTGCTGTTTCAATACGCTGATTGCCTACGGCGCATTCGCCGAAGCCCTGGCCCACTGGGAAGCCTCGCGCGTCAGCGCCACTCTGGCGCTGACGCCATTGGTGACCTTCGTCGCGGTGGCGCTGGCTGCCTGGATGTGGCCCGAGTATGTGCACGCCGAAGACATCAATGCCCTCGGCTACGGCGGGGCCGTGTTGGTGGTGCTGGGGTCCGCGACCGTGGCGTTGGCGCCGTCGCTGTTCGCCGGGCTCAGGGCCCGGCGTGCACGATTGGCGTCTTAATGACCGGCTTCCAGCATGTTTTCCGGACGCACCCACTGGTCGAACTCTTCGTCCGTGAGATAGCCCAGCTTCAGCGCCGCTTCCCGTAGGGTCAGCCCTTCGGCATAGGCCTTCTTGGCAATCTCGGCGGACTTGTCGTAGCCGATGTGCGGGTTCAGCGCAGTCACCAGCATCAGGCCACGCTCAAGGTGCGCGGCCATTTGCTCGGCGTCGGGTTCCAGGCCGGCGATGCAGTGCTCCTGGAAGTTGCTGCAACCGTCGGCCAGCAGGCGGATCGATTCCAGCAGGTTGTGGATGATCACCGGCTTGTACACGTTCAACTGCAAGTGGCCCTGGCTGGCGGCGAAGCCAATGGTCACGTCATTGCCCAGCACCTGGCAGGCCAGCATCGACAGCGCTTCGCACTGGGTCGGGTTGACCTTGCCGGGCATGATCGAGCTGCCCGGTTCATTCGCCGGCAACTTGACTTCCGCCAGCCCGGCACGCGGGCCGGAGCCCAGCAGGCGCAGGTCGTTGGCGATTTTCATCAGGGCCACGGCCAGGGTCTTCAAGGCGCCGTGCAGGGTGGTCAACGGCTCATGGCCCGACAGCGCGGCGAATTTGTTCGGTGCGGTGACAAACGGCAGGCCCGACAGCGCGGCCAATTCCGAGGCAATCGCCTCGCCAAAACCGTGGGGTGAATTGAGCCCGGTGCCGACGGCAGTACCACCCTGGGCAAGTTCACACACGGCGGGCAGGGCGCTGCGGATCGCGCGTTCGGCGTAGTCGAGTTGCGCTATAAAGGCCGAGACTTCCTGGCCGAAGGTGATGGGCGTCGCATCCATCATGTGGGTGCGGCCGGTTTTCACCAGCTTCATGTGGCGCGCCGACAACTCTGCCAAACCACCAGACAGTTCACGGATCGCCGGCAACAGCTTCTCGGTGACGGCCTGCACGGCGGCGATGCTCATGGCGGTGGGGAAGCAGTCGTTGGAGCTCTGGGAACGGTTGACGTGGTCGTTGGGATGCACCGGGCTCTTGCCGCCACGGGGCTTGCCCGCCAGCTCGTTGGCACGGCCGGCGATCACTTCGTTGGCGTTCATGTTGCTCTGGGTGCCGCTGCCGGTCTGCCACACCACCAGGGGAAACTGGTCGTCGTGTTCGCCGGCGAGCACCTCGTCAGCGGCCTGTTCGATCAGCCGGGCAATGTCGGCGGGCAGGTCGCCATTGCGGTCGTTGACCCGGGCCGCAGCCTTCTTGATCAGGGCCAGGGCGTGCAACACAGCCAGGGGCATGCGCTGGTCGCCGATGGCGAAGTTCACCAGCGAGCGTTGGGTCTGCGCGCCCCAGTAAGCGTCATCCGGGACTTGCACTTCTCCCAGGCTGTCGGTTTCGATACGGCTCATCGGGCACACTCCTTCAGGTTCGTTTGCGCAGTTTAGGCCCTGATCGCCCGGTGGGGTTCCCTTAAAAGACTTTTCATCGGATTAAGCCCCGCAAAACCAGGCCCCACAAGGCGTGGGGTTGAGCCGCGGCGTTTTTTAGGCGCAGAATGGGCGCCCTTGGGGTCTTACCTCGCCTGCTAGAAAAGGAAACTCGATGACTCGTCTTCGTGCCATCTGTACCGCGGTTGCTCTGGTATGTGCCAGCGGCCAGGTTTTTGCCGATACCGCCAGCCACAACGCCAGTGCCGAAGCCTTCCTTACCCTGGCCCATGCCGACAAGCTGGGTACCCCGGTGTACATGCAAGTGCAACAAATGTTCGCCCAGCGTTTCGAGCAGACCAAGGCGCCTGCTTCCAAGCAAACCGTCCTGGACACCTACCAGGCCAAGGCCAACACCGCCCTGGACCAGGCCATCGGCTGGAACAAGCTCAAGCCGGACATGATCAAGCTCTACACCGACAACTTCAGCGAATCCGAGCTCAAGGACCTGGTTGCGTTCTACCAGTCGCCACTGGGCAAGAAAGTCCTGGAGAAAATGCCCCAGCTGACCCAGCAATCGGCCCAGATGACCCAGGCCAAGCTGGAAAGCGCGGTACCTGTGGTGAACAAGCTGCTGGAAGACATGACCAACGAGCTGACGCCAAAAGCCCCGGCCCCGGCCAAGAAGAAGTAAACAGGAATGACCATGCAACAGCGTATCGAATCGGCACTCGTCGCCCTGAGCCCGGAACACTTGAGCGTGCTGGATGAAAGCCATATGCACAGCCGTGGGTTGCAGACCCACTTCAAGGCCGTGCTGGTCAGCCAGCAGTTCGAGGGCCTCAACCGCGTCAAGCGCCACCAGAAGGTCTATGCCACGTTGGGTGACCTGATGAGCGAATTCCATGCGTTGGCGCTGCATACCTACACGCCTGAAGAATGGGCGAAAATCGACGCAGCCCCGGCCTCGCCGACCTGCGCCGGCGGTCACTGACACTGTGGCACATCAGCTTGATGTGGCGAGGGAGCTTGCTCCCGCTGGGCTGCGCAGCAGCCCTTCTGCCAATCACCGCGATCTTTCTGAAAGGTTGCAACTGCCTGGTTGGGGCCGCTCCGCAGCCCAGCGGGAGCAAGCTCCCTCGCCACAGTAAGAGGCGGTCCATAATCGTCGCCATTTTTGTTAGAATCCGCAACGCGCCGCTCAGTCGGCGCGTTTTTTTTGCATCCGGTTCACCCTTTACGAGGGTAGCCACCTGGAGAGAACACCCATGACTCAACCGATTGTCGTGGCGGCACTGTATAAGTTCGTCACCCTCGAAGATTACGTCGCCCTGCGCGAGCCACTGCTGCAGGCGATGGTCGACAACGGCATCAAAGGCACCTTGCTGATTGCCGAAGAAGGCATCAACGGCACCGTTTCCGGCAGCCGCGAAGGCATTGATGGCTTGATGGCCTGGCTCAAGAACGACCCGCGCATGGACGACATCGACCACAAAGAGTCGTACTGCGACGAGCAGCCGTTCTACCGCACCAAGGTCAAGCTCAAGAAAGAGATCGTGACCCTGGGCGTCGAAGGCGTCGACCCGAACAAGAAAGTCGGCACCTACGTCGAGCCGCAGGACTGGAATGCGCTGATCAGCGACCCTGAAGTGCTGCTGATCGATACCCGCAACGACTACGAAGTGTCCATCGGCACCTTTGAAGGCGCGATCGACCCGAAGACCACCAGCTTCCGCGAATTTCCCGACTACATCAAAGCCAACTTCGACCCGGCCAAACACAAGAAAGTCGCCATGTTCTGCACCGGCGGCATTCGTTGCGAAAAGGCCTCGAGCTATATGCTCAGCGAGGGTTTCGACGAGGTGTATCACCTCAAGGGCGGCATCCTGAAGTACCTCGAAGAGGTGCCGCAGGAAGAAACCAAGTGGCAGGGCGACTGCTTTGTGTTCGACAATCGCGTGACCGTGCGCCACGACTTGAGCGAAGGCGACTACGATCAATGTCATGCCTGCCGCACACCGGTCAGCGTCGAGGACCGTGCATCCGAACACTATGTAGCTGGCATCAGTTGCCCGCATTGCTGGGATAAGCTTTCAGAGAAGACCCGTCGCAGCGCGATCGACCGGCAAAAGCAGATTGAACTGGCCAAGGCCCGCAATATGCCGCACCCGATTGGCTACAACTACAAGCAATCCCCATCCTCCGAGGCCTGAGCCATGTCCGCACGCCTGCTCTATGTAATGGATCCGATGTGCTCCTGGTGCTGGGGTTTCGCCCCGGTGGCCAAGGCGCTGGTTGAGCAGGCCCAGGCCGCAGGCGTGGAGCTGCACCTGGTGGTGGGCGGCTTGCGCACCGGCAGTGGCGCGGCGCTGGAGCCGACGACCCGGCGCTATATTCTTGAGCATTGGCAGGCCGTGACCGACGCCACCGGCCAGCCGTTCAAGCGTGAAGGTGCACTGCCTGATGGTTTTGTCTACGACACCGAGCCGGCTTGCCGCGCCGTGGTCACTGCCCGCAGCCTGGCGCCGGATTGCGCCTGGAAACTGCTGGGCCTGATCCAGCAGGCGTTCTACGTCGAAGGGCGCGACGTGACCCGCGCCGACGTATTGGTGGAACTGGCCGAGACCGCCGGCGTGCCGCGTATCGAGTTCGCCGAAGCTTTCGACCGCGCCGACCAGCACGCGGCCACCGCGGCGGATTTCACCTGGGTCCAGGACCTGGGCATCGCCGGTTTCCCGACCTTGCTGGCGGAGCGTAATGGGCAACTGGCGCTGCTGACCAACGGCTATCAGCCGCTGTCCGAATTGGCGCCGCTGCTGAGCCGCTGGCTGGAGCGAGCTGCCTGTGCATGATCAGCCCGATCCCGTTGAGCAACCCAAGCGTGTCGACCGGCTGACCTGGGCGGAAGTCCGCCGCCTGGCGCTGCATCACAAGAAATCCCTGTGGATCGCCAATGGCGTCGCCGTGCTGGCGACCTTGTGCAGCGTGCCGATTCCATTGCTGCTGCCGTTGCTGGTGGACGAAGTGCTGCTGGGCCATGGCGATGCGGCACTGAAGGTGATGAACCACGCATTGCCCCTGGGTTGGCAGAAGGCCGCCGGCTATATCGGCCTGATGCTGCTGGTGACCTTGCTGCTGCGTTGCGGCGCCCTGGTGTTCAACGTGCTGCAGGCGCGGTTGTTTGCGCGACTGGCCAAGGACATCGTCTATCGCATTCGCGTGCGGCTGATCGAGCGCCTCAAGCGCATTTCCCTCAGCGAATACGAAAGCCTGGGCAGCGGCACGGTGACTACGCACCTGGTCACCGACCTGGACACGGTGGACAAATTCGTCGGTGAAACCCTCAGCCGGTTCCTGGTGGCGATGCTCACCCTGGTAGGCACCTCCGGGATCCTGATGTGGATGCACTGGAAGCTGGCGCTGTTGATCCTGCTGTTCAACCCGCTGGTGATCTACGCCACGGTGCAGTTGGGCAAGCGGGTCAAGCACCTGAAGAAGCTGGAAAACGACAGCACATCGCGGTTCACCCAGGCGCTGACCGAAACCCTCGATGCGATCCAGGAAGTGCGTGCCGGCAATCGCCAGGGCTTTTTCCTCGGTCGCCTGGGCCAGCGGGCTCAGGAAGTGCGGGATTTTGCGGTCAATTCCCAGTGGAAAAGCGACGCCTCCAGCCGCGCCAGTGGCTTGCTGTTCCAGTTCGGTATCGACATCTTCCGTGCGGCGGCGATGCTGACGGTGCTGTTTTCCGACCTGTCCATCGGCCAGATGCTCGCGGTGTTCAGTTACCTGTGGTTCATGATCAGCCCGGTGGAACAGTTGCTGAACCTGCAATACGCCTACTACGCGGCGGGCGGGGCGCTGACGCGGATCAACGAACTGCTGGCCCGCGCCGATGAACCGCAATACGCGGGCGGTGCCGATCCGTTTACCGGACGCGAGACCGTCGGCATCGAAGTGCGCGGCCTGAATTTCGGCTACGGCGAGGAACTGGTGCTGGACCAGTTGAACCTGAACATCGCCCCGGGTGAAAAAGTCGCGATTGTCGGCGCCAGCGGCGGCGGCAAAAGTACCCTGGTGCAACTGTTGCTGGGGCTGTATACGCCGCAGGCCGGCAGCATTCGCTTCGGTGGTTCGACCCAGCAGGAAATCGGCCTGGAGACGATTCGCGAGAATGTCTCCGTGGTGCTGCAGCACCCGGCACTGTTCAATGATACGGTGCGCGCCAACCTGACCATGGGCCGCGAGCGCAGCGACCAGGCCTGTTGGCAGGCGCTGGAAATTGCCCAGCTGGATACGACCGTCAAGGCGCTGCCGCTGGGCCTGGACAGCGTGGTCGGACGCTCCGGCGTGCGCTTTTCCGGCGGGCAGCGTCAACGCCTGGCCATTGCACGGATGGTGCTGGCGGAGCCGAAAGTGGTAATACTCGACGAAGCCACCTCGGCCCTGGATGCGGCAACCGAATACAACCTGCACCAGGCGCTGGCGCGGTTTCTCAGTGGCCGTACCACCTTGATCATCGCCCACAGGCTGTCGGCGGTGAAACAGGCGGATCGGGTATTGGTGTTCGATGGCGGCCATATTGCCGAAGATGGCGACCATCAGCAGTTGATTGCTGATGGTGGCTTGTACGCCAAACTTTACGGACACTTGCAACAAGTGCGGTGATTTAGCCTACGCTGAGCTATCAGGAGCGGTTTTCACTCGCGTGCGTATTTTAGTTGTGCATGTGCAAGGGACCTCATGAAGCAAAAGCAGACTCTCGGAACCCCTCGGTTATTGGGCATTGTGTGGCCTTTTATCGCCGTCGTGCTGTTCCAGGCATTGTTAGGCTGCGTCAGTCTCTACGTACTCTCGGCGGTGCGCGGTTATGTGGCGGGCGAAAGCCTGTGGTCCAAGGGCCAGAAAGACGCGATCTTTTACCTGACGCTCTACGCCGACAGCCGCGACGAAGCCACCTACCTCAAATACCAGAACGCGATTGCCGTACCCCAGGGCGGGCATGAGCTGCGGCTGGCCCTGGACCGCCCGACGCCGGACCTGCCTGCCGCGCGCCAGGGCATCCTCAAGGGCGGTAACCACCCTGACGACGTTTCCAGCCTGATCTGGCTGTACCTCAACTTCCGCCATTTCAGTTACCTGGAAAAAGCCATCGAACTGTGGACGGTGGGCGATGGCTACCTTGTGCAACTGGACGACCTGGCCCAGGAGATGCACCGAGCGATCATGGCCAATCAGGTCAGCGGCAGCGACGTACACCGCTGGAAGCAGCGGATCTTCGCGATCAACGACGGGGTGACGCCGGCCGCGAAAGCCTTCAGCGATGCCCTGGGTGAAGGCTCGCGGATGATCCTGCGCCTGCTGCTGGTGACCAACCTGGCCACGGCACTCGGCTTGATCGTGCTGGCGCTGTTGCGTACCCACAAGCTGCTGGCCCAGCGGCATGCGTTTGCCGACGCGCTCCAGTTGGAGAAGGAGCGGGCGCAGATCACCCTGGAGTCGATTGGCGACGGAGTGATCACCACCGATGTCGACGGCGCCATTGCGTATATGAACCCGGCCGCCGAAGCCCTGACCCATTGGAAAGCCGCCCAGGCCCAAGGGCTGCCGCTGGCGGCGCTGTTCAACCTGCTGGACGAAAATGCCCAGGCCGACGGCTTTACCCTGATCGAACACATATTGGGCGGCCAACTCGGTGGGGGCAGCGAGCACTCCAAGCTGATCCAGCGCCTGGACGGCACCACCGTGTCCGTCACCCTGGTGGGCGCGCCGATCCGCAGTGCCGGCAAAGTCGTCGGCGCGGTGCTGGTGTTGCACGACATGACACAGGAACGCCAGTACATCGCCAACCTGTCCTGGCAGGCCACCCACGACGCCTTGACCGGCCTGGCCAACCGCCGCGAGTTCGAGTTCCGCCTGGAGCAGGTGCTGCACAACGTCGGGCGCCAGCAAACCGGGCGCCATGCCTTGATGTTCCTCGACCTGGACCAGTTCAAGCTGGTCAACGACACCTGCGGGCATGCCGCGGGGGATGAACTGTTGCGGCATATCTGCGCGCTCTTGCAGTCCGACCTGCGTGAAGGTGACACCCTGGCCCGGCTGGGGGGCGACGAGTTCGGCATCCTGCTGGAGAACTGCCCGGCGCCGGTGGCGGAAAAAATCGCCGAAAGCCTGCGCCACACCGTGCAGAGCCTGCACTTTGTGTGGAAGGGCAGGCCGTTTGTCACCACCGTGAGTATTGGCCTGGTGCACATCACGCACGCCCCGACCACCCTGGAGACTTCCCTGCGAGCCGCCGACATGGCGTGCTACATGGCCAAGGAAAAGGGCCGCAACCGGGTGCAGGTGTATCACGCCGATGACTCGGAATTGTCCCTGCGCTTTGGCGAGATGGCCTGGGTGCAACGCCTGCACATGGCGCTGGAAGAGAACCGTTTTTGCCTGTACGCCCAGGAAATCGCGCCCCTTGGGCACACCGAACAGGGGGATGGGCATATCGAAATCCTGCTGCGCCTGCATGACGAGGCGGGGCGGATCATCCTGCCGGACAGTTTTATCCCGGCCGCCGAGCGTTACGGCTTAATGACCTCCCTGGACCGTTGGGTGGTGGAGAACGTGTTCAAGATCATCGCGGGCTGCATGCGTGAGCGCCCGGGCCGGCCCATGGCCATGTGTGCGATCAATCTGTCAGGCACTACCATCGGCGATGAGGACTTTCTTGGGTTCCTGCGTGAGCAATTCATTGCCTATGGCATTCCACCGGAAATGATTTGTTTTGAAATTACAGAAACCAGCGCTATAGCGAATTTGGGTAGTGCGATTCGTTTTATCAACGAGCTCAAAGAGTTAGGGTGCCATTTCTCCCTGGATGACTTCTGCGCCGGGATGTCCTCGTTCGCATATCTTAAACATTTACCTGTAGACTTCTTGAAGATCGATGGAAGTTTCGTAAAGGATATGCTGGACGACCCGATTAACCGCGCTATGGTCGAAGTGATCAATCACATCGGTCATGTCATGGGTAAGCGCACAATTGCCGAATTTGTCGAGACACCCCAGATCGAACAAGCCTTGCTTGAGATCGGGGTCGACTACGCTCAGGGATACCTGATCGAGCGACCGCAGTTGTTTACCTTTGATAGTTTGCAGTGTCGACCTGTGCGACCGCAGCCCCTGTTATTCAAGGCGCCTGGCACGTTCCGATGAAACATTTGCTGGTCTGTACATATCACAAATCAAAAGGAGCCCGACAGTGATCGACACATTCAACAGAACCGGCCCGCTTATGGAAGCCTCAAGTTACCCCGCCTGGGCGCAACAGCTGATCCAGGACTGTAGCGAGAGCAAGCGTCGCGTTGTCGAACACGAACTGTACCAGCGCATGCGCGATAACAAGCTCAGCGCCAAGACCATGCGCCACTACCTGATCGGTGGCTGGCCGGTGGTTGAACAGTTTGCGTTGTACATGGCACAGAACCTCACCAAGACCAAATTTGCCCGCCATCCTGGGGAGGACATGGCGCGCCGCTGGCTGATGCGCAATATTCGCGTGGAACTCAACCACGCCGATTATTGGGTGCATTGGGCCCGCGCCCACGGTGTCAGCCTGGAAGAATTGCAGGCACAGGAAGTGCCGCCGGAGCTGCATGCACTGAGCCACTGGTGCTGGCACACCAGCTCGGCCGATTCGCTGATTGTCGCGATTGCCGCCACCAACTACGCCATCGAGGGGGCCACTGGGGAGTGGTCCGCTGTGGTGTGTTCCACCGGCGTCTATGCTGCGGCTTTCCCTGAGGAAGACCGCAAGCGCGCGATGAAGTGGCTGAAGATGCATGCCCAGTACGATGACGCACATCCCTGGGAAGCCCTGGAAATCATCTGCACCCTGGCCGGCATGAACCCGACCAAGGAACTGCAGGTAGAGCTGCGCCAGGCGGTCTGCAAGAGCTACGACTACATGTACCTGTTCCTGGAACGTTGCATGCAGCTGGAAAAGTCGGTGGCCGCCCCCCGCAAACAACCGGCCCTGGTTGCCAGCGAGGCGTAAACGGGGTGATGGCGGGGTAAATTACCCCGCCATTGCCAGCCGATTGCGGCCTTCACGCTTGGCCACATACAAGGCACTGTCCGCCCGGCGCAACAGGCTCTCGGCGGACTCTCCCGCCAGCAAGGTCGAGCAGCCCAGGCTCACCGTCAATTCGATCCGCTCATCATCCGCCCAATAATCCTGGGCCTGTGCCGCCTGACGCAGGCGCTCGCCGACCATCGATGCCGCGTCCCGGCCGGTGTTGGACAGCAGGATCAGAAACTCTTCCCCGCCAAACCGGAACACCATGTCCACATTGCGCAGCTGGCTCTTGATCGAGGCGGCGACGGCCTTGAGCACCTTGTCGCCCGTGGCATGGCCGTGGCTGTCGTTGATGTGCTTGAAGTGGTCGATGTCCAGCATCAGCAAGGACAGGGGTTGCAGGTGCCGGCGAGCCATGTCGATTTCCCGTTGCAGGGTCTGGTCCATGGCGATGCGGTTACCGGTTTCGGTCAGTGGGTCGCGCAGGGCACTGCGAGTCGCCGCACGGTAGAGCAGGGCATTGCGCATCGGGTAGAGCAAGGTGGCCAGCAGCGATTCCAGGTTGGCCAGTTCGTCTTCGAGAAAGCGTTGGTTGCGCCGAAACACCAGTTCGCCAAGGTGCTCGCCTTCATGGCTGAGGGCATAGCTCACCGAATGATGGCCGCGGTGACCGTACTCCAGGCGCAGGTCGCTGGCTTCGTGGCGGTATTGCAGGGCGTCCAGCGGCACCAGGCGTTGGATCTCGCGGAAGAACAACGCAAGGATATGCTCCGGCTCCAGGCTGGTTTGCAATTGCATGCCCAGTTGCTGGCGAAGTTGCTCAACCGTCGCGGGGCGTCGTGTAAGAAGGGAAGGCTGACCAAAGCCCAGGCGTTGCAATTTGGCGCTGTCGAAGTCAATTGCGTTGGTCTGGGTCGGTGTTTTCATAAGCGAATGAGCCTCTAAGCACAAAACTGTCTTACAGGCTGGGTGAGAGCGTCGTACTGTTCCTTCAGTTCCGTAGGACTGACGTACAGTCTAGCCCGGTTTGCCTAAGGGTATAACTGCCGCACGTCTTATAGCCGGGGCCGCGTCGCCGCGGGCCCCGGGTTAGGGCTTATTGTTTTTGCGGGTCGAACTGCTTGTCGCGGATAAACAGCGCTGGGATCACGCCGCAGATAAAGTACGCGCCGCCCATGACCAGGAATCCCACGCCAATCGAGCCATGGGACGCCAGGAAACCAATGGCTGCCGGTGCCACCGCCGCGCCGATTCGGCCAATGTTGTAGGCGCCGCCCACTGCCGAGCCGCGAAATTTCGCTTCGAAGCTTTCGGTCATGTAGGTCGCATTCACGCCGTAGGGGATGCCGTACAGGAAACCGAACACAATCAGCATCCACAGGATGTTGTCCGGGCTCTGGAACAGCACGATCACCGGCAGGAAAATCGCCGTGCCCAGCGCACCGACGGCGAACACCAGGCGCCGGCCCAGGCGGTCTGCCGCGAGCCCGGCGAGGACCTTGCCGAAAATCATCGCCGCGTAGGTGCCGACCATGTAGCTGGTCATCGACTTGAAGTTCATCCCCAGCTCGCCTTCCAGGTACGACGGCATCCAGTTGTTCACGCCGTAGTAGCCGAACTGCAGGAAGCCTGCGGTCAGTGCCCAGAGGATAAACATGCGGCTGGCTTTCGGGTCGCTGAAGATCAGCTTGAACATGCCGTCGGGTTTCTTCGCCGACACGCGCTTGATGCCTTCGGCCTTTTCCCGGGCACGTTCGGCCTGGGCCTTGATCCAGGCTTGCGGCTCCGGCACCAGGCGTTGCATCAGTACGGCGAGGATCACCGGGATGATCGCCACGTAGAACAACCAGCGCCAGCCGTGGTTCGGCAGGATCCAGCCGGCGAGCAGGGTGGCGACGATGTAGCCCACCGACCAACCGGCCTGCAGGGTGCCGAGCACGGTGGTGCGATAGCGGGTCGGCACGTATTCGGCCATCAGGGTGTTGCACGCGACATACAGCGCGCCGAGGCCCAGGGACGCGAAGAAACGGGTGCTCGCGAACTGCCAATAGCTGTGGGTCATGCCCAGGATCGCCGTGCCGGCGGAGAACAGCACGATGCTCCAGACCACGGTTTTCACCCGGCCAAAACGGTCACAGGCCCAACCGCCGTAAATCCCGCCGATGGCCATCCCGGCCAGGGTGAAGCTGCCCAGGCTGCCGGCTTCGACGCTGGTCAGGCCGAACTCGGCCTTGAGGCTGCTGAGGCTGTAGGACAGCAGCATCAAGTCGGCACCGTCGATCAGCAGGCCGAGGAAGCAGAAGATGAATACGATGATCCACAGTTTGTTTTGCGCGGGCGACAACGCACCCGTCGAAGCGGCGACTTCCATAGCGATACCTTGTTGTAGTTGTTAGGGCACAAGTTATGGGTGTTGCGGTAATGCGGTTGGAACACGGTCACTGTAGGAGCTGGCTTGCCTGCGATGGCATCGCCGCGGTGTTACTGCCAGACCGAGTTGTCTGCATCGCAGGCAAGCCAGCTCCCACATGGGTTTGGTGTTGTTCCCGGGGTTCAGTGCTTGGCCTCGCGAATCATGTTGCGGGCGATCACCAATTGCTGGATCTGCGTAGTGCCTTCATACAGGCGGAACAAGCGCACATCGCGATAGAACCGCTCGATGGCGTACTCGCTCACATACCCGGCACCGCCGTGAATCTGCACACAACGGTCGGCCACGCGGCCGCACATCTCCGTGGCGAACATTTTCGAGCAGGACGCTTCGGTGCCGATGTTCAGGCCTTCGTCACGCTTGCGCGCGGCGTCCACCACCATGCAGCGGGCGGCGTAGATCTCGGCCTTGCTGTCGGCGAGCATCGCCTGGATCAACTGGAACTCGGCGATCGGCTGGCCGAACTGCTTGCGCTCCAGGGCGTAGTTCAGGGCATCGTTGAGCATGCGCTCGGCGGCCCCGACGCTGACGGCGGCAATGTGCAGGCGGCCCTTGTCGAGCACCTTCATTGCGGTCTTGAACCCCACGCCTTCGACGCCACCGATCAGTTGGTCGGCCGGTACGCGCACGTTGTCGAAAATCACGTCGCAAGTGTGGGCGCCTTTCTGGCCCATCTTGTGGTCGCGCTTGCCCAGAGACAGGCCGGGGGTGTTGCGCTCGACAATGAATGCACTGATGCCGCCCGCGCCCTTGATGTCCGGGTTGGTACGGGCCATCACCGTGTAGATCCCGGAGTGGGGGGCGTTGGTGATAAAGCGCTTGGTGCCGTTGATGACATAGTGGTCACCGTCGCGCACCGCCGTGGTTTTCAGCGAGGCGGCGTCGGAGCCGGAGTCCGGCTCGGTCAGGCAGAACGAACTGAGCAGTTCACCGCTGGCGAGTTTTGGCAGGTAGTGCTGCTTCTGCGCCTCGGTGCCGTCCAGCAGGATGCCGATGGAGCCGATGCCGTTGTTGGTGCCGAAGTAGGAGCGGAATGCCGGCGAGGTGCGGCCCAGTTCAAAGGCCACGTTGACCTCTTCTTCCATGGTCAGCCCGAGGCCGCCGTAGGCTTCGGGCAGGGTCAGGCCAAACAGGCCCAGCTCGCGGAACTGGCTGACGATATCCGCCGGGACGTCATCGGTCTCGGCCAGTTCGTTTTCCCGGGGGATCAGCGCCTCGTTGACGAACTGCTGCAGGGTTTCCAGCAACAGATGAAGCGTTTCGGGGTCTCGGATCATGTGCATTCCTCAGCGGCCCGTTCGGCGGGCCTGTTGTCGTCAATCTGCCGAGGCCTTGCACCGATCTGTCTAGCGGGCGGCGGCCTCGATGTTGTTCACCATGTGCTTGAGACGGGGCCCGATGTCGTCCTCGAGTTTCTCCCGGGAAAGGTGAAAACTCGGCCCGCCACAGTTGAACGTCAGCAGCCCATGTTGTGCATGCAGCAGCGGTACGGCGATGGCGTTTACATCGCGGTGCCACTCACCGATCGACATGCAATAGCCGAAATCGGTGTAATCCCGGAAGGCACGTTCCAGACCCTTCCTGATGCCCGGCCAGTCCGCCAGATGACGCTGGCGGATATGGTCGAGGATAAATTCCCGCTCGTTTTCCGGCATCGCTGCCAGGCAGGCGCGGCCTGCGGAACTCAAGTGCAACGGCAACCGCGTGCCGACCTGGCGGCGCATGGTCATGTTGGCTTCACCCTGGACCACGTCCAGGTAAACCATGTCCAGGCGGTCCCGCGTGGCCATCGCCACCGCGGCCTGGGCGTACTTGGCCATCGTCTCCATCAGCGGATGGGCCACGGCCCGCACCGACAGGTTCGACAGCATTGCGTAACCGAATGCCATTACGCCCACATCCAGCTGATACCGGCCTGACTGCGGCAGGTGCTTGAGATAGCCCAAGCGGGTCAGCGTATGGGTCATCCGCGTAATCGTCGGCTTTGGCAGCCCGGTCTTGCGCGCCAGCTCCTGGTTACCCAGCACGCTTTCGCTGGGGGTGAAGCAGCGCAGCAATTCCAGGCCACGGGCCAGGGCGGTGACGAACTGGCGGTCCTTGTCTTCTTCCTCGTCGGCATTCATCGGATCGATCAGCAAGTGCTCGAAGGCGTGGTTGCCGGCAGGTGTTTCGGGTGTGTTCGGGTCCAGGTTTCGACGGCGCATGTTAGTCCCCCTTTTTTTAGAAAATCAACAAAACAAAATTGTATTCCGCACAGCGAAACTAATCAACTTTGCGTGGCGTTGTCTTTTTGTTTAATAAAACTCGTCTAAACAACGAGTTATAGCCCAATTTATCGGAGGGTCAGGTTTTTACGTTTACATCACGGCGACTCGGTCCTTATGATTATCGCTAAATACGGAATGTTGTTTCGCATAGCGAAACTGGCGATATCCGAACTAACAAGAACATTGCAGCAGGAGAATTTGTGGCCAGCCTCGACCAACCCGTAGTGCACCTCGACGTCCAGGACAATGGCGTCGCCGTGGTACGCATCCACCGCCCCGAAGTGAAAAACGCCTTGAACGCCCAGGTTCGCGAAGAGCTGGCCGAGCACTTTCGTGCCCTGGCCAAACGCCGTGATGTGCGCGCCATCGTGCTCACCGGCGGCGACCAGTTCTTCGTGGCCGGTGCCGACATCAAGGAATTCGCCAGCGCCAGCCCGATCGAGATGTATCGCCGCCACACCGAATACCTGTGGGAAGCCATCAGCCGCTGCCCCAAGCCGGTGATCGCCGCAGTGAACGGGTTTGCCCTGGGTGGCGGTTGTGAGCTGGCCATGCATTGCGACCTGATCGTCGCCGGCGAATCGGCGCGCTTCGCCCAGCCCGAGGTCAAGTTGGGCCTGATGCCGGGCGCCGGTGGCACCCAGCGCCTGGTACGCGCCGTGGGCAAGTTCCAGGCCATGCGCATCGCGTTGACCGGCTGCATGGTCAAGGCCCCGGAAGCCCTGGCCATGGGCATGCTCAGCGAAGTGGTGGCCGATGACCAGACCATCCCCCGCGCCCTGGAACTGGCCGCGCAGATCGCCGCCTTGCCGCCACTGGCGGTGGAGCAGATCAAGGAAGTGATGCTGGCCGGCGCCGACCTGCCGCTGGAAAGCGCGCTGGTGTTGGAGCGCAAGGCCTTTCAACTGCTGTTCGATTCGGCAGACCAGAAGGAGGGCGCCGCGGCGTTCTTCGAAAAACGCACCGCGAACTACCTGGGGGAATGACAATGGATGATTCAATCAAGATCATGGGCCTGGTAGGCACCGGCGTGATGGGCGCCGGGATTGCACAGATTGCCGCTCAGGCGGGCGTGTTGGTGCGCTTGTTCGATGCCCGCGACGGTGCGGCGCAAACCGCTCGGGATAACCTCGGCGCCACGCTCTCGAAGCTGGCCGCCAAGGGCAAGATCACCCAGGCAGCGGTGGACGCTGCGCTTGCGAACCTGCAAGTCGCCGCCACCATTGAGGCGCTGCACGACTGCGACCTGGTGGTGGAAGCCATTGTCGAAAACCTCGACGCCAAGCGCGGCCTGTTGCAGCAGCTGGAAGGCGTGGTCAGCGCGGCGTGCATCCTCGCCACCAACACCTCGTCGCTGTCGGTCACGGCCATCGCCACCGGCTGCCAACACCCTGAGCGGGTCGCCGGGCTGCACTTTTTCAACCCGGTACCGTTGATGCGCGTCGTCGAAGTAATCGACGGCCTGGCCACCGCACCGAAGGTCGGCGATGACCTGCTGGCCTTCGTCGGCCGTACCGGCCATCGCGGCGTGCGCGCCAAGGACACCCCGGGTTTCATCGTCAACCACGCCGGCCGTGCGTACGGCACCGAAGCCTTGAAGATGCTCGATGAAGGCATTGCCGAGCGCGGCGACATCGATCGTATCCTGCGTGAAGGCGCAGGCTTTCGCATGGGGCCGCTGGAACTGCTGGACCTCACCGGGCTCGACGTTTCCCACCCGGTGATGGAGTCGATCTACAACCAGTTCTATCAGGACCCGCGCTACAAACCATCGCCCCTGACGCGCCAGATGCTGGTGGGCGGACGCTTCGGGCGCAAGAGCGGACAGGGCTTCTACCGCTATGAAAATGGCCAGGTGGTGGACGGCCCGCAGCCGCAGCCGGTGCCTTCCATCAAGCAATTCCCGCCGGTATGGATCGCCACCGAAAACGCCGAAGACTACGAGCGCCTCAGCGCCCTGGTGATCGAGTTGGGCGCACACCTTGAAAGCGCGGCGCAGCCTTCGCCTGAAGCGTTGTGCCTGCTGGCGCCCTACGGTCTCGACGCCACCTCGGCCAGCGAGCGCTTCCACACTGACCCGGCACGCACCCTGTGCATCGACCTGCTGACCGACCTGTCGCGCCACCGCACCCTGATGCAAAACCCGCTGACGTCCACCGCCACCCGCGATGCCGCCCACGCGTTGCTCGCCAATGACGGTGTAGGTGTGACAGTGATCAGCGACAGCGTCGGCTTCGTTGCCCAGCGCACCCTGGCGATGGTGGTCAACCTGGCCTGCGACATTGCCCAGCAACGCATCGCCAGCGTCGACGACATTGACCAGGCCGTACAACTCGGCCTGGGTTATCCACAAGGCCCGCTCGCCTGGGGCGATGCCCTCGGGCCACGGCGCATCCTCACGATTTTGCAACGCATGAGCGAACTCACCCACGACCCACGTTATCGCCCCAGCCCCTGGCTGCGGCGGCGTGCCGTGCTGGGGATTTCCCTGCGTCATGAAGAGCCGGCAGTCGGCTGATTTCGATTCATCACAGGACAAGAATAATGGGTGCATTGACAGGTTTGCGGGTGCTGGACTTAAGCCGGGTATTGGCCGGGCCCTGGTGTGGCCAGGTGTTGGCCGACCTCGGCGCGGAAGTGATCAAGATCGAACGGCCACAGAGTGGCGACGATACCCGCGGCTGGGGCCCGCCGTGGATGAAGACTGACACCGGCGAGTCGTCCGGGCAGGCGTCTTATTACCAGTCCACCAACCGCGGCAAACTATCCGTGGCCATTGACCTGGCCACCAGCGAAGGCCAGGAACTGGTGCGGGCCCTGGCGGCCAGCTCCGACGTACTGATCGAAAACTACAAGGCCGGTTCCCTGGCGCGTTATGGCCTGGATTACGCGACCCTGGCCGAGATCAATCCACGGTTGGTGTACTGCTCCATCACCGGCTTCGGCCAGACCGGCCCGCGCGCCGAAGAACCCGGCTACGACTTCATCATCCAGGGCATCGGCGGCCTGATGAGCATCACCGGCGAACGCGACGACCTGCCCGGCGGCGGCCCGCAAAAAGTCGGCGTGGCGTTCTCCGACCTGATGACCGGCCTGTATTCCACCGTCGCGATCCAGGCCGCACTGCTCAGCCGCGAACGCACCGGCGTTGGCCAACACATCGACATGGCGCTGCTGGACGTACAAGTGGCAACCCTGGCCAACCAGAGCATGAACTACTTGGCCTCGGGCAAGGTGCCGCAGCGTTTCGGCAACGCCCACGCCAACATCGTGCCGTACCAGGTGTTCCGCGCCGCCGACCGCGACTTCATTATTGCCTGCGGCAACGACAGCCAGTTTGTAGCGCTGTGCCACAGCATCGGTTTGCCGCACCTGCCGGAAGACCCGCGCTTTCGGCGCAATGCCGATCGGGTTGCGCATCGGGCGGAGATTGTCGAACTGTTGTCGGCGCACTTCCTGGGGCGAACGGCGGACGAGTGGGTGGCGAGTATTCACGCCTCGAAAGTACCGGTGGGGGCGATCAACAACATCGCGCAATCCCTGGAAGAGCCGCAGGTGATTGCCCGTGGGTTGATGGTGAAGATCCCGCATCCCAGGAATCCGCAGTTCGAGATGGTCGGCAGCCCCATCAAGATGTCGGGCACGCCGGTAGAGTATGTAAGGCCGGCGCCGATGTTGGGGCAGCATACCGATGAGGTACTGGGCGAGCGCCTCGGGTTGTCGGCAGAGCAGTTGGGGCAGCTCAAGGCAGGAGGGGTGATTGAGCAACTTGACTGAAGGATGGCGGCCCATAAGGCCGCCATCTTTACGCACGACTTTTTAGCGCGCGACTTCTTTAAGGTAGGCAGTTCGGGCCGCAACGGCAGTCGGCGTGAAATCCGTAAACACACCGTCAACACCGGCGCGGAAAAAGGCCATGTATTCCGCCGCCGGGCTGCCCTTGTAGGCGCCGGCCAGGTATTTGGCTTCGTTGCGGAAGGTGAAAATATGCACGAACAGGCCGGCCTTGTGCGCATCGCTGATCAGGCTGGTGGGCTTGACAGTGTCGACCTCGGGCAAGCCGGGGTTTTGCGCTGAAGCGGCGGTCAGCAACATCGCTTGCGGCTTCCATGGCCCGATGCCGTCGGCGTAGGTCTTGACCTCGGCCAGCCCGGCCGGGGTCAGCATCGCACCAAAGGCGCGTGGGTCGCCGGCGACGGTCCAGCTGTAGGGGCGGCCGCTGACGAAGGTGTTGGGTTTGTCGGTGATGAAAATGGTCTCGCCGGTCTTGAAGTTCACCCCGTTCCCATCCACCAGTTGAACCGCCCTGGTTTGCAGGCCGATGGAGCGCAGGTATTTCAGGCTGTTCGGGTCGAAGCTCTGCACGAACACCGGCGCGTCTTTGCGATTGAGGTTGTTGTCTTCAAGGGTCTTGAGAAACGCCGCTTCGAACGGATGACTGCCCGGCGCGCCGCAGCCGTTGGCGATGGCCTGGGCATTGTTCCAGATCGGGTTCTTGCTTTCCGGGTAGGTGGTAATCACCCGGCCCGTGGCGGCGCTTTTGGCTTTCGCGATGTCGATCACTTCCTGGAAACTCAGGATCGGCAGCTTGCCGTTGAGTTCGGTCGGGCGCTCGTCGCGGGCGTCGTACGTCGTGCCGCCGATCCATTGCTTGAGTTCGGCCAGGGTGAAATCGCTGATTGACCAGTCGTTGGTATGGTCTTCGCCATCCACGATCAAGGACTTCAACACGGATTTTGGATCGTTGGGGTCAGTCAGATCACTCAGGTACTGGGCCGGGCCATTTTCTGCAGTGGCCGGATACCTGACGTTAACCAGCACACCCGGCACCGTGCGCTTGCGGCGTGCAACTTCGGGATTGGTCTTCGCGACGTCGCTGATGTTGGTGTTGTCGCTCAACCAGGGATTGTGCCGGGCCACCAATACACAGTCCTTGGTCATGTGCAGGTCCAGCTCCAGCGAATCCGCACCAGCGTCGGCTGCATGCTCGTAGGAGGCCCGGGTTTCTTCCGGGTACAGTCCTGGCAGACCGCGATGGCCGATAACCAGAGGCGGTGCACCGTCCAGGGTTTTGAACGAAGCAGGCGCGACAGGCGCGCTCCTGGTCACACTGTCACACGCGCTCACCGTCAGGCTGCATCCGATAACGATAAAACGGGCAAGCAGGGTTTTTACCGCTGGCGGGCCTGAGCGAGTGTGCATGTGTCGTCCTTCAAGAAGAGGGTAGGGGCGGGGTATCTGCGGATGTTGGCGTTGACGTATGACAGCGTCGTGACAGGAAGTGGCGTGGTGATTTTCCAGCGCGGCGCACCTGGGGTGAAGCAAAAATCTCACTGAATGCTTGACTTCTCCTTTTCAATCAGTAACATACGGCGCATTCCGCGATAGCTCAGTTGGTAGAGCAAATGACTGTTAATCATTGGGTCCCTGGTTCGAGTCCAGGTCGTGGAGCCAGATAGTAAAAAAGCCTGCAGCGATGCAGGCTTTTTTTTGCCCGGAATTTGTCCCGGACACTCGATTCAGGCGTGCCCTCGAAACAGGCGATATTCGGCAGGCATGCACACCGCACAAGGACGAAATCCCGCGGCGATAGCCGTGGCTTCATCGAGAAAAAACACGCGATTTTTCACGTAGCCGCCACGCGCAATGGCTCCCAGCGCCGCACGACAGTCGAGCTTTCCATAGCGCTTGCCGCCTCGGTGGCCGCCCAGCGTTCCCGGCTCGGGGCTTGGGAAGGGGCTTGCGTCTGCGCCCATCAGCATCCACATGTTTTTGTCAGTCATCGCCTGTCCTCCTGCCGCACCAGCCTGCGGTACGTCCGCCATGTATCGCCGATCAGATCGGCTGGCACACCCGGTTTCTTGCTTTTTTTATCGCTCAAAAAGGCTCAAAGTCGGGCACGCTATCCATTTCTGCTTTTCGACAGGATTCGAACATGTCAAAACTTCCCGAAACGTCCAATGATCCCTACCAATGGCTTGAAGACGTCGACGGCACGCGTTCACTGGACTGGGTACGCGCCCAGAACCTCAGGACCGAAGACCGGCTCGCCCGCTCCGACAGCTTCAAGCAGATCAAGGCCGAGGTGCTGGAGATACTGGACTCGGACAGCAACATCCCCTACGTCGACAAGGTCGGCGGCTATTACTACAACTTCTGGATGGACGCCGCCCACCCGCGGGGCCTGTGGCGTCGCACCACGCTGGCGGAGTACCGCAAGCCTCAACCTGCCTGGGAAACGTTGCTGGACCTTGACGCACTGAACGCCGCCGAAGGCGAAAACTGGGTGTGGCACGGTGCTGATTTCTTGCGCCCGGACTATCAGCGCTGCCTGCTGGCGCTGTCCCGTGGCGGCGCCGATGCGAATGTCACCCGCGAGATTGATCTGCCCAGCAAGACCTGGGTCGAAGACGGCTTCCAGTTGCCCGAGTCCAAGGGCGGCCTGGGCTGGATCGACCGTGACAACGTCTATGTCTATACCGATTTTGGCGAAGGCACGATGACCCGTTCCGGTTACCCGCGCATCGTCAAGCAGTGGCAGCGCGGTACACCGCTGAGTGCCGCCAGTCTTGTCTATGAAGGCGCGCTGGATGATATGTACATCGCGGCGATGCACGACGACACGCCCGGCTACGAGCGTGACTTCGTCAGCCGCACGCTGGCGTTCTACAACAACGAGCTGTACCTGCGGGGCAGCGACAACCAGTTAAGCAAAATCGACGCGCCGAACTCAGCGGAAAAGTCGGTGTACAAAGACTGGCTGCTGCTGGAACTGCGGGAGGACTGGACGCTTGATGAAGTGTTTGTGGCCGGCTCGTTGCTGGCGATCCGGTTTGATCGCTTCATGGCAGGCCAGCGGGATTTCGAGGTGCTGTTCACCCCTACGGACAGCACCTCGCTGGCAGGGTTTTTCTGGACGTTGAATCACCTGGTGCTGAACGTACTGGATCACGTCAAGAACCGCCTCAGCGTCCTCACTCCCGGCGCGAACGGCTGGCAGCACAGCCCGTTCACCGGGGCGCCGAGCATGGGGACGGTGGATGCCAGCGCAGTGGACAGCGACGACAGTGATGCCGTATGGCTGGTGACCACTGACTACCTGACGCCGACCACCTTGTCGCTGGCCGAGATCGGTCATCCGCCCGAGGTACTGAAAACCCTGCCGGCCTTTTTCGATTCCAGCCAGCACGTGATCGAGCAGCACTTTGCGGTCTCCAGGGACGGCACTCGTGTGCCGTATTTCCTGGTGCTCGGGAAAGACCTGCCGCGCAACGGCACGGCGCCGACCTTGCTCTATGGTTACGGCGGCTTTGAATACTCCCTGACCCCGTATTACTCCGGTAAGGCAGGCCGCGCCTGGCTTTCGAAGGGCGGGGTGTACGTGGTTGCCAACATTCGCGGTGGCGGTGAATACGGCCCGCGCTGGCACCAGGCCGCACTCAAGCAGAACCGTCCGCGTGCCTACGAAGATTTCGCCGCAGTGGCCCGTGACCTGATCGACCGCGGGATCACTTCGCCCCGACACCTGGGCGCGGAGGGTGGCAGCAACGGTGGTCTGTTGGTCGGCAATATGCTTACTCAATACCCGGAACTGTTCGGTGCAATCGTCTCCCAGGTGCCCTTGCTCGACATGCAGCGCTATCACCTCCTGTTGGCCGGGGCGTCGTGGATGGGGGAATACGGCAACCCGGACGTACCTGAAGAGTGGGCGTACATCCAGACGTTTTCTCCATACCACCTGTTCGATCCGGCGAAGGCCTACCCACCGGTGTTTTTCCTGACCTCGACCCGCGATGACCGGGTGCATCCAGCCCACGCCCGCAAGCTGGCGGCGAAGATGATCGAGGCCGGCAAGGACGTGACGTACTACGAAAATATCGAAGGTGGGCACGGCGGGGCGGCAGACAATGCACAGGCTGCGCATATGAGTGCGCTGGTCTACAGCTTTTTGTGGGAGAAGTTGAGTTCTAATCGGGACTGAGTGTTGCCAGCCTTAATTGCTGGTACGCCTGCACCAATTGGTCGAGCGTAAACCCAAGGTTTCTGCCGCTGGGATTGGGCAGAACCCACACCGCCGCACACCCCAGGGTGTGCGGTTGAAGCCCCCAGGCAATCTGCTTCTGCCCGCTCAACGCGCTATAGGCGGCCTTTCCCAGAAACGCCACATACCGTGGCGCGTAGCGTGCGATCTTGCGTTCAAAACTAGCCGCCGCCGCCCTGAATTCATCCGCCGACAACTGGTCCGCCCGGGCCGTAGGCCGCTCCACCACCGTGGTCAGTCCACACTGGTATTGCAGGATCGTGCGGTCGTTCTCCGGCTGCACTTCATGGGGCGTAAACCCGGCCAGGTGCAGCGTGCGCCAGAACCGATTGCTCCTGCCCATGAAGTGATGCCCGGTGGTGGCGGCCTTCAGCCCCGGGTTTATCCCGCAGAAAATCACGGCCAGGTGCTCGGCCAGAATGTCTTCCAGTCCTTCACTCATCCGCAGATGACCTGCACGGCGTTGCGCGCCAGGGTGATCAATTCGGCGTGGGGCTTGCCCGCCCGTGCACGAATCGAAAGGCTGTGCACCAAAGACGCGGCGAGGACGGCGACGGCTGCCGGGTCTGCACCACCTTTCAACTCACCGGCCTCGATGGCCGTGCGCAAGCGGGTTTCGAGATGGGCGTCGAGTGCGTCGAGGCGCTGCAAAAGCACGGCGCGAATCTCCGCATCCTCCACCGCTTCAGTGGTCGCGGTGCCGATGATAAAGCAGCCCCGTGGCTCGCCATCCCCCGAAAAGTAGATCGACAACTGGCCTTCATATAAGCGCATCAACGCCTCTGCGAGGGTCAGGCTCGGGTCGTCCAGCGCCTCGTCGATGGCGGCAGAAGCGAGACCCCAATACTGCTCAAGTGCCTTGAGGTAGATCGCGTGTTTGTCGCCGAACGCGGCGTACAGGCTTGGCCGGTTCATCCCGGCGGCGGTGGCGATGCTGTCCAGTGAGGCGCCGGAATAGCCGGTGCTCCAGAACACCCCGAGGGCTTTTTGCATTGCCGTTTCGGGGTCGTAGGCCCGTGGGCGGCCACGGCCTTTTGCCTCTGTGATCTTTTTTTGTGCCATGGCGTACAAAAATCCTTGAGTAGAGGTGGGTGGGTCGATATTCTTACATCATCGCACAAAATTAAGGCCTCAGAAATCCCGGGCTCAGCAAAGGTGATTCGATCATGAGCAATGCGTTGGAAAACACGACCCGCACCCCCTGGCGTTCACTGTTGATGGTGGGCTTTCCGGTACTCATTGCAGCGGCCGGGTATGTGTATTACCTCAAGGATGCGCCGTACGTATCCACCGATAACGCGTATGCCCGAGTGGCGAAGGCGTCGATCAATGCGCGGGTATCCGGGCAGGTCGTGGAGGTCGCCGTGGAAGACAACCAGTCGGTACACAAGGGGCAGGTACTGCTGCGTATCAACCCCGAGCCGTTCCAGGTCGCGGTCGAGCGTGCGCAGGCGCAATTGAGCGTGGCGCGCCTGCGGATTGAAGGCCTCAAGGCCAGCTACCGGCAACAGCAGGCAGAGTTGCAGGCGGCCAAGGAATCGGCGGGTTTCGACCAGAAGGAATTCGCCCGCAAAAAGGCCCTGGTGGCCACCGAGTTCGTGTCCCAGGCCGTGTTCGAACGGGCCGATACCGACCTGAAAGTCGCCCGGCAACGCGTGGCGTCCGTCGAGCAGCAGATCGCCAATACGGTGGTGGCGCTGAACGGCAATCCCGACATCGAAATCGACCGACACCCGGCGATTCGCGAGGCCCAGGCGCAGCTCGACGAGGCGCAACTCTACCTCTCGTACGCGACGGTCTATGCCCCCGACGACGGCGTGGTGGCCAAGGTGGATGACGTGCAGGTCGGCGATTACCTGAACAGCGGCGCGCCGGCCTTCGCCTTGCTGTCGCCCCGTCGCACCTGGGTCGAAGCCAACTTTCGCGAAACCCAGATGACCCATATGCGAGCCGGTCAGCAGGCAACCATCAAGCTCGACACTTACCCGGATCATCCCTTCAAGGCGCACATCACCAGCCTGAGCCCGGGCGCCGGTGCCGACTTCGCGCTGCTGCCGCCGGAAAACGCCACCGGCAACTGGGTCAAGGTGGTGCAGCGGGTGCCGGTGCGCCTGGAACTGGACGATGCCAACGCGGACTTGCCGCTGTTCTCCGGCACCAGCGCCACGGTGACGGTTGATATCAGGACCGGCCCATGAACGGCGCACGTACTCTCCGGTTTGCGGCGTTGCTGGTGACCTGGTTGCAGGCGGTCAACGTGTCGCTGCCGAACTCGGCCCTGCGGTTTGTGCAGGGCAGTTTGTCGATGACGGATGACGAGGCGGGGTGGATCTTCACGTCGTACCTGGCGGCCAGCGCGATTACGTTGCCGGTGGCTCAGTGGCTTGCTGCGCGCTTCGGCGTGAAGGCGGTTTACCAGGCGGCGATGCTGATCTTCGCCCTCGGCCTGCTGCTTGCGACACAGGCCACCACCTCACTGCAATTTGTCGGCGCGCGGATCATCCAGGGGGCTGCCAGCGGCGTATTGGCGCCGCTGTCGATGGCCATCGCCCTGGAGACATTGGCCCCGACGCAACGGCCAAAATTCGGCCCGTCATGGACGGCGATCGGGTTGCTGGGGATTGTCAGCGGCCCGGCGATTGGCGGCTGGATCAGCGAGCATTTCGGCTGGCGCTGGATGTTCTACGCCAGCCTGCCGCTGTTGGCGTACACCTTCTTGATCGTGGCGATGTTTCAGCAGGAGAAGAAAGCCAACAGCGCTGCTGCGTTTGATTTCCCAGGCTTCGCCAGCTTCACCCTCGGCGTGATCGGCCTGCAAATGGTCCTCGACCGTGGCCAGCGCCTGGAGTGGTTCGACTCGCCCGAGATCTGGCTGGAAGCCGCCACCAGTGCCCTGGGGTTCTACCTGTTCGCAATGCACCGGTTCACCTCGAGCACACACTTCATCAGCAAGGGGTTATTGCGCGACCGCAACTTCGTGCTGTCGACCGTCATGTTCTTCGCCGTCGGTTTCGTGCTGCTGCCGACCATGGCGATGACCTCGCCGATGCTGGATGAACTGCTGGGCTTCCCGCCCGACACCACAGGCTTCCTCACCATCCCCCGTGGTGTGGGGCTGCTGGGTGCGTTCTGGCTGATGAACAAGGTGCCTGCGCATCTCGACGGCCGCCCATTTGTGGTCGCCGGGATCGCCGTGGTGATCTACGCCAACCACTCGATGCTCGGCTATTCACCCTTGATGGACGGCTGGCCGGTGGCAGTGGCTGGCGCAATCCAGGGCGCGGGCCTGGGCCTGCTGATGCCGGCGCTTTCCCGGGTGGCGTTCAGCACCCTCGACCCGACGTTGCGCCCCGAAGGCAGCGGGCTGTTCAACCTGTCCCGCGTCTACGGCAGCACCCTGGGTGTGGCGGTGGTGCAGTGGTTCTTCTTCAACAACACCCAGGCGATGCACGTGGCGCTGGCCGGCCACCTGACTGTGCATTCGGTCCCCGCATCGACGCCCCTGGCGGGATTCGCCGCGCTGAACGAAGCCATCACCGGCCAGGCCGCCTTCATCGCGGTGGTCGGCCAATTCAAGATTCTGCTGTGGGCAATGCTGGTGGTGAGCCCGCTGGTGCTGCTGCTGCGTAAACCTGTCACGACCCGCTAGTTTTCCGGAGTGTGCGTAATGAAATCCCATGGGCTTGTTATCACGGCCGTCATGACCCTGTCCGCGTGCTCGGTTGGCCCGGACTATAAGGCGCCGTCCGTTACCGCTTCGCAGCACTATGACGTGCAGGCTGAGCAGCACGTTTCCTTCAGTCAGAAGGTCAGCGTCGACTGGTGGTCGACCTTTCATTCCGAAACGCTCGACAGCGTGATGCGCCGGGCGATTGCCGGCAACCTTGAGCTGACGGCAGCGGACGCGACGTTGCGTCAGGCCGCCGCTTCGGTGGCTGCGGCCGAGGGTGCACTTTTCCCGCAGGTGGATTTCGCCGCGCAAGCGGGCCGCCAGCGCGTGCACAACGCCGCTCGGCCAGCGGTGACGAACTTCTATGGCGTCGGGCCGCAGGTCAGTTTCGACCTCGACGTATTCGGCGGCAATCAGCGCCGGGTCGAGCAACAGCAGGCATTGGCCGATTTCCAGCAGCATCGCTTCGAGGCGGCATACCTGACGCTGACGGGCGACGTCGCCAGCCAGGCGTTGCTGATGGCCTCGGCCAGCGCGCAGATGGAAGCGGTGCAGACCTTGCTCGCCACCGACGCGAAAAACCTCGAACTGGTGCGCGCGGCGCAACACAGCGGCACGACGACGCAGCTCGATGTCTCCCTGGCCGAAACGCGACTGGCGCAGGACCGCACCCTGTTGCCACCACTCGCCCAGCAGCGCGATGCGGCGCGGCATGCGCTGTCGATCCTGGCGGGCAAGGGCCCGGCGGATTGGCGCGCACCGGATTTCGAACTGGCTGGATTTGCCTCGGCCACCACGCTGCCGGTCAGCTTGCCGTCCGAACTGGCCCACGACCGCCCGGACGTGCTGCAAGCCGAAGCCGAATTGCATGCGGCCAGCGCGGCGGTCGGCGTGGCCACCGCCAATCTCTATCCCCGTGTGGAGCTGTCCGCGTCACTGGCCCAGGCCGCGTCGGGCAATGGTGGTGCGGCGCTGTGGGGTTTTGCCGCCGGGTTGGCGGGGCCGATCTTCGATGGCGGAACTCTCAAGGCAGAGCGCCAGGCCGCCGTGGAGGGCTACAACGCCGCGCTCGCCAACTATCAGCAGACCGTCATCAAGTCCTTCGGCCAGGTCGCAGACACCTTGCAGGCGATCAACCACGACGCCGAGGAGTACCAGGCACAGACCGCCGCGCTACAGGCCGCTGCCAACAGTTTGCGCCTGAACCAGCAGGCCTATGGGGCAGGGGAGAGCGGGCTGTTGCAAGTGCTGGAGGCACAACGCGCCTATGAGCAGGCCCTGCTCGGGCAGATCCGGGCGAGCACCGCCCAACATCTCGACACCGTGCGGTTGTTCGTGGCGCTCGGTGGTCGCTCGGTCAACGATTTCAAACGCTAGTGGAGCAAACACATGAGCTATTACGATGCACTTCGCGATACCCGTTTTCCTTTGCAGCATGGCTCGGGCGCGATGCCGGCGGTGGGGTTCGGGACGCTGTTCAGGGATTTGACGGCCACCACCCAGGCGGTCACGCAAGCGTTGGAGGCGGGCTTTCGCCATTTCGATTGTGCGGAGCGTTATGGCAACGAAGCGCAGGTCGGCGCGGCGATTCACGATGCGGTGGCGGCCGGTAAAGTCCGGCGCGAGGACCTGTTCATCACCACCAAGCTATGGAACAACAACCATCGGCCCGAGCGTGTGGTGCCGGCGTTCGAAGCCAGTTGCCGCCGGCTTCGGGTGGAGGTGATCGACTGCTACATGATCCATACGCCGTTTGCGTTTTTGCCGGGTGACGAGCTGCACCCACGGGATGCGTTTGGGCATGTGTTGTATGACTCGGGGGTGACGTTGATCGAGACGTGGCGGGTGCTTGAGCGTCTGGTGGATGAGGGGCGTTGCAAGTCCATCGGGGTGTCGGATATCAGCCTGGAAACGCTGCGGGAGTTGGTGGCGGTGGCGCGGATAAAACCTGCGGTGGTGCAGGTTGAGTCACACCCTTATCTGCCGGAGTGGGAGCTGTTGGAGTTTTGCAGGCAGCATGGGATTGTGGTGTTGGCGTTTGCGCCGTTGGGGCATGGGATGAGGCCGCGGGTGCTGGATGAACCGGTGATTACCGGGATTGCACGGCGGGTGCGGAAGACGCCGGCTCAGGTTGCGTTGGCGTGGTCGGTGCAGCGTGGGGTGGCGTTTTTGACCTCGTCGGTGACGCCGGCGCGGATACGGGAGGATGCGGATATTTCTACGTTGCCGCAGGTGGCGATGCGTGAGATTGAGCAGGACATTACGACCCGGGTTCGTTTTAATCCGGTGATGGATACTGGGGTGTTGGGATTTATTTCGCGGGAGAAGTGTTGAGTTTGGCCGGAGGAGGGGGGTACATATCCGTTATTTAGGTTATGGCTACTTATGGTTTCGCTCTTACAGCGAGTCACTTTGCAAAAGCGGCAGGGGGCAGTTAGATCAAGATCAAAAGTAAGAGCACGGCTGCCTGAGAGCCGACCTGAGTGTTAAAAGCAAAGGCAAAAGCTGCTTTTCTGTAGGAGCTGGCTTGCCGGCGATGCAGACAACTCGGTGAATCAGACACACCGAGGTGATGCCATCGCCGGCAAGCCAGCTCCTACAGTGGACCGTGCCCGCTTTAGCTTTTGATTTTGCTCTTCAACACTCAAGCCGGCCGGT